>JANXXE010000071.1 GCA_025350815.1 Myxococcales bacterium | reverse complement strand
GCGGCGGCCGTCGGGTGAGCCGCCCCGGCAACCGGGGGCGCGGAACAGGCCGGACTGGCCCCACCGCCCGGGTGTCCGCCATTCCCCGCCGCATCCTGGGCCGGGATTTGCCCGCCCGAATTTCCCGACACGCACTAGCTATGCCGGGAGATTGATCAATCGTATGTGGGAGGCCGAGAGATCGAGGAGCCGCTAGGGGCATGAAAACGCTGCGAATTTGACAGGCACGCCAGACGGCCGCACTTTTCTGCTAGAACAACCGATAGGTGATTCCGATGCGCATCTTCAACTTGTGGGTAGTTGTACGGCCTGCGGAAGATCTGCCCGATCAGTGGGTCGCACATTGTCTCGACCTCGATGTTGTGTCGCAGGGGACTTCATTTCAGCATGCGATGGAGATGGTCTTCGAAGCATCTTCGATGGTGGTGGCTGACGATATCGTGGCTGGCCGGGATCCATTCTCGCGTCGTGCGCCCGACAACTTCTGGGATGAACTGTTCTTGATGGTGACGAAGGGGCAGTCCGTCCCCTTCTCGACATTGCTCAAGGGTGTCGATCGAGAGTTCGTGAAGTTGATCGCGAGCCAGATGGTGCTGAAGGTAAATCTGGAGCAAGTTGATCACGGATGCGGACTGCATCCCTCGTATACCGTTCCGATGACGTGGAAGGGACCTTCTCCGTGTCCGCGATCCGGAATTCCACCGGGTTATTCCTTCCTCGTTCGTGATGACAGATGGTCCAGATCCAGAGGGTCGCTGGCGACGTAGTCGGTCCCGGTCATGTCGTCCAAGGTGACGACCACGCCGTCAACATCAACGAATCGTCCCTGTTTTGGGACCAGCTTCAGCCATGCCTCGCGCAGGTCGTTCCAGTTTTGTCCCTTGAATGTTGGGGCGGAGCCGTCGCGAAGAAACCAGAAGAAAATGCTGGGTTGGTCGCTATCCCACGCTGGCGACGCTTGCACGCGAATCTCCCTCAGGGCGCGGAGGCCGAGTCCCTCGTCGCTGTTCTTGTCATGCTTGCCCGCAAGGCGCTGCTGAAGTTGGTCAACGAGAAGGACAAAGTCGTCCGGGAAGGCGAAGCGCGCGCGTTTTCTAGCCAGCGCCTGCGCGAAGGCCCGCACATCTGTGTCCGTCGTAACCCCAGGTGTGCGCTTCCATTGGGCCGCGATGGACTTCTCGACGGTCATGACGCGGTCCAGATCAACAGCGGCGTCACTCAGCACAGGAAGAGGCGCCAGGTTAGGCCGGTATCCTCGTTGAACGGATGCCATGTCCTGTGAACTGACCGGCACTACAGGGGCGACTTCAAGGTAGGGACGTTTCAGGCAGCTGCGGATGATGTCGCACGTCTGGGTGAGCACTACCAAACCATCAACCTCGGAAGTCAGAGCTTGGGCTCCTTCTGCCTCGGCTTGTGCAGAGGCGTCCGTCAGGGCTCGCGCGGGATCGGCCGCGTGGACGAACCACCGTTCGTCGCGGGCAATGTCGCCTTGCCGCCACACCTGCATGGCCTCGTCGATCGTCGCCACCTCTGGCGAATCGGACAGGAGGATCGGCACCTACTTGCTCCGTGAAACACGCAGGGGCTTCGTACCGAGCAGCCTCCCGCTGGACGGGTGGATGCGGTCTTGCAGAGCGCCGACCAACTCTTCCGGCGGACGTGGCGCGCGCGCAGCTATCGCTGCCGCCGACGGTTTGGGCTGTCGTACCCGCAGGGTCTCGGCCGGTCCCAGCAGGGTAACGACCGCGTCGTATCGGCGCTCGCACAGAAGATCGAACGGAATCGTGCCATCGGCTTGGACGGCCAAGAGTGCTGTCCGGTTCGCGTCGCCTGACCCTCGATCGATTTTTCGGATCGCTCCTTGTAACCGTTGTAGGTGCTCCTCGTTGCTCACAGACATGGCCTTTCCGCTGGCCCAGAAATGCAGTGAACGGCGATTGACGTTGAACAGACGCGCCAACTGCTCCCAGGTGAACCCACTTAGACGGCGCAGCTCGCCGATGGCGGGACCGGCGTTTTCGGAAGGAGCGACAGGGGCCCCGGCCGATGTCTGTTCATAACGTTGGATCTGCATGGTTTCTCCGGACCATGCGTAGGCACTGGACGTTCCCATTCCGGCAAGCAGACAACCTGCCAGCAAGGGTGTGGCGAGAGGATTGCGCCACATGGCTCCCTCGGCCGACGTGGACTCGGTATTTTCGGGCAGGGTCATGGCGTGCCCCCGTAGTGGCGAAGGAAATCATCGGTCACAGCCCACCGAAACATCGTGTAGATGCGCTCGGCAAACTGCTGAGCCCGCGCAACGATATCGTCTGCCACGCAGGGCATTCGCGTGGTGGTGAACATATCGAGATCCAAGATCCAACTCTTTTCCTTTGCGGGCTCGATCGCCGCCGGATCGATGGTGGCGTTGGCCGGAAGCTGGCCCCACCGGGCCAAAAATCGTGCGTCTTTCACCTCGAAGAGAGATTCCGACAAGGCCTGCACAGCATGCTGGCTGGCAATGGCACCGATAATTCCCCGGACCTCTGGTCGAACCAGACGGGCGATATCGTCCAGCGCCTCACCCGTGATGCGGTCGATGTAGCGAACGCCAAGCCGGTCGACCAACTTGGGGTCGACATGCTGGTTGAGCGCTTCCACCACGGAAGCCAGGCGGCGGAAGAAGTCCGAACGGTTGGTGTACTTCGTGGTTTCGAGCGCGAGGAAGTCGGGCGCCAGAGATACGCGCCAGTTTTCGTCCGCGTCGCTAAACCGCCATGCGGTATGTGGCTTTGGCTGCGTGATCCCGTTCGGACCGAGCAGCACATTCTGGGTGCGTTCAGAGCGAAGCACCGGATATGTCTTTCGTATCGCTTCCTGGAAAGGGGCCACGAACTCCCGGTTCTCAACAGCCAATATCTCTGGAAAGCGGATCTGGGCGATGACTCGGACCAGTGGCGCATTCTTCAGCGGAACTTCCGCCGGTGGCGCAGATGTGAGGGGATCGTCGATAGGGCTCATCTCCCGTAAAGGTAGCTCCGGATGCGGGCTGTGTGAAGTATAGTGTGAAGTAATCTAAAACTCAAAATAATTACAATAGTTTACAAGATCAGGAAACCTTGAATACCTTCATGACCTCGTCGCCCAAGTGGTTGATGACCTTCACGGCGATGCGGCCCGACCTTGGCTTTGGGAACGGGCGGGACGTGTCGCTCTTGAGCGTCGCCCAGGCTTCCTCGTTAATCTCGGCCTTGAGCGTGGTCTTGAGGGCGCTGTAGGGATCGTTCGCGCCCAGGAAATAGGCGTGGCGGACGAAGAAGCTTTCCTCGTTGTAGTCGGTGTCGACGAACCAGCAGGCGATGCCGTCCGCGCCGTCGCTGCGGACTTCGCCCGTGCTGGGATCGAAAACGTCCACTCCGTTGACCTTGATCTGGAACTGGCCGCCCTTGACGGGCGTGATGTCGATGTCCGGCTCGCCAAAGATGACGAAGAGGTTGCCCTTGCCGGTGTTCTTCAGATCTTCGGACATGTGCAGGTCCGCGTTCATGCGGGCTTTTAGAACTGAGAGGCGGCCGAGCTTGGTGAAATCGGTGGTGCGGGCTTCGTAGTTGAAGGCACAGGCGATCAGGACGTCGAAATCGGCGTCGCCGGCCTCCTTGGTGGCCTCCACGAGATCGGCCCGCTGGACGGTGCCGAACTCGGGGCCGATGAAGATCGCCGCCCGTTTCTCTTTGTCGCCTTCCAGGTATCGACCCTCCGCGCATACAAGACGCCCAGGCCAGGGCGTAAGCGCAGTAAAGCTGATCTTGTCTTCTTTGTGTGCTTGCTGGACGCCGGCGACCTTGAGATTGTCCAGGATCATCTGAGCGAATGTCTGCTTGGGGTCGCCGTATGTGGCGCCGGGCTCGGCCACCCGGTCGATGAGTTCGTCGTTCTCGTCGACTCCAAGGACTCGGTGGGGAGACAGGCTTTCTACGGTGAAGGGACCGGCGACGCGGACTTTGGATTTGTCCTCGTAGGGCCGATCGTAGAGATACTCGAACTCGGCTTTGGCAGCGATTGAGGCGTCGATTTCCTTCTGGCGGATGATGCGGTTTTCCCACCATTCGGCGTGAACCATCTTGGTGGCGACCGGCCAGGATGATCCGTCTACGACCGAGCTTCACCACTAGGCGAGGCATTACGTGCCCGCCTGTTTGCGAGACCTTAAGAGGGCGCTTGAGAATCAGAATGGCTCAGTGGAAGAGCCGCGGTCAGGCTCGCACTGGAAGGCCAGACTTGGCACCGATTGCTATCCGATACCTGCCCACAATGGATTGAAGACCGAGATCTCGGATCGATACATCAACGGTCTGTGCCGAGCGCTGAAGACGCTCAATGAAGAGAAGTTTCGAGCGGATCTATAACTCGGATTCCCGGGACGATCTGCTTGCACGTTTGACTGACCTGCCCCCCCTCGACGCTGGTCCACTCAGGCTGCGAGTCCCAGGGTGACGATCAAGAAATTTGACGGGCTGGTGCGGGCCCCTAACCTGGTAATGCGTTCAGATACCATTACGCGAGGGGGGCAAGCATGGAATTCTCGGAAGTTCGTGAGCTGATCCGTGTGCGCTACGAGTTGCGGCGGCTGGTGGCCGAGGGGCGCATCGACGAGGCGCGGCCGCTGCTGGATCGGATGCTGTTTTTGGCGGCGCGCGATGCTGCGGAACTGGCGGCCGTGATGCCCGAGGTCAACCGCTGGGAATCGAGCATCGGCGCGTAGGGCCGCGCCCCCAGCTATAGGGCCGCGGTCACCTGGCGCAGGGTCTTGAAAGTGGCGCCGGCGGCGCGTGCCTGGGTCAAGGTGGCGTCCAGGGCGGCAAGCTTACGGGCAAGCGGCAGGCGCAGATCGGGCTGCCTGGCGATCAGCGCCGGCGGGAAATCGTCGCCGTCGGCGTCGGCCAGATCGATGCCGTGCAGTTCCAGATTCAGGAACGGCTCGCGCAGGGTGGCCGCCACCAGGCGCGTGCGCAGCCAGTCTGGGGCGCTGATGAGGGTGGTCCCGATGACGGGCAGCCGCAGCCAGGGGCTGACGGCCATGGGCAACTCCCAGATGGGCTGCTGGCCGCGCCGGTAGGGATCGCTGTCGCTCGGGTGGTAGGGCGTGCGGGGCGCGCGCAAGATGGCCGGGTTGCCGAGGTAACTGCCGGACTTCCGGCCGGCAAGGCGCATGGCGGCCATCACGAGGGTCTTGGCCGTGTAGTAGGGCACCGACGGGAACGCGGACGAGTCGTAGGCGTACCGGCGCTCGCAAAGAAGGTCGATGACCTCGGCTGAAACCTCGTAACCCGGGGCGCGAAAGCCAACCGGGGCCTGCCCGCTGCACGCCGCGATGGCGGTGTGGGCGTGGTCTATCTCCTGGCAGATGCGGGCGCGTCCCAGGCGGACCAGTTCGTAGCGGTGGTTGTGGCTGTGGTTGGCCAGTTCGTGCCCGTCGCGGGCCAGCGATTCAAGCAGCCGTCGGCCTTCGCTGTCTTCTTCGAGATCGCGGCCGACGACGAAGAAGGTGGCGGGCACGCCGTGGCGGGCGAATAGCTCGGCGAAACGGGGCAGGCAGCGATGCAAAATCGCAAAGCGCGCGTCAGTCGGCGGCTCGCCCGGCAAGGCGTGAATGCGGAAATAACACTCGACGGCGTCGAGATCGACCGAGACGGAGACGGTGGGGCCGCTGGCCACGCGGCCAACATAGCAGAGGGCCTGGCGGGATGGGGCCCCCGCAAATGCGTTGTGATAAGGGATCGGCATGGTTCCCATTCGCTACCTGGTCTCGATGCCCACGCCGGCCAGTCACGAATTCGACGTGACGATGGAGGTGCCGGCGCTGCCCGGGCAGGCGGCGGTCGAACTGGTCTTTGCGACCTGGGCGCCGGGCAGCTACATGGTGCGGGATTTCGCCCGGCACATTTACGATCTGACTTTTACCGACGGACGTGGGCGCCCTCTTTTGGCACAGCGCCTGGACAAGCAACGATGGCGCGTCGAGACCGGCGGGCGGGCGATGCGGGCGCGCTACCGCGTGTTCGCGTTCGAGCAGAGCGTCCGCACGTCATTCCTGGACGACCGGCACGGTTTCTGGAACGGCACCAGCCTGTTCTTTTTTGTCGAGGGGCAGCTTGGGCGCCCCTGCGTCGTGAAGGTGAAGGCGCCGCCCGGCTGGCGCGTGTCCACGGCTCTGGAAAAGACAGCGGGCGGCTACCACGCGGACGGCTTCGACGCCGTCGCCGATGCGCCTTTCGAGGTCGGCACACACGATCTGTACCGATGGCGTGTGGGGAAGGTGGCCTTCGAGGTGGCGCTGTACGGCCGCACGAATGCGGACGTGCCCCGCTTGCTGCGCGACCTGCGGAAAATCGTCGCTGCGGCCGGCGCGCTGTTCAGCGGATTTCCCTTCTACCGCTATCTCTTCATCATTCACGCCTTGCCGAACCGGGGCGGGGGCCTCGAACACGCGGCGTCCACCACGCTGGACATCGCGGGCATGGCCTTCGAGGACGAGGCTGGCTATCAGAGTTTCGCCGAGCTGGCCGCACACGAGTTTTTCCACGCCTGGAACGTCAAGCGCATCCGCGATCGGGTGCTGGGCCCGTTCGACTACACGCAGGAGAACTACACGCGGCTGCTGTGGTTTCACGAGGGCTTCACCGAATACATGGAAAGCATCGTCCTGCTGCGCGCGGGGCTGCTGTCCGTGAAGAAGTATTTGCAGGACCTCGCTGGCGAATGGCCGCGCTATGCCTCGCGGCCCGGGCGCAACGTCACGCCGCTGTCCGAGCTGTCGTTCGAGGCCTGGATCAAGCAGTACCGGCCCGCGGACAATCACACCAACCGCATGGTCAGCTACTACGAAAAGGGCAAGTGGGCGGCCGTGGTGCTGGAGTTACTGTTGAGGCGCGCCACCGCCGGTCGTCGGGGCGTGGAGGATCTGTTCGTGCGCCTGTGGAGGCGGCAAGCCAAGTCCGCTGTCGGGATCACGGTGCAGGACATACGGGCAGCCGCAGATGCAACGGCGGGTCGATCCCTGGCCTTCTACTTTGACAGGTACATCGACGGCTGCGACGAGTTGCCGGTGCCCGCCTTGTTGCGCCAGGCCGGGTTGGTGGTGGATCAGTCGGCGCCCTGGCAGGACGAGGACGACGATGGCACCAGGCGGCGGCGCCTGCGCCCATGGTCGGGGTTGAGCTTTGCGCCCGCGACCCCGATTCCCGGCGGCGATCGCGCAGTCGTGCGAAACGTCGTGCCGAATTCGCCCGCAGACCGCGCGGGCCTGTCGTTCGGCGACGAAATAGTGGCCGTCGACGGCTATCGGGTGAATGCCGCTACTGTGATGAGGCGTCTGGCCGACGGGGCGCCGGGTCAGGGTGTGGCGATTACCTTCTTTCGCATCGAGTCTTTGCGCACCGTCGATCTTGTTCTTGGCGAGAACCCCGAACGTCGGCTGGGTCTGTCCATCGACGCAAAAGCCACGGGAATTCGCCGGGCGATTCGCCGCGGCTGGCTGGGTGCGTAGTCCGACACGTCGGGTGGCCCGTGACAGGGCGCCTGCGCGGGCTGCTTTGCGCACACATCTCCGTCGGTGGCGAAGGAATTCCTCAAGGAGCACTGCCATGGTGGCGATATAGTGGAGCAAGCAATGTTCGGAGAAATTCCAGTGTGGCACCGAACACTTCATGCAGGAGCGAGCCAGTGGCGGTAAAGCGCGCGCCGGGCCTGCCAGCTGGCTCCCCGATCCCGCCCCCGGTCAGTCGCCGTGTGCGAATCGAGCAGGAGCTGATCGAGCAGGTGTTCCTGCTGCAGACGTTGATGGACACCATTCCGGACAGCATCTATTTCAAGGACAAGAACAGCCGATTCACCCGGGTCAATCGCTACACCGCCGGAAAATTCGGCATCACGGATCCGGGCCAGGTGCAGGGCAAGACCGACTTCGACTTTTTCACTGACGAGCACGCGCAGCAGGCGTTTCGCGACGAGCAGGAGATCTTGCGCACGGGCCAACCCCTGGTCGCGGTCGAGGAGAAAGAGACACTGCCGGGCGGCGGGGTGAAGTGGGTATCGACGACCAAGATGCCCCTGCGCGATTCCGAGGGGCGCATCGTCGGGACCTTCGGCATCTCGCGCGACATCACCGAGCGCAAGGCCATCGAGGCGCGCCTCGAACAGCAGGCGCTGTACGATTCGCTTACGCAGTTGCCCAACCGAGCGCTGTTCATGAACCGCGTTGAACACCTTCTGCAGGCCGCCAAGCGGCGTCCCATGGCGACGACATTGTTCGCGATCATCTATCTGGATCTGGATCGCTTCAAAGGCGTCAACGACAGCCTGGGCCACCAGGAAGGCGACGAATTGCTGGTCCAGCTGGCCCGTCGGCTGGAAACCTGTGTGCGACCGACGGATACGCTGGCGCGCATCGGCGGCGACGAATTCAGCATCTTGTTGGACGACATCAAAAGCGAGGCGGATGCCACGCGCGTCGCGGCTCGGATTCAGCAGGAGCTGACGGCGCCGTTCACTGTCAACGGCACCGAGATATTTTCGAGTATGAGTCTCGGCATCGCGCTTAGCTCGTCGGGATACGACAGGCCCGAGGACATGGTGCGCGACGCCGACATCGCCATGTACCGGGCCAAGGCCAACGGTCGCTCTCGGTACGAGATCTTCGACTCGGAGATGCATAAGCGCGCGGCCAGCCAGCTGGCGTTGGAGACGGATCTGCGACGCGCGCTGGATCGGAAAGAGCATCTGCTGCACTACCAGCCCATCGTCGATCTTGAGACCCGGCGCGTGGAGGGCTTCGAGGCGCTGGTGCGTTGGAAGCATCCGCGGCGGGGCATGGTGGGGCCCGACGTCTTCATTCCCATTGCCGAGGAGACGGGCCTCATCTGTCCGTTGGGGCTTTGGGTTCTGGAAGAAGCCTGCCGGCAGGTGCATGTGTGGCAGGCGCGTTTCCCGGACCTGGCACCCTTGACGATGAGCGTGAACCTATCGACGCGGCAGTTGTCGCAACCGGATTTCGTCGACCAGGTACAACGTGTACTGGCCGAGACCCAGGTGGATCCGTCGACGTTGTCGCTGGAAATCACCGAAAGCGCCTTGATGCAAAACGTGAAGGTGGGCACCGAGGCCATTCAGCGTCTGCGCGAGTTATCAATCCGGTTGCACCTCGACGACTTTGGCACCGGTTACTCGTCGCTGAGCTATCTGCATGCGTTTCCGGTGGACACGTTGAAAATAGATCGGTCGTTCGTCGATCGCATGAAGCTGGGCGCCGGTCAGATTGAAATCGTGCGTGCCATCATCGCACTGGCGCAGAACCTGGGAATGGGTGTCACGGCCGAAGGGGTTGAAACGGTCGAGCAGGTGGCGTTGCTGCGCACCTTGAACTGTAAGAAGGCCCAGGGTTACTTCTTCTCGCGTCCGCTGCCCGCGGACGAGGCCGAGAAGTTGCTGATTAACGGCCTGCGCGCTTTTTAGGCGCGCGCGCCGGGAGGCCCGGGGCGACGGGCACTGCACGCATCGTCACGGATTCTGTCGTCGACAGGTGCACCTCGGCGGCGGGTTCCGTGGCGCTCAGGGCCGTGCCGGCGGCCTTCCCGGACAACGTGAGCGTCGTGGTGTCACCCAGCCTGGTCAATGGCACGCTGGCCGTGCCGTTGCCGGTGCCCTCCAGTGTCCTGATCGTGACCGCGGCCCCCGGGGGCAGGCCGGGCAGGGTCATCGGTTGATCGCGTGCGGTCTGGGTGATGTCGATTTTCACCTTGGCGCTGTCGCGCGACATTTCGGACAGCTGGTACTGCCACATCTGGTCGACCTGGACACCGGCAAGGGTGATTGAGACGTGACGTTCCCAGCGTGCGCCCCGCGCGATGGGCTTGTCAGGGAACGGGATCACCAGGTCGCGAATGGCCTGCGCCAGTGCGGCCGCGGTGGTCACAAGCTGTGGGGCGGCCCCGGGGTCGACCGGGACCCTGACGTCCGACAGGACACCGCGCTTGGACAAGGTCGCGGTCAACCAGGCGCCGGTCAGGGGCCGCAAGTCATCGCCAAGCGCAGGGATGAGCGCGGGCGGCGTTCCGGGCGCGCCCAGAACCTCGACGGACGCAATGTTGCCGCGCAGGACCAGCGAGCCCGTCGACGAAAGGGCCCGTGTCTTCAGCGTCAGGGTGAAGCGCAATAGCGGGGTATTGACCATGGGCGGCTTCATGTCGCCGATGGAAAGCTCGATACCGGATGCGAGATCGATGACCAGGGTCTGGCTGTACCCGGGGGCGATCCGATAGACCAACGGGCGGCCCGCGCCCCGGCCCGCGTCGATGAGCTTGATGCCGCCATCGTTCGCCAGCCCTTGCGCGTCGGCGTGGGACGCAGCGGTTGCGATCACCGCTAAAAGGACCAAACCCAGGACGTGCGCGCGCATGGTCAGCTGCGTTTCATCGAGCGGGGGTGACGGCGCCGAATTCCGCGCCGAGGAGGATTTCGTAGCTGCCGCCGTGGTAGCCCATTGTGCGCAGCTCGGAAAACAGGGCCGTGCGTCCCAGCTGGTAGCGCGCACCCAGATGCAGCACCTCGGCCGCGTTTTGGCGATCGGGCCACGGGCCGACTGGACTGCCGCTGCCGAAGTCGGTCAGGCCGTAGTGGCCGACACCGGCGTTCAACAGCCATTCACGCGTCAATGTGAATTGGCCGGACAGGTCCAAAGTCAGCAGCGACGGGTGGAATTCACAGTTGCGCGTGGACAGCTTGCCCCGGTAGGACGCAAGGGCCAGCACGGTGAAGCGGGACGTGACCGGAACACCCAGGCGGCCTTCCGGAATGGCGTACAGAACGCGCGCGTCGCCGGGGCCGCACAGACTGCTGGGCGCCAGTGCCTCAAGGCGCAGACCCAGGGCCAGGTAGTCGCGCGTTCGGCCGACTGCCAGGTGCCAGCCGTCGTCGCGCCCCAGAGCGCCGAATTCGAAGCCCCAGCCCGTCTGGGTCGTCATCGCGGCGTACAGCGCGCTGTAGCGGTAGGTGGGGTTCATCGGATAGATCGCGCGCCGGAAGTAACCCAGCTCGAACACGCGCTGGCCGCGGTCGGTCAGGCGCGCGAAGGCGCGGTAGTTGGTGGCGCTGGAACCTTCGCGGCCCGCGGCCCCGACCTGCGCGCCGAGCATGGTTCGGTGCGAGGCATCCGCCGCGGTGTCCGCGGTCGTGACGACGTCCACCGCAGCCGGCGCATCCACCCCTTTGTGGGTCGCGCCGACCGTAGTCGTTGCGGCGGGGGGCGGAAGCGTTGGCGCCGGTGCGGAGCGCGCGTTTTCGTTGCCCGTTGGGGCTCGCCTGGCGTCGTTGACGGCCTTCTCCATGTCGGCCGCGTGCACTTCCACCGCAGCGCGGTTGGGATCGTCGGGGGCGGCGGTACGGAGGAAGCCCTTGTACGCCGCGAGGGCCCGTTCGGGGCGCCCCGCCAGGCGGCTGGACTGACCGATGTTGAACAGCAGGGTGGCGTCCTGCACCAGGCGGTAGGCCGATTCGTATAGGTCGGCGGCCTCGTCGTAATGCCCGAGGTTGTAGGCCACGCTGGCCCGTCGCGAGTATTCGCGTGCGCTGTCCTTGCCGTCCGCCGCGAAAAGCATCGCCGCCAGCATGAGAACAATAGGCGTCGCAGGCACCACGGGAATCTCCCATCACTATATCCAAGAACCCCGAGGCTCAAAGAAACCCACTGGTCGTCCGACAGGTCGTCGGGGCCGACCCAGCGGTCTGATACAATGCCTCGCGCCCCATGGCTTGCGTGATTCGATGAAACTTGCCGCCACATTTTACGATCGCATCCGTGTCGCCGCTGCCGCGGTCGCCGAACGCCTCGACGGAGCGGGCGCGGAGGTGGCGGTGATCCTGGGTTCGGGATTGGCCAGCGCCGCCGACAATCTGGATGACGCGCGGTCGGTTACGTACGCGTCGTTGCCGGGGTTTCCCGAAACCACGGTGGCCGGGCACCCGGGCCGGATGGTGATGGGGACCTGGTCGGGGCGCAAGGCATTGATTCTTTGCGGGCGCGTGCATGGTTACGAGGGCTATCCCGCCACGGAGGTGGGTTTTGGCGTGCGTGTGGCCGCGACCCTGGGGGCCAGCACCTTGATTGTCACCAATGTGTCCGGGGGCGTGGATCCCAGCCTGAAGGTTGGTGAGATTGTCGCCATCAGTGACCATTTGAATCTGACCGGCGCCTCGCCCTTGACCGGCCCGAATGACGAACGCCTGGGCCCGCGTTTCGTCGATATGACGGACACCTATACGCCGGCGCTGCGCGAGCTGGCCTCGTCGGTTTCAAAGTCGCTGTTCGGGTCGCCCTTGCGCGAGGCGGTTTATGCCGGCCTGCCCGGACCCTCGTACGAGACGCCGGCCGAGGTGCGCATGCTGCGGGTTCTCGGTGCTGGTCTGGTCGGGATGTCGACCATTGCCGAGGTCATCGCGGCCCGCCACGCGGGGTTGTCGGTGCTGGGTTTGTCGCTGGTGGCGAATCTGGCCGCGGGGGTGATGACCGACAGGCTGCGCCACGAGGACGTGACGCGGGCGGCGGCCGCCGGTGCGGCCAACCTGGGCGCGCTGGTGCAAGGCGTGGTTGCCCGGTTGCCCGCAGCGGCGGGTTCGTGAAGGGCGCGACCGTTGTGCCAGTCCGTCTGCTGGCGGCGGCGCGCAAGGTCCGTCGCCACGCCCACGCCCCGTATTCGAAATTTTTCGTCGGTGCGGCCGTGGTCGACGAACGGGGCCGCGTCCACGTGGGCTGCAACGTCGAGAACGCGTCGTACGGGCTGACCGTGTGTGCCGAGCGAAACGCCGTGGCGGCGGCCGTCGCGGCGGGCGCGCGCAGCGTGAAGGCGATTGTTGTGGTGACAAATGCCGCGCCGCCGGCGTCGCCGTGCGGGGCCTGCCGTCAGGTGCTGGCTGAATTCGGCGCTGACGCGCTGACGGTGACGCTGGCCGCACCGACGGGGAAAGTCCTGCGAACGGTGCGCCTGGCCGATCTTTTGCCGGAGCGTTTTGTCCTCGCCGAAGGGGGCGCCCGATGAACATTCGCGAGCAGTTGGAGATGGACGAGGAGAAGGTGCTGTCGCCATTTGCGCAGAAAAGCGCGGCCAGCCTGGGACGTGAACGGCCCGAGCCCCTGGACGACACGCGGCCCATCTTTCAGCACGACCGCGACAGGATCATCCACTCGAAATCGTTCCGACGCCTGGGCGGCAAGACGCAGGTTTTTCTGGCGCCCGAGGGGGACCACTACCGCACGCGCATGAGCCACACGATGGAGGTCGCGCAGGTGGCACGCACCGTGACGCGCGCGTTGCGCCTGAACGAGTCGCTTACCGAGGCGATCGTGATGGGACACGATCTGGGCCACACACCCTTCGGGCACGCGGGCGAAAAGGTTCTGGCGCGGTTGATGCCCGACGGATTTCACCACGTCAAGCAGTCGCTGCGCGTGATCGACGTGCTGGAACGCGAGGGACGGGGCCTCAACCTCAGCCAGGAGGTGCGCGACGGCATCCTCAAGCACTCGAAGGGCAAGGGGCACATCATTTCGGACAACGCCAACCTGATGGCGATGACCCTGGAAGGACAGATCGTCCGCATCAGCGACATCGTTGCGTACGTGAATCACGATCTCGACGACGCGATCCGCGGCAAGGTCGTGGGCGCGGACGAAGTTCCGGCGGAAATCCTGCGCGTTCTCGGGCACACGCATAGTGAGCGCATCGCCCGCATGGTGGGCGACATGGTGGCCAGTTCCCGCCTGAAGGACAAACGCCAGGTTCGCATGAGCGAGGAGATCCTGGGCAATCTCATCGCCCTGCGCGATTTTCTGTACGAGAAGGTCTACGAGCGTCCGGAGATCCGGCAAGAGTTCGAGCGCGCGCAGCGGATCATCTCGGAGCTGTGGGGGTACTTTCACACGCACGCGGACGAATTTCGCGCCAAGCACTGGCCGAAGGGGATCCCGGAGACAGAGCCGCTGTCGCGGGCGGTCGCCGACTTCATCACCGGGATGACCGATCGCTACGCGCTTCGCATCTACGAGGAATACTTTCTGCCCCGGCGGTGGATGGTCTTCTGATCGTCAGACGATCCGATTCAGGATCTTGCCGGCCACAAACGCGCGCAGATTGTCAGCCACCTGCCCGCGCAGACGCGCCCGCGCCTCGACGGTGCCCCAGCCGATGTGGGGCGTGACGACGACGCGCGCGGCCCACGGCGCCCGCGGATCGGTCAGCGGGTGGTCGGGGCCGGGGGGCTCGGTGCCCAGAACATCCAGGCCGACGCCCGCCAACTGCCCGGCCGCCAGCGCGCGCACCAGGTCAGCCTCGTCGACGAGGCCACCGCGGCTGGTGTTGATCAACAGCGCCGTCGGTCGCAGCAGCCGCAGGAAGGATTCGTTGACCATCGCGGCCGTGTCGGCCGTCAGCGGGCAGTGCAGGGTCACGACATCGCCCAGGGGTAGGGCCTCGTGCAGGGGCATCCTGCCCGGCGTCGATCTGCCGGGCGACGCCGCGGCGATGACCGTCATTCCGAACGCCGCGCCGATGCGCGCCACCGCCGATCCGATCGCACCTTGCCCGATGATAACCAGCGTCTTACCGGCAAGCTCGGGCAGCGGCCGCAGGAAGAAACAGAAATCCGGCGTGCGTGCCCAGTGACCTTCTTTCACAGCGCGGCTGTGCCTGGCCACGTCAAGTCCGAGTTCCAGGATCAGCGCGAACACCAGTTGCGCCACGGATTCGGTCGAATAGCCCGGCACGTTGGTGACGGCAATGCCGCGGGCGCGTGCGGCCTCGACAGCCACGATGTTCGTACCGGTCGCGCTGACCCCGATGTAGCGCAGGGCCGGCAGACTGCCGATCAGGGCGGCCGTCACGGGCTCTTTGTTGGTGATCAGGGCCTCGGCGCCCTGGCACGCTTCCACCAGGCGTTGATTGTCCGTCGGTGCGCGCGGAAACAGGGTCACGTCGCCCAGGGCGCGCAGGTCGGGCCAGTCGCTGTCGCCCTGGTCGGCGGCAAAGCTGTCCAGCACCACGATGCGCATCGCCTAGTTCCGCCCGGCAGAAGATCCGCCATGGTTATTAGACCAAGATTTCGGCCTGTAAGACCACATGAACGGCTTGCCGTTGACGTTGTGCCAGAGCAGGTAGTCGTAAATGGCGTCCTGGAGTTCCTGTATGGACGCCCAGGATCCGCCAGCAAGGACTCGGCTGTGCAGGATCGAAAAGGCGTTCTCGATTTGGTTGAGCCAAG
>JANXXE010000056.1 GCA_025350815.1 Myxococcales bacterium | reverse complement strand
CCGAGCTTTACGTCGCTGGCGTTTGCTAACGATGCTGCGGATACCTACATCAACGCTGCCGAACATCTTCTTTCGCAACCTCGACGCGCGCCCCATCGGCACGCTGCGCAACCTCGAGGACGAGGGCGACTACGGCGTCGGCAAGTTCGAGCAGTTCACATGGAAGCAGCTGCTCGACGGCTACGCCTGCACCGAGTGCGCGCGCTGCTCGAACTTCTGCCCGGCGTTCAACACGGGCAAGCCGCTGTCGCCCATGCAGGTCATCCACGACGTGCGCGACGACATGCGCACGCGCATGACGGGCCGCGGCCCGCTCGACGCCCTCATCGACCGCTTCCAACACGGCGCGGGCGCCGAGGCCGACGTCGTCAAGCCGCTCATCGGCGGACGGACCTCCGAAGACGTTCTGTGGGCCTGCACGACGTGCGGCGCCTGCCAGGAGGTCTGCCCCGTCTTCATCGATCACCCCGAGAAGATCCTGCAGATGCGCCAGAACCTGGTGCTCGTGCAGGAGAAGGTCCCGACGGACCTCGCGCGCACGTTCACGAACCTCGAGCGCAACGGCAACCCGTGGGGCATCGCCGCCGACAAGCGCATGGACTGGGCCGACGGCAAGAGCGTGCCCACGCTCGACGACAAGCCAGACGCCGAATACCTGCTGTGGGTCGGCTGCGCGGGCGCGTACGACGATCGCATCAAGAAGCAGACGCTCGCGCTCGTCGACGTGCTGCGCGAGGGCGGCGTCGACTTCGCCGTGCTCGGCCTCGAGGAAGGCTGCACGGGCGATCCGGCGCGCCGCTCGGGCAACGAGATGCTGTACCAGATGCAGGCGCAGCAGAACGTCGACACAATGACGGCCAAGCACGTCAAGAAGGTGATTACCGCCTGCCCGCACTGCCTGCATACGATCAAGAATGAATATCCGCAGCTCGGCGGCAGTTTCGAGGTCCTGCACCACACGCAGGTCATCCGGCAGTTGGTCGATTCCGGCAAGATCGTCGTCGCAAAAGACGGCGACGGGACCAAGAAGGTGGCCTTCCACGATCCCTGCTATCTTGGCCGCTGGAACGGCGAGTACGACGCGCCCCGCGACGCCCTGGACGCCCTGCCCGGCACGCGCATCGAGCTTCCGCGCAACAAGGAACACGGGTTTTGCTGCGGGGCCGGCGGCGGACGCATGTGGATGGAGGAAAAGACCGGCACGCGCGTGAACCACAACCGCGTGGACGAGGTGCTGGCCTCGGGCGCCGACACGGTGGCGACCGCGTGCCCCTTCTGCACCATCATGCTGCAAGACGGTGTCAACGATCGGAACGCGACCGAGCGCGTCGCCGTCCTGAACGTGTCCGAGCTGATCGCGAAGTCGATGGTGCGCAAGAAGCAGCTGCAGCAGCCCGGCCCGACCGAAACGCCCTGACGCATTTTCTTCGCGATTCCTCCCGCGGCCGTTCGTGATATGGGAGAAGAAATGGCCGGGGCACCCATCGGATTCTTCGACAGCGGAATCGGTGGGACGACCGTCCTGCGCGAGGTGCGCGCCCTTCTGCCGCGCGAGCCACTGCTGTATCTGGCCGATCAGGCGCGCTGCCCCTACGGCGGCCAGCCCGAGGAGGTGCTGCGCCGTTTCGCCAGCGAATGCACCCGCTGGCTGGTCGCCCAGGGCGCCAAGCTGGTCGTGGTCGCCTGCAACACCGCCAGCGCCGCCGCGCTCGAGACCCTGCGCACGGAGTTTTCCGACACGCCCTTCGTCGGGATGGTTCCCGCCCTCAAGCCCGCGGTACTCGAAACGAAAACCGGCGTCGTGGGCGTTCTGGCCACCCCGACGACGATGCAGGGGAAACTTCTGCGCGACGTGATGGCCCGGTGGCGCGCCGAAGATGTGCGCGTGGTCGAGCAGGTCGGCGCGGGCCTGGTAGAACTGGTCGAGGCGGGCGAATGGGACAGCCCCAAGGCGCGCGCCCTGTTGCGCGAGCATCTGGTGACGATGGTTGAGCTTGGCGCCGACCGCGTGGTGCTGGGCTGCACGCACTACCCGTACCTGGCCGACATCATCCGCGAGATTGCGCCGTCGCTGGAGATAGTCGACGCGGCCCCGGCGGTCGCGCGACAAGTCCAACGTGTGCTGGAGACGCGGGGCCTGGCGACCACCGACGAACAGGCGGGTCCCATTCGCTACGTCACCACTGGCGCCGCCGAGCGCTTCGCGCCTTTACTTGCGCGGCTGGGTGTCCCCGAGGGCACGGTCGACGGTCAGCCCGTATCACTGACCTCCGACGAATCACCCGCGCGGCGGCCGTGGTACCCTGCCGCGCACCACCGCAGGAGGCATTCGTGAGCGCAGAGCTGAAGATCGAAGTCTTGACACAAGGAACCGGCAGCGAGGCCCGCAAGGGCGACGCGGTCACCGTCCACTACGTCGGCACACTGACCGACGGAAAGAAGTTCGACAGCTCGCGCGATCGCGGCGAGGGCTTCTCGTTCGGGCTGGGCGCGGGGCAGGTCATCAAGGGCTGGGACCAGGGTGTCGCCGGTATGAAGGTGGGCGAGCTGCGCCGACTGACCATCCCGGGCGATCTGGCCTATGGCAAGCGCGGCTACCCGGGCCTGATTCCGCCCGACGCCACGCTGGTTTTCGAAGTCGAACTGCTGTCGATCGGTTAGGACGCGCCCAGGCCGCCGCGCAGGCGGTCGCGAATCAGCACGCGCAGGTTCTGACTGTCCAGCGGCTTCTCCAGGCGGGCGTTCGCCACCTGGTCGAGGAAGATCCTCGCCCGCGGCGTGAAAACGCCTCCCGTGAGAAAGACAATGCGCTCCAGCAACCCCGGGTGCGTCCGGCCCAGTTCCGCGTACAGATCCATGCCCGTCATCTCGGGCATCATCAGGTCGCAGAGAATCACGTCGTAACGCTCGCCGCCTGTCAGCAGGGCCAGCGCCTCGCGCGCGCCCGTCACGCCGACCACGTCGTGTTCTTCCTCCAGAACGCGCCGCAGGGCCCCAATCAGTCGCGGCTCGTCGTCGATGATGAGGACCCGACCACGAACGCCACCCGCGGTATTGGCGACGACGGGCAACGCCACCAGCGCCTTCGTCCGCGCGACCGGCAGCAGAACGCGGAAGGTGGTGCCCTCACCGGGGCGGCTGTGCACCTGCAACTCGCCCCCGAGGGCCGTCACGATGTTGTGGCAAATCGAAAGGCCAAGACCTGTGCCGACGCCAATCGCCTTGGTCGTGAAGAAGGGATCGAAGATGCGACTGATGGCGGCCGCCGGAATGCCCGGTCCGGTGTCCTTGACCTCGGCCGCCACGCGGTTGGGGCCATCCATGCGGGTCGTGATGCGGATTTCATTCTGGTCGACGCGGCCCTCTTCGAGCGCCTGGGCGGCATTCAGTAGCAAGTTCAGGAACACCTGCGCCAGCCCCGATTCATTCGCCTCGACGGCGGGGACGTCCACCCCATAGTCCTTCACCAGCCGGGCACGGTGGCGAATCTCGTTCCAGACCATGTTCAGCGTGGACTCGATGACCGGTCGCAAATCGACGGGGCCGCGCTGCTCGTCGTCACTGCGTGAGAAGGTCTTGAGATCGCGCACGATGCGCCGCACGCGGTCCACGCCCTGCCGCGCGTCCCGGATGGCCTCTTCCATCTCTTGCCAGCGCCGGCCGGGCGCATCCTGCGCGGCGTTGCGCACCTCGCCCGCCACGAAATCGAGGCTGGCGGTGACGTAGGCCAATGGATTGTTGATCTCGTGCGCCACGCCGGCCGCCAGCGTGCCCATGCTTTCGAGTCGCTGCGTGTGCAGCAACTGGTGACGCATGCGCTCGCGGTCGGCGCCCAGGCGATAACGTTCGGAAGCGGCAAAAACCAATGCGACCTGGTCGGCGATGGCACCGGCAAATGCCACCTCGTCCTGGCTCCAGGCGCGCGGCGGGCCCATGTGTTCGTGACAGACCACCCCAACAACGCGTCCGCCGTCGCGTACAGCCGCATCCAGCATCGACGAAATCCCGTTCGGCTTGAGGTACCCATCACGAAGCTCGGACGTACGTGGATCGGTGGCGGCCAGACTGGCGTCGATGGCGCGTCCCGTATCGAGGGCGGCGAAGTACAGCGGATAATCGACGGCGGCAATCGTCAGCCCGCTGGAGAACGACTTGTCGTGGCCGCTGTACAAGACCACGCAGTCCAGCCGCTGCTGGGAAGCGTCCAGCGTCCAGACGCTGGCC
The DNA here is from genome assembly GCA_025350815.1 of Myxococcales bacterium. Taxonomy (GTDB): domain Bacteria; phylum Myxococcota_A; class Polyangia; order Fen-1088; family Fen-1088; genus JANXXE01. The sequence continues at coordinate 13,966 of JANXXE010000056.1, read as the reverse complement.
CGATCGATCCCCAACGTCTCAGCGGCCACCTCAGCGATCCGGCCGAGGGCCCCCTGCATGTCGGCCACGCGATCCGGTTGCCCGCGGGCCAGCGCCACGATTGCGGCCTGCTGCCGCGTCATACGCGCTATCTGGTCTTGAAGCTGCTGCGCACTTCCTTCCACGTCGGGATCATACAGGCCGCGGGGGCACGCGCGAAGCACGAACAAGCACATCGACAAACCGGGCCAGCGCCTCGGGCGATCGGCTGAGGAACAGGCACGGCTCGACCAGTTCGAGCTCCATCAGCATCGGGTGACCGTCGTCGTCGCGCACCAGATCGACCCGCCCGTACAGCAGGGGCCCGGGCGCCAGGGTCAGGATTCGAGTCGCAAGCAGGGCCTCGTCCGCCGCGATCGGCACCGCAGCCGAAATATTCTCCGAATCCCCCGCAAAACGTGGGCTTTTGCGAAGCGCGTGGGTCAACTGACCGTCGATCCAAACCAGGGCCCGCTCGCCATGGCCCGTCACCGACGGAACATAGCGCTGCACCAGCATGTCGCGCGTCGCCAGCATCTGATCGAGGTGCGCCTGTCCCGACTCGAAGGTCTTGGGTTCGCAGCGCATCGTCCCGAACGAGCCCGCCGAGACAGCCGGCTTGATCACGACCACCGGCCAGTCACGCGCCAACGTCGGCAACGACGCTTGCGTGCCCCGCCGCACCAGGGCCGTGGGCACGATCGGAATGCCAGCCGCCGCCAACTCCAACAGATAGCTTTTGTGGCTGTTCCAGTGGATGACGACCGGCGGGTTCCACAGCGTTGTGTGGGCCGCGCAGCGTTCCGCCCAGGCGAGGTACGCCTCGTGGTGGTGCACGTAGTTCCACGTCGAGCGGATGACGGCCACGCGCGCGTCGCCCCAGCGCACGCCCGGGTCATCCCAGGCGACGACGGCGGCGGACAGGCCCGCCGCCCCCAGCGCCACGCGCAGCGGCTCGTCGTCGGGATCGACCTTGTGCAGGTTCAGGCAGGAGACCAGCGCGACGTCCATCGCCCGCCGCCGCCGCTACTCCTCGTCCTCGCGCACCGCGGACAGACGCGACAGCACGCCCAGATCCTCCAGCGTGGTGGTGTCGCCCTTGGCCTCGCCGCTGGTCGCAATCTCCTTGAGCAGCCGGCGCATGATCTTGCCCGAACGGGTCTTCGGCAAGGCGTCGGTGAAACGAATGTCGTCGGGCCGCGCCAGGGCACCAATCTCTTTGACGACGTGGTCGGAAAGCTGCTTCTTGAAGGCATCGTTCCCGACGACGCCCATCTTCAATGTCACGAAGCAGCAGATCCCCTGCCCCTTGAGCGCGTGCGGCGGCCCCACGACGGCGGCCTCTGCCACGCCCGGGCAAGACACCAGCGCGCTTTCGATTTCGGCCGTGCCCAGACGGTGTCCGGCGACATTCAGGACGTCGTCCACGCGGCCCATGACCCAGAAGTAGTTGTCTTCGTCGCAGCGCGAGCCGTCGCCCGTGAAGTAGACGCCCTTGATCTCGGACCAGTACTGCTTGACGTACCGTTCGGGATCACCGTGAATTCCGCGCAACATCGACGGCCACGGCTTGCGCAGGATCAGAAAACCGCCCTCGTTGGCCCCGCACTTCGTGCCATCGCGCTTGACCACTTCAGGCACCACACCGAAGAAGGGAATGCTGCAACTGCCCGGCTTGCTGGCGGTGATGCCCGGCAACGGCGACAGCATGATTGACCCCGTCTCGGTCTGCCACCACGTGTCGACGATGGGACATCTGCCACGCCCGACGAGCTCGTGGTACCACATCCACGCCTCCGGATTGATGGGCTCGCCCACGCTGCCCAGCAGGCGCAGCGACGACAGATCGTGCTTCTCGGGGAATTCGTTGCCCCAGCGTACGAACGCGCGGATGGCGGTTGGCGCCGTGTAGAACGTGGTCACCTTCCGTCGCGCAATGATGGACCAGAAGCGATCCTTGTCCGGGAAATCCGGCGCGCCCTCGTACATCAAGGTCGTGGCGCCGTTCGACAGCGGGCCGTACAGAACGTAGCTGTGTCCGGTGACCCAGCCGATGTCGGCGGTGCACCAGTACAGATCGTCGTCGTTGATGTCGAAGATGTACTTGGTCGTCAGATGCGCGCCCAGCAGGTACCCGCCGGTGCTGTGAACGATCCCTTTGGGCTTCCCGGTGGTGCCCGAGGTGTACAGGATGAACAGCGGATGCTCGGCCGGCAGACTTTCAGCCGGCGTGCTGGTGGGCTGTCCCTCCATGACGTCGTGCCACCATTTGTCCCGCCCGGCCTTCATCGTGACCTCGTTCCCTGTCCGGCGAACGACGACACAGCTGTGCACGCTGGGCGTGTGGGCCAGCGCCTGGTCGACGTTGGCCTTCAGCGGAATGACCTTGCCACGGCGGTAGCTGCCGTCGGAGGTGATGCACACCTTGGCCTCGCAATCGTTGATGCGATCGCGCAGCGCCTCGGCCGAGAATCCGCCGAACACCACGGTGTGCGGCGCCCCGATGCGGGCGCATGCCAGCATCGCTACGGCCGCCTCGGGGATCATCGGCATGTAAATCGCCACGCGCTCGCCACGCGCAACACCCAGATTTTTCAGGACGGCCGCGAACTGGCAAACCTCGGCGTGCAGCTGCGCATACGTCAGAATCCGTTCTTCGCCCGGCTCGCCTTCCCAGATGATCGCCGGCTTCGAGCCACGCGTGGCCAGGTGCCGGTCCAGGCAATTGGCCGAAAGATTCAACTCGCCGCCGTCGAACCAGCGCACCCACGGGACTTCACCGGACAGGACGGTGGTCCAGGGCTTGGTCCAGGCAAGCTCGCTTTTTGCCATGTCGCCCCAGAATCCATTCGGATCGTCGACAGACCGGCGGTACAGACGCTCGTATTCGGCGGGATCGCGCAAGCGCGCCTTCTGCGCGAAAGCCGGCGGCGGTGGAAATGACCGCCCCGCGCGCGACACCGAGCGAATGACCCCAGATTCTTCTCCCGATTCAGTCGTGCTCATGCTGTCTTCCTCGTTTTTATGGCTGAACGCGAATTTCGCCCCGGGCGCCCTCGGGCAATTCCCCACCGCCCCCTTGCGGAGCGTCCTTGAGACTGATGGACCGGCGCGTGCCCGGGCGGCCATCGGCCGGCGCCGCGGCCACACGAAACGACCCGTCGCCACCGACGGTCGCCGCCATCAACCAACGTCCGTCGGGCGAGACGTCGACACCGCCAGTGCGATTCTTGCCCTCGCTGACGACGGCCTCGACGGCCACCTCGTCGGCACCCAAAGACAGAACCACGGTGCGGTCACCCTGCCGTGCGCCCGCGGTGATATACACCGTCGCCTTTTCGGGCGGCAGGCGAATCGTCGCGCCGCTGGCCAGCGGCATCGTGCGCCCGGTAGAGACACGAACGGGGGCCACTGCGCTGTCGATCGTCACCGTCCGGGCCAGATCCAGCCTGAGGCCGGCGCGGTCGCGGTTCACGCGCAGCGCATAGGCACGCGTCGGCTGCGGACCGATTGAACGACTTTCGGCGTTGTCCCCGGAAACCACCCACAACGTCCGCCCATCGGGCGAAAACGCGATGTCGTTCAGGACCGCGGCGCGCACATCGGGCTCCAGCGCCAACGTGGCCAGTACCGCCCTGTCACCGGCGGCGCCCAGCTGCGCGACATCCACGACGAAGATCTCGTTGCGCACAGCCGTCGTGAACGCCAGCAGCGCCCCGTCCGGCGACATCTCGACCCGGCCGGGTCGGGCCTTGCGCAGCGACGGCGGCAAGTCGCGCGACGGCCGGCGAATCGGCCGCAGCGGCGACGAAATGTCGAAGACGATGACGTCGTCCTGTCGCACGACCGCCAGCACGTGTGCCGTCGTTGCGGCCACCAGGCCCAGCACCAGCGGGGCGCCCAGATCCTGGCGGCCCACCATCAGGGGCTGCGTCGGCGCCGGAAGCTCGAAGATGGTAAGGACCGCGCCCGGGCCGCCAAGGACGTACGCCGCGCGACCGTCGGCGCTCAGCCGCAGAAAACGCGCCTCGAATATGTCGGTGAAATTGAGCGCAACAGGTCCATCCGCGGTCACTTCGCCCCATGCGACTGTGCCTGGCTTCGGCGCCAGACCGACCACGTAGCGCCTGACGGTGATGACTTTCTCGGCGGCGCCGCGCTCGTTCGAGACCACCAGCGGCTGCAACCCCGACGGCGTCCCCGTCGGCACGCGGACCAGAATCCCCTCGTTCGCGGTGCGGGACAAGACGGCGGCGGGACGTTTTCCGATCTGGACCGTGGGCTGGCGGCCAAAATTGGTGCCCAGGATCCACAGGGCCTCGCCGATGGTGGCGATGCCGTCCGACGGCCGATCGGTGTGCAAAACGCCGTCTATCGATACGTCGACGCCACCCAGATCCCGGACCGACGCGATCTGGGGCTGGGTTGAGGCCTCGGACAGATCCTGGGGCATGACGATCTCGGTCCACGCCGAGGACCCGCAGGACGCCCCCAGCGTCAGCGCCCCGAACCACAGAACAAGTATTTGTCCCCCACGCATCCGGTGCCCGCCCCTTCCTGCCTTCCTGCCTTCCTGCCTGCCGCCCGCCTACAGGGGACCTTCGGTGATCTTGAATCCGAGGAGATTGTTGGGGACGAAAGGCAGCTCGTCGTACTTGGCCAGGACGTTGTTCGCGCTATCGAGAAGCTGCGCCTTCGACAGGATCGCAAACTGCACGGGCCCCTGTGCCGGCGCGCAGGACGCCAGGTAGCCGGTCAGCTTGGCCCCGGTCTCGTACTCGAATGTCACGCGGTGGCTGATCATTTCGCGAATCTTCTTGTAGTCAGGCATGGGATCTCCGTGGGGCGGGAACTTACAACAGTCGCTCAAGGATGTCCCGGGGGCAGACCGGGGCGGCCGGACGGCGCACCTGCCCCCATGCCACCGGCGGCCCCGCCACCCAGGACCTGGTCTTCGGCCTGCAAGCTTTCGAGGGGAATCGTGATGCCTTGACTGCCGACCTTGACGCCGTTGGCGACGCCATAAAGGTCGCCCTTCTTGCGGGTCATGGCGTCGCCGTCCTTGTCGAGGCGGACGGTGATGGAAATTTCGCCCTCGAAGGGCGTCCCCGGAATCATGGCGTCGCGGCCGCTTAGCACAAAAGGCATCGGAAAATCACCGACGGGGATCTTCTGAACCGCCAGCATCGACCCCGGCCCGGGCGACCCCCCGGCCCGACGGGCGACCAAGAAGATGATGTCGCTTTTGGCGACGTTGCCCTTGCGCGCGGCGGGCAAAGTGATCGTGCCGCTGACGGAAGCCTTGGCGTCGGGTGCCGACGGGGCCGTCTCGACCTCGGCCGCAGGTGGCGGCGGCGGCGGTGGCGCAGGTGGCGCAGGTGGCGGGGGCGGCAGCGACCCGGGTGCGCCTGGCGACGGCGCGATGCCCGCAGGCCGCGCCGCCGTATCCGTCTTCGAACACGCGGTCAGGCAAGCAGCCGCAGCAGCCGCGATCGCCAGAAGTCTTGTTCTCGATGGCCGTATCGACATTGCGCGGACCCTATCACGACGGCGTCGGGTGTTTCGCGCCAGCGACGTGAAACACGTATATTGAAAGGCACCATGCCCGGCCCCTTCACGACGCGCCTTGCGGCCCGAACAACCGTGGCCGGGGGCATCGTCGACCTGACCTTTGATGTCATCGCGCCGGCCCCGCTGGCGTTTCAGGCCGGGCAGTTCGTGACGCTGGCCGCCGGTACGGATGCGACCGGCAAGGCGCAGCGCCGCAGCTATTCCGTCGCGTCGCCCAGCGACGACGGTCATCACCTGCGCTTTCTGATTCGCGTGATCCCCGGCGGTGCCGCATCCGACCTGGTCGACGGAATGCCGATCGGCACCGAGGTGGCGATGACGGGCCCGCACGGTTTCTTCGTCCTTGCGCCCCAGCACCCGGGCGACGTCGTCTTCGCCGCGACGGGGACGGGCCTGGCCCCCGTGCTGCCCATGCTGGCCGAATTATCCCGGCGGACCGAGACGGGGCGTCGCCACGTCTACTGGGGCCTGCGCAATCAGGAGGATCTGTTCGTCCCCGACGAGGTGACAGACGCGTGTGCGGCGGCCGGCGCGCAGTTGCACATCTACCTGTCGCGCCCGTCCCCGGGCTGGCCCGGACTGCACGGCCGCATCACGGCGCCGGTGTTGGAATCGCTGCCGTCGCTGCGCGAGCCGACCTTCTACCTGGTGGGCAACGGCGCGATGATCGACGAGCTGAAAAAGGGCCTGGTCGACGCCGGCGTCAACCGCAAGAAGCAGATCCGGACCGAGGCGTTCTTCGACTAGACCGCCGCGCCCCCTCGACGGACCGTATCGGGGTAAAATGCCGTTCGTTACATGCCGCCGTTCGTGGGATACCCAATCGGGGCACGCGTCGCGGTCGTTGCCGCGTTGCTGGCCGCCTGCGAGGAAGGCGCGCCCATTCCCGCGGTCAAGCACGTTTTCCCGGCGGCCGCATACAGCGACCGCGATCTGCGGGTGACGATTACCGGCGGCGGCTTCGTTCCCAGCTACCGCATCGACTCGGCCTCGGGGACGCGAATCGCGGTCGACCGCGGCTTTTCGGGAACGGTCGGCCATCCGGGGGCCACCTTTTCGCTGCGGGATCTCGCCTGGCGTGGGCCCACCGAACTGTCCGCGACGATACCCGCGGGCCTGCCGCCCGGCGCGTACGCTATCAAGCTGGTCGATCCCCGGGGCCGCACCGCCAACCTGCCGGCCGCCTTCACCGCCCTTGGCCCCGACGCTGCGCCCCCGGACATCGTGTTCGACGGTCCCGACGGCAGCGCGCTTGCGGCGCCCGGTCTGACAATCAACGTGGCCGTGCGGGCGCGCGACGGGGCACCGGGGCGACTGGCCAGCCTGTCGTGGGAAGTCATTGGCCCCGGCGGCCTGGTGCGCGATCACAACGACTGCGCAATTGACGACCCAGCGACCGAGGTCACCTGTCGCTTCGAAACCAGAATGCCCGACGATCTACGCAGAGACGACGTCGTCGAAATCCAGGCCACCGCCGTCGACGACGCGGCAACCCCGAATCGCGCCCGCGCCAGCATCTACCTGCGCCTGCGCGACCGCCCCGACATCACGCGGGTGTCGCCCGAGTTCGGTGGCGCCGCCGGAGGTACGGACGTGGTCATTTTCGGTTCGGGATTTTTGCCCGGCAGCCGCGCGTTTTTCGGCCCGACGCCGCTTGTCCCCGACGGCGGCTTCGTGCTTGACGAACATACGATCACGGGCCGCGCGCCCCCGGGTGTACCAGGGCCCGTCAGAATCCGCGTACAGACGCCCCTTGGCGCCGCCGTCACCGACGGCGACTTCGCCTACCATGCGCCACCGCACCTCGACGGGGTCGAGCCGACCTTCAGCCCCGAGGCCGGCGGCCAGGCGATGCGCCTGTGGGGAACGGGCTTCACCAGCAACACGCGCGTCTATGTCGGAGATCAGCTTGCGACCGCCGTACCGCTGCAGGACCTGCGCGTGTCCGATGATCAAGAGATCCGTGGCACCAGCCCGCCGGGGATGGGACGAACCTCTATCTGGGCGTACGATGCCGACTTCGGCTGGAGCCGCCTTTCAGACGCCTTCGCCTGGGTGCCATGAAGCTACTCCCAAAATTTGCGCTGCTGTCCTTCGGGGTCTCGGCCATTCCGCTGGCCATCGCGGGTTATTCGTCGGTGCGCATCAGCCAGGGACACCTGCGCCGCGCCATCGAGGAACACGAACAAATGTCGGCGCGCCAGGTCGCCGAATATGTCTCCAGCCACCTGGGCGATTTGCAGGCCACTTTGGAGGTAGAGACCCGCATCCTGGACTTGACGCGTTCGGGGCGCGAATTGCCCAGCCCCGAGGCGATGCGAAAATTCCTGCAACTGGTCTACCACCAGAACGACGACTTCAGCGCCGTTGCGCTGCTTGATGCCGAAGGACGCCCGCTGGCCCAGCCCGCGTACCAGGAGGCCCCGCGCGCGACCAGCGCCTTTGGGCGCCACGAGGCGGCCCTTGGCAGCGAGGTCGCAGCCCTGTGGGACAAGGCGCCCCTGCGCGACACGCTGGCGACGGGTACCGGCGTCGGGCCCGTCTTTTTCGCGGGGCCCGCGCGAACGCCGCACCTGATCCTGGCGGTCAAATACGAGCCACTGGCCGACGAGCCACCGCGCGTGATTGCCGCCATGGTCTCGCTGCGCCGAATCGCCAACTACCTGGCGAACGTCGCCAGCGCGGACGGCGATATCATGCTGCTCGATCGCGAAAGCCGCATCGTGACCTCCGGTCGCAGCGTCTCGCCGTCGGGCCTTGAGCCCAAGCGGCTGCCCGGCGGCCCCGACAACCGGCTGCCGGAACACGAATTCGTCGACGAATACACCAGCGGCACGCTGAAGGTGATTGGTGCGTACGCCCCGGCATCCCCCTACCTTCTGGGCGTCGTCGTCGAGCGGCGGGTCGAGGCCGCCCTGTCGCAGGTGACGCAGCTTGGGTGGGCCACGATCTATTGGATGAGCGTGTCGGGCCTGGTGGCGGCGGTGGTCGGGGGGCTACTGGCACGAACGCTGTCGGGGCGGGTCGGCGTTCTGGCCGACGGGGCCCGCCACATTGCCGAGGGCAAGCTGGACACCAAACTTGAAGTACAGAGCAACGATGAACTGGCCGACGTCGCGCGCGCGTTCAACGCGATGGCCACGTCGCTGGACGCCGCGCGGACCGAGATCTTGCGCCAGACCGAGGAAATCGTCTCGTGGAACGAGACCCTGGAGCGGCGGGTGGAACAGAAGACCAAAGAGCTGCGTGAAGCGCAGGACCTGTTGCTTCGGTCGCGATCGCTGGCGGCCATCGGATCGCTGGGCGCGGGCGTGGCGCATGAGATCAACAACCCACTGACCGGTGTGCTGGGTCTCGCGCAACTGCTGTCGGCTGACCTGCCGGACGATCACCCCGCCCGCCCGATGCTCAAGGACATCGAAGCGCAAGCCCTGCGCATCCAGGAAATTGTGTCCAACCTGCTGCGTTTGTCGCAGCGCCAGTCGGGCGAGGATCACCGGCCCCTCGACCTGTCCAAGGTCCTCGACGATGCCCTCGACCTGTGTAGCCCCAAGGCGATGTTGGACGCCGGTATCAAGGTCGACAACCGCGTCGTCAGCCCCAGTCCCCCGGTTCGCGGCAGCGGCCTTCAGCTACAGGCCGCGTTCATCCAGCTGGTCCAGAACGCACAGGGGGCCATGGCCAACGGCGGCTGCCTGACGCTTGAAACAACAATGCCCGAGGCCAAACTTCTGCGCTTGCGCATCAGCGATACTGGTCGGGGCATCGCCCCCGAACATGTCGGGCGCATCTTCGATCCCTTCTTCACCACCAAGACCGGGCGCACAGACACCGGCATCGGGCTGTCGGTCGTGCACAAGATCATCGAGGACCACGGCGGGTCGATTCGCGTCGACAGCGAGCTGGGCCGCGGCACCACGTTCTGGATCACTTTCCCCATCTACACGGGGGCTGGCCACCTCGCATGAGGCTGACGGACAGGGGCCGCCGCGCTGTCATGACGGCCATCCTGCTGGCGTCGATCGCGTGCATCTTCATCGTCGCCAGCGCCGTGTCCTCGCATTTTTTCGAACGATCTGCCCAGGTGGCGTCGCCCCGGCCCCGCGCGCAGGCAGGCGAAGGCCTTCCGGGCGACGTGGAACTATTTCGCGTCGCCGCCCTTGAGGGCCCCGCCGAAACCTTCCACGACGGCCAGTGGTATGTCGTGCAAGCCGGTGATTCCCTGACCCTTCAGGACGTCGTCCGCACGCCCCGCGGCTCGCGCGCCCTGTTGCGCCGGGGCAGCGCCGAAATCGAGGTGAAAGAGAACGTCGACATCCGCCTGGATCGCCTGGCCGACACCACCGCGACCTTCGACGTTCTGCGCGGTGGCAACGTCACCGCCAACGTGGGCGCGCAGAAGGAGACGCTGGAGATCGCAACCCGGGAAGCGCGCACCGTGAATCGCGGCACCGCCCGCTGGGTCGTATCGCTGGGACCAACCGGCCAGGTCTCGGTCGCGGCGACCACGGGCGAGGTGCGATTCTCGTCGCACGGCAAGGACGTCCAGCTGCACGCCGGTATGCAAAGCACGGCCACGACCGGGGGTGCGCCAACCGAGCCCGAGGCGATTCCCGCCGACCTGTTCCTGTCGGTGGTGTGGCCCGAACTCGGACATTCGGACGCGCGCGCCCCGATCAAGGGCAAGGTCGAACCGTCGTCCACCGTCCGGGTCAACGGCGTCTCCACGGACGTGGCACCCGACGGCACATTCCAGTTAGCCCCGGGGCTGGCTGTCGGTGCCAACCGGGTCGAGGTGTCCGCAGAAGACATCACGGGCCGCAAGAAAGTGCTTTCGCGCGTCATCACACGCGAGGCACCGGCCCCCGCATTGCAACCGTCGACGGGGGCGCTGTGGAAACCGTGACGGCCATCATCCGGGCCCTGTGCTTCCTCGCAGCGCTTCAGGATCCGCCCGAGCTGAACGAATCGGCGGTGGTCGACGCACCGGCAACACCACCCGGGGTGGCGGTCGTGCCGATGCTGCGGTCGGCTGTTCTCGGCGTCGAGACAGAGACAGACCTGCGCATCACGGTGGGAGGATCCCTGCCGGCGCCGCCCGACCTGCCGCGTGTCCTGTGCAACGTCGGACACATCGAAAACCTTTTGCGTGTCGGCCCACGCGAATTCTCGGCGCGCTATGTATTCCCGGCCGAGCGCTTCCCGCAGGTGGGCCTCATCGTCGCGGAATTCTCGCCGGGGCCGCGGCGCGGCTTCGGCATTGTCCGGCTACGCGCCACCACCAGCCCCGGGTTCAAGACCGATCCTGGCGCCTCGGTCAGTCTGATGATCGGCGAAAAGGAATTCGGACCCTACCGCGCTTCCGACGATGGACAGGTCGCCATTCCCGTCGTGGTTCCCCCCGGCGCCGCTTTCGGCATCGCGCGTTCGGTGAACCGGTACGGAAAATCCACAGAGCAGGCCATCGACCTGCAGTTGCCGACCTTCCCGCGCGTGGTCGTTGCGCCCCCCCCCGGCATCGCGGCGGGCACCATGGCGGAAGTCGCGGTCTTCGCCGTCGACGCGACAGGCCTGCCCTGCGATAGCCCCTCGATTGTCCTGGCGGCGAAATCCGGCCGCACGCAGTCCCTCGGTGGTGGACCCGGCGAGAATCGCTTTTTGGTGCAGGCGCCGTTCGATCTGTCGGCCGGGGCGCTTGAGCTAACCGCTGGCGTCCGCTGGCAGCCCGCCACCAACAAGACTGTGGCGATTCCCTTGGTGGCTGGCCCGCCGGCCCGCCTGCGCCTGCGGGCCGACCGCACGCGGCTGCCCATCGGCCGCGACAGCGCGATGCTTGTTTTCCTGACCGCCGAAGATATCTACGGCAACCCCGTCCACCCGGCCGACGCGGCGATGTTTTCCGACGGCCACGAATTGGACTTACAGGTGACCAGCGACGGTCGCGTGATGGCCTCCGTGGCGGCACCGACGCACTTCACGGGTCGCCGCTTTGTCGAGGTCGAGGCCGCCCTTGGGGCTACCTACGCCAGCAGTAAGGTCCCCCTCGCCAACCTGCCCGACTGGTGGCTGGCCCTGATCGAACGGCCAGCCGACGCTGCCCCGCAAGTGACCCTCACCCCGTGCCTGGGGTTCATGTGGAACTTCCACCAGCCGCCCGGACGCAGCGTTTTTGTCGATGCCCTGGCCCGACCGCCCGGCTGGCCCGAACGGCTGGCCGTCGGACTCAGCGTGGGTTATCTGCACAGCGAATTTCCGGTCGACAACCTGGCCGGTGTCAGCAACGTCCTGGTCGAACAGTTCCCCTTTGTAATACTGGGTCGCTGGCACCACAGGCCCTGGCGACGGCTTGAACTGGGCGCGGGTGCCGGGGTCGGATTCTCGTATAGCCGAACGCGCGTCAGCAGTTTCGGTCGGCACGTCTGGGGACATGCAACCTCGCGGGTTCTTGAGGCCTCCGTCGAGGCGGACCTGGACCTCAATGGCCTGGGGCACCTGGTGCTGGGCGCCCGCCATCTGTGGATCACGCTGGGACAAAGCTCCAGCGCGGACGTCATCAGCGGCAACACTGCTGGCCTGGTCGCCGACCTGGGGTATCGCGTTGGCTGGTGACGCGTTCTGGGCGGACCTGCCCGCTGACCCGGCGACCCCGGTGGTCGTCAGTGTTCCGCACGCCGGCACCGCCACCAACGGCTTCGAAAGCAGCCTGGCCGATTCGCTGGACGTCCGTTGCGACGCGGATCTGTACGTCGACGAACTGTATGACGGCAGCCCCCGCGGCGCCTTTGTCCGCGCGCGCCTGTCGCGTTTCGTCTGCGATCTGAACCGCAGTCCCGACGACGTTCCCCCGCGCAACACCGACGGCCGGGGGTTCATCTGGATGGTCACCACCACGGGCGCGCCCGCCCTGGCCCGTCCCCTTGGCCCCGACGAACTGGCCGCGCGCCGGGCCATTCACGCCGCCTACTACGGGACGCTGGGCGCGGCGATCGCGAGCGCACGCCAGAAATTTGGTTTTGCGATTCTGCTGGACGGGCACTCGATGCCGTCGGTGGGCCGCGGCGGCCACGCGGATCCCGGCAAGGCCCGCGCCGACATCGTCCCCGGCGATCGCATGGGTACGACGTGTTCGCCCGGACTGTCCGCACTGGTTGGGCAACACTTCCGCGATCACGGCCTGTCGGTCGCCTTCAACGATCCCTACCGCGGCGGCTTCATCACCAGTCACCACGGCCGGCCGCAGGACAACATCCATGCCATTCAGGTCGAGATGCGCCGGGATCTGTACATGGACGAGATCACGTTCCACAGAAGACCTGCCGGCATGCGGCGCCTGTCGCAGATCCTGGCGGGCTTGCTGCGGGCGCTGGACGGATTCGATCCGCGATGAAGGCGACGCGAGTGATGCTGATGCTGGCGCTAGTCGTGTGTCCGGCGCGCGCCGATACAGCACCGACGCATCTGCGCCTGGCCGCGGGCGGCGCGGGCGCGCTTGATCCCGCCTTTGCCGCTGCCAACCTCGGTGCGGATTGGTTTTTTTCGCCCGCTTTCGCCGTCGGCGTACAGGCCTGTCACACCTTGCCGTCCGCCGGTGACCAGCGCGCCATCGAGGACGGCTACGGCTTTTTCACCGCGCTTGCGCGCCTGCGCCCGCCGACTGCGGGACGCCTGCGAGCCGAGGTCCTGGGTGGCGCGGGCGTGGCGCGCATACAATTCGGCCGCCCCGGTGCGCACATCGAATATGCCCCCGACGTCGCATGGGGCGCGGGGCTAGCCTGGCCGTTGACCACACACGCGGAGTTGGCCGTCGAGTTCAGCAACCACGTCACCTTCGGCGCGCGCACGGGCACGCGCAACACACCCCACACCAGCGAATTGTTGGCGCTGGTCCTGCGCTGGGGCGGGCCCTGAAGTGATCAGCTTCCGCCTATCGCCGGTACGGCACCTTGAACAGGTAACTGCCGCCGGCGACCTCCATCACGACTGCGGACGGGTCTCGCTGGCTCACGCTGACACCGAAGGCCCTGTCCACGGGCTTGCCGCCTTCGGTGACGTCATCGCCGGACGGTAGCCGCACCGTCGCGCTGGTGTTGGCCGGCACCACCAGCCGCAGCGTCATGTGTCCGCCTTGCAGCTTCCAGTCGCTGACAATACGGCCGTGCGTGGTGTCCAGTTCCGCGCGCGCGGACGTCAGGCCGCCGCCGGGCACAGGGTGAACGTTGAAATGCTTGTAGCCCGGGCGGCTCGGGTCCGTCTCGATCCCGCCGATGTAACCGAACATCCATTCCCCGACAGAGCCCAGCGAGTAGTGGTTGAACGAATTCATGCCGGGATCCTGAAAACCCTTGTCGGCCGTCCAGCCGTCCCAGCGCTCCCAGAT
>JANXXE010000043.1 GCA_025350815.1 Myxococcales bacterium | reverse complement strand
TCGCCGGGCGCAGTTCCCAGAATTCAGTGCACGATGACGTTGCCGGCGGCACCGTCACCGGCCACCAGTTCGTCGATCGCAACACCACGGGCCTGCACTGGAACCGCGCCACCAGGGCCTCCGCGTTCGTCAGCGGCCTGTCGGTGTTTGGGCTGGGCGTCGTGTGGGAACTGGGGCAGGGCGATCGCATTCAGCGGGGACCGGCCGAACACACTCCCGCCGACGACAAGACGCTGATCTTTCCGGTGCCGCACTCGGCCGGTTACAGTTCGGCGACCGCCAAGTAGAACTTGTTGTTCCGGTCGTCGACGACCTTCAGTGTCGGCCGCGCCTTGTCGGGCAGCAGCCCTTGCAGCGTCGCCCATCGGGCTTTCTCGACGATGAAGAAGGCCCGCTTGCCGGAATTCCGCGCGACGTATTCCTTCAGCGATTCGGCGTTGCGATCGCCCAGGAACACGGTCCGGTTCTGCGTCGGGCCCTGGTAGATTTCATTTTGCGAATAGAAGGTCTCGCCGCGCCAGTACATCTGCCAGGCAACCAGCCGCTCGTCGGGTGACTGCCGCAGCTTGTAATAGCTGGCGATGAGGTTCTTTTGCGACCAGCGGTCGGACACCTGTCGCATGTAGACGTCCAGCAGGAACCAGGTGAAACACACGCTGACCAGGCCCAGCGCGGCCGGGGCCCAGCGTCGCAGACGCGGAATCGCCAGCGCCAGCGCCCCGCCAGCAAACAGCGCGGAAAACACGATCAGCGACGGGACATAGTTCAGTTCGGGCGGCCACGGGCGGCCCTTGGGCGCGTTGATGTAATCGTAGGAGAACAGCCAGACGAAATGCTGGGCGCCGTTTTGTGCGCTGACCAGATCGTGGGTGACCAGGGCCAGCAACGGAAGGCCGACCAGCGCCGCCAGCAGGGCCACGCGGCCGTTGCGGTGCCGGGCGATGTCGTCCAGGAAGCAGCCGATGGCGATGGCCAGGCCCGGCAGCGCGGGCAGGATGTAGTGGTGGAACTTGGTCATCGACAGCGACACCACCGTGTAGGCGGCGACGAACCAGATGGCGCCGAACCAGTAGATTTGCTGACGGCGATCGATCTGTTTTTTTGCGCCGGCGGGCGCGACGGCAGCCACCGCGCGAAAAGGCCGCATGACCACCCACGCCAGAGCCGACGGGGCGACGGCAATCCACGGCAGCACGGCGTAGCCCAATTCCCGCAGGAAGTACTCGAAGCTGCCGCGATCCCCGTGGCGCCCCAACACCAGGCGGCGCCAGTGGTTGTCACCGTAAAGTTCGTCCCAGAACGGCCGGCCATGCCGCACCAGCATTGCGTGGTGCCACGGAATCGCCACGATCGCGCAACCCAGGAACGCGACGAGAACGCCGTAATAAAGCTGTGCGCGAGCAAGGCGCCGCCAGTTCCAGGTGAACAGCAGGTACGCAAGGAACACGATCACCGGCAGGCCGAGCCCGGCGAGGCCCTTGGCTAGGATCGCGATGCCGCACAGGATGGCGGCCAAGTACAAGTAGAACGGCGCCTTCCAGCGCGTGCGCGCGGCGTAATAGACGAAGGCCACCAGGCCCGCGATATACGGCAGCATCAGGACGATGCCGGGCACGACCAGGCGTCGGCTTTTGGCGAACCAGGTCCATTTGACCTGAATGGCATTGACCACCAGCTGGGGCACCGTGGTCACCAGGATGGCGACCAGCACCGCGTAGAACAGGGGGTGGTGCGGCCAAGACAGGCGGCGCCAGGTTCGTCGTTGCAGCTCGTCCTCGTCCTCGTCGAACAGGGCCAGTGCGCCCAGCGCCAGGGCCAGCGTCATGGGCCCGACGAACGCCATGTCCGTCATCGCCTGCCGCGCGACCAGGCTGTAAAGCGGGAAGGTCCCAAGCGTTACCGCCGATAGGACGCCGGCGCGCCGGCTGACGAAGCGTGAGGTCATCAGGTAGACGCCCCACAGGCCCAGAAGCGCCATCAGGCAAAAGGGAATCCGCAGGGCCCACTCGGGCGCCGTCGACAGCGCCATCTGCCCAGGCGGCGCGCCGGCCTTGCCGATACCCGCCACGTGCATGGCCAGGCTCATCAGCCAGAACGACAGGACGGGCTTCGACCAGAAGGCATCCGCGTCCAGCGGCGAGCCCGGCCACCACAGGCTGACGTAGTCACCGCGCGAGGTCATCTGGCGCGCGACCTCGCCGTAGTGGGTCTCCCACGGATCCCACAGGCCGTAGGTGCCCGCGAACGGAACGTACAGAAGGACGCCGAACAACAGGACCGCGAGGACCATCTGTTTTTCGGTCAGGTGGGCGAGGCGCGCCCGCCATCCCTGTTGGGGGGCAGGGGAATGAACGTCGGGTGAGGGGTCGGGCACGGGGCGGTCGATGCTAGGGCCGCCGGGCGCGCCTGGCCAGCACGAAAGCCAGCCCAGCGCACAGAAGGGCGGCCCCGAGACCAGGCAGCCAGATATGCGTCAGTTGCGGCAGCCAGTATCGGTCAGGCGCGATGCCCGGATGATGGCGGCGAAGAAAATCGATTTGCGACGCGACGAAGGTGCCGACGACCGCAAGCAGGCACAAGGCGGCGCAGGTACGTACGGACGCGGGGGGGTGACCGGCTGGCATTGGAAACGGCCGCGATTCTAAAGCATTTGCAGCCGCGAATCGGCTACTATTGCGGCCCTCATGGTGAAGTCATTGTGAAGCCATTCCTCGACGAAAACTTCCTGCTGGACACGAAGACGGCCGTGGACCTGTACCACGAGTTCGCCAAGGGCCAGCCGATCATCGACTACCATTGCCACTTGCCGCCGGATCAGATCGCGGCCAACCACCGGTTCGCGAACCTGACCGAGATCTGGCTGAACGGCGACCACTATAAATGGCGGGCCATGCGGTCGAACGGCGTCGATGAACGCTTCTGCACCGGCAAGGCGTCAGACTGGGAGAAGTTCGAGGCGTGGGCCGGCACCGTGCCCCATACGCTGCGCAACCCGCTGTACCACTGGACCCACCTTGAGCTGCGTTTTCCGTTCGGCATCACCGACCGCCTGCTGGGGCCGGCGACCGCGCGCGAAATCTATGATCAATGCAACACGGCGCTGGCGCGGGATCAGTTCACGACGCAGGGGCTGCTGCGCCAGTACAACGTCCTGGCGGTGTGCACGACCGACGATCCGGCGGATACGCTGGAACACCACCAGCGGCACGCCAAGAATCCGGCGGCGGGCACGCGGCTTTATCCGACGTGGCGGCCCGACAGGGCGCTGGCGGTCCATGATTTGCCGGCCTTCAACGCGTGGGTGGACAGGCTGGAGGCGGCCGCGGGGATCTCGATCAGCAACGTCGGGGCTTTGCGCGATGCCCTTAAACGGCGGCACGATTTCTTTCACGCCAACGGCTGCCGCCTGTCCGACCACGGACTCGACACCATCTGGGCGGTGGCTTACACCGAACGGGACATCGAGGCCGCGTTTGCAAAGGCGCGCGCGGGCCAGACGCTGACCGTCGATGAGGCCGACAAGTACCGCTCGGCGATGTTGCACGAGCTGGCGCTGCTGGATCATTCCCGCGGCTGGGTGCAGCAGTTTCACCTCGGGGCCTTGCGCAACAACAACACCCGGGCCGTGCGAACGCTGGGTGCGGACAGCGGTTTTGATTCGATCGGCGATTTCCCGATTGCCATACCGCTGTCGCGGTTTCTCGACCGGCTGGACAACACGAACCAGTTGGCGAAGACGATTCTGTACAACCTGAACCCGGCCGACAACGATCTGTTCGCGACGATGATCGGCAATTTTCAGGATGGATCCGTCCCCGGCAAAATGCAGTTCGGCAGCGCCTGGTGGTTCCTGGATCAGCGCGAAGGCATGGAACGACAGATCAACGCCCTGTCGAACATGGGGCTGCTGTCGCGCTTCGTGGGCATGCTGACCGATTCGCGCAGCTTCCTGTCGTATTCGCGCCACGAATATTTCCGGCGCCTGCTGTGCAACCTCATCGGCAACGACGTCGAGGCTGGCCTGCTGCCCAATGACCGCGCGCTGCTGGGCGGCCTGGTCAAGGATGTCTGCTTCCGCAACGCACGCGACTACTTCGGGTTCGAACTCGGCACACTGTAATGCCGCGCCAGAAGCTGACGCACCTGGATGACCGCGGGCGCGCGCGGATGGTCGATGTCGGGGACAAGGCCGAGACACACCGGGTCGCGGTGGCGACAGCGGTCGTCCGCATGACGGCGGCCACATTGAAGCTGGTCGAGTCGGGCACGGGCAAGAAGGGCGATGTCTTCGCGACGGCCCGCCTGGCAGCCATTGGTGCGCTGAAACGCACGGCGGACTGGATTCCGCTGTGCCACCCCGTGCGCATCGTCGGCACGGATGTCACGCTGGCGGTCGATGCGGCCCTGCCCGGCGTGCGTGTTCGCGTCGAGGTGCACGCCCTCGATCGCACCGGCGTCGAAATGGAAGCGATGGTCGGGGCATCCGCAGGTGCGCTGACCATCTACGACATGGTCAAGGGCGTCGAGCGCGGCGTCGAGATCGGTCCGGTGCGTCTCGAAGAAAAACGTGGCGGCCGCTCAGGTGTCTGGACGCGTGAGGCAAAGCACGGCGAAAAATCTATCGGTTCCGGTCGCACCCGTCGACGAATTGGTTAGAATCACCGTCCGCCAAACACGAGGAGCAACACGATGGCCACCAGCGACCACGCGAAGATCGTCATTGTCGGGTCCGGCCCCGCGGGCTACACCGCCGCGATTTATGCCGCGCGGGCCAATCTCGAACCGGTTCTCTACGAAGGGGGCGGCGGCGTGGTCGAACCGCTGACCATTCCTGGCGGGCAGCTGATGATTACGACCGAGGTCGAGAACTACCCGGGCTTTCCCAAGGGCGTTCAGGGGCCCGAACTGATGGATCTGTTCAAGGCGCAGGCGCTGCGCTTCGGCACGCAGGTGCGGACCGCCGACGTCACAGCGATTGACCTTGCCGAGCGCCCCTTCAAGGTTTCTGCCGACGGCCAGGAGGTTATCGCCGACGCGGTCATCATCGCGACGGGGGCGTCGGCCAAGTGGCTGGGCATTCCGACCGAGAAAACCTTCCAGAACTACGGTGTCTCGGCCTGTGCCACCTGCGACGGCGCCCTGTTCAAGGGGCGCGAACTGGTGGTGGTCGGCGGCGGCGACACGGCGATGGAGGAGGCGAACTTCCTGACCCGCTTCGGCACGAAGGTGTACCTGGTGCACAGGCGCGAGGAATTTCGCGCGTCTCGCATCATGCTGGAGCGCGCGCGCCGCAACCCGAAGATCGAGCTCATCATGAATGCGGCCATCGACGAGATCCTGGGCGAGTTGCCCAAGCCCGGCGTCACCGGCGTCAAGCTGCGCGACACCAGGACGGGCGCGACGCGGGTTCTGCCTTGCGGGGGCGTCTTCATCGCCATTGGCCACGAGCCCAATTCCGCGCTGTTCAAGGGCAGGCTGGACATGGACGCCAACGGGTATCTGTTGACCAAGCCCGGCTCGACGGCGACCAAGGTGCCGGGTGTGTTCGCCTGCGGTGACGTGGCCGACCACGTATATCGACAGGCCATCACGGCGGCTGGCACGGGCTGCATGGCGGCCATCGAGGCTGAACGCTTTTTGGCCCACTGAGATGGCCTCCATGGCCGGAGGGTCTGTAACGGGGCATACTGCGCCCGTGAACACACCGCCCGAAAAATCCACCTTCGAGCTTCTGGGGCGGGTGAACCTGTTCGCCGGGCTGCCGGCGGTTTTCTTGCGGCGCATAGCCGCCGTGGGCGAGGAGAATTCCGTCGAGCGCGGGGCGGTCATCTTCGAGGAGGGCACCCCGGGGGACAAGCTGTACCTGATTCTGGACGGCGCCGTGCGCATCACGCGTCAGGTGGCGGGCATGGGCGAGGAGGCCCTGGCGGTTCTGCGCACGGGGGATTATTTCGGCGAGATGGCGCTCATCGACGATTTCCCGCGCAGCGCCGATGCCCGTGCCCACGAGGCGTCACGCCTGTTCGTCATCACCAAGGAACAGCTGACCGACCTTCTGTTTGTGGATCGGGATCTGGCGTACGACGTGCTGTGGAACTTCGTCCGGACGCTTTCGGGGCGGCTGCGCGGCAGCAACGACAAGATGACTCTGCTGACCGCAAGCAGCAAGTTCTGAGGCGAATGACGCTGGCCCCTTGATTTGCGCCAGCTGGCGTGTTAGCGGAAGCCGCCCCATCGATCCTGAAATCAAAAATATGTGGCGGACCGCCGGCTCGACCGGCGCCGTCGGATTCGAGATAGCCGTGGCCATCGCCATTGGCTATTTCGGGGGGCAATACCTGGACGACAGATTTCACTCGACACCCTGGCTGAAATGGATAGGTTTCGCAGCGGGAATCGGCGCCGCCGTCAAGGCGCTGGTTCGCGTGACCCGCAGTTACAACAAGCAACAATGACAAGCCGTTCTACTTCCCCCCCCTCTGTCGTGCGCCCCCTGGCGGGCGTGCAGACCATCAACCTGCTGCTGGGTGCGGTGGCCACCGTCATCGGCGCAGTCGGTTGGGGCGTACCCGGCCTGATCGCCGCGGCTGCCGGCACGACGATGGCGTGCGCCAACTTGTGGGTGTTGCGCCGTTCGGCCGGCCGCGCTGTGCGACGGGCGTTGCGCGACGGTGGCGCGGTGGCTCTCGGCGGCCTGATGACCGCCCTGGTGCTCAAGACGACGTTGCTGCTGGGGCTGGTGGCGGTGGCCGTCTGGGGCCTGCGCCTGGCGGTCGTTCCTTTCGCGCTGGGCATTTCTGTGCTGGTGGCGTCCCTGGTTGTGTCGGGGCTGCGCACCGGCCTGTCGGAGGCGGTGTAACCATGGGTCCGCATTCAAGCTGGTTCGAGTACCTACCGGGCTTCGAGACGCTGAAGCAGAACCTTCAGATGCTGCTGGGCCGACAGTGGACCTGGCAGATGATCCAGTCCACGCACTTCGAGATCGAACACGTTTTGGGCGGCCTGGTCGTTTTGCTGTTCCTGATCTTCGGCGCCGTTCGCTACGCGGCTTCCGTCAACGGCGCCCCTGACGGCGGATTGATTCCGCCGCCGCGCTTCGGCCTGCGTAACTTGTTCGAGATGCTGGCGGACACGGTCTACGGCCTGATGGAAAGTGTCATGGGGCCCAAGGACGCGCGGCGCTTTTTGCCCCTTATCGGCAGCTTGTTCCTGTTCATCCTGTTTTCGAACCTGTTGTCGCTGATCCCCGGATTCTTGCCGCCGACGGACACGTTGAAGACCAACGTCGCCCTGGCGGTGCTGGTCTTCGTGCTGACGCACGTCTATGGCGTGCGCGCCCACGGCATCAAGTACTTCAAGCACTTCCTGGGGCCGTGGCTGCCGCTGGCGTGGCTGATGCTGCCGATCGAAATCATCAGCCACATCGCGCGTCCGGTGTCCCTGTCGATGCGGCTTCTGGGCAATATCACCGCCGACCACAAGGTCGCCGCCGTGTTCTTCCTGGTGTTTCCGTTGCTGCTGCCCGTACCCTTCTTGCTGATGGGGGTATTTGTGTCACTGGTGCAGGCTGTGGTTTTCTCCCTGCTGTCCACCATCTACATTTCGACCGCAATCGCTCACGAAGAACACTGACCAACGATCTTGAAGGAGGAGTTGCCGATGGCCCGAGTCTCAAAGCTTTTTGTCCCTTTCGCCGCTTTCGCACTGGCGGTTCTGTCTAGCCCGGCGGTTTTCGCCGCCGACGGCGCGGCCGACAGCTCGCGCGGGTGGCTGGGCATCGGCGCCGCACTCGCCATTGGCCTGGCGGCCCTGGGTGGTGGTCTCGGTCAGGGTCGGGCGGCGGCCGCGGCGCTGGACGGTATTGCGCGCAACCCGCAGGCTTCCGGAAAGATCTTCGTCCCGATGATCGTCGCCCTGGCGCTTATCGAGTCGTTGGTCATCTACGGCTTGCTCATCGCCTTCAACCTGGCCGGCAAGCTCTAGTCCGCGTGACCCTCGTCGAGGGTTTACCGGGCTTTTCATAGATGGCCATTTCCTGCGGCATTGTCGGCTTGCCCAACGTGGGCAAGTCGACTTTGTTCAACGCACTCTCGGCGGCGGGGGCGGCGGTAGCGAACTATCCGTTCTGCACCATCGAGCCGAACGTCGGCGTGGTGCCCGTCCCCGATCCGCGTCTGGACGCGCTGGTGGCCCTGTACCATCCAAAATCGGTGGTGCCGGCCAGCGTGAACTTCGTCGACATCGCGGGGCTGGTGCGGGGCGCATCGAAGGGCGAGGGTCTGGGCAATCAATTCCTCGCGAACATCCGCGAGACGGACGCCATTGCCCATGTGGTGCGCTGTTTCGAGGATGGCAACATCGTCCACGTCGAGGGCAAGATCGATCCTGTCGCGGACGTGGCGACGATCGACACCGAGCTGTGCCTGAAGGATCTCGAAAGCGTCGAAAAGCGCATTGATCGCGCCAAGAAGGCCCTCAAGGGGCAGACCGTCAAGGAAGAGAAGGCCGTTTTGGAACTGTGCGAGCGCGTGCGGGATTCCCTGAACGCCGGCGTGCCCGTGCGGGCCCAGAAGCTGGATGACGAATCCCTGGCCCTGCTGCGAGACATGTTTCTGCTGACCCAGAAGAAGGTCTTCTTCGTGGGCAACGTCGCCGAAAAACAGCTTGCGACCATCGACAACGACCCCATGGTCGCGGCGTTGCGCGTCTACGCGGAAAGCCAGGGCGCCCCTGTTGTAACGATCTGCGCGGCGGCCGAGGCAGAGATCGCGGGTCTGGACCCGGCGGACCGGCCGGCGTTTCTGGAATCATTGGGTCTCAAAGAGCCGGGCCTGCACGCGGTGGCGCGAACGGCGTACCGCATTCTGGATCTGATTACGTTCCTGACGGCGGGCGAGGACGAATGCCGCGCCTGGACCGTCAAGCGCGGCGCCAAGGCCCCCCAGGCGGCCGGCGCGATTCACACGGACTTCGAGCGCGGCTTCATCAAGGCCGACGTCATCTGGTGGGAAGACCTGATCAAGTTCGGCTCCGAGTCCGCCTGCCGCCAGAACGCCAAGCTTGCGATTGAAGGCAAGGACTACGTCGTCCGCGACGGCGACGTCATCCACTTCAAGTTCAACGTCTGAACCAGAGATGGCTTCCAGGGACGTCCGGCAGCATCCGGCATAGACGATAACTATCTAGAATCGCAAAGATTAGTGATCCGCTGACTTCCGGTTTGGGATCGTGCGTCTCCACACTGCTGGCGGACCACCTTCAGCACGTGGGCGAACGAGAACGGCCACTGGCCGGACGCCATCGAGAGACAGTTGGCCCCACGTGGAATCCGATCGCGTACGTGCCACCTGATCATGCAGGCATGGGCTGACTACCTGGCCACGGCCGAAGCGGAGAACATGATCCCGCTGTGAGCAAGGGGACGATAGCGATTGCTCCTAGCGCGGGATTTGCGGAGCGCATCGAAAGATGCGCCATCGCCGGTTCTTTCGACGCGACAGAATTGAACTAAGTGATACGACCTATGCCCGACTGCATCACTCCTGAGGGCGCTAGCTAGTGCGTGTCGGGAAATTCGGGGCCTCGCCCCGGACCCCACCGGGGCCTGTGGCCCCTGGCGCAGGGGACGCTGCCCCTGCACCCCGCAAGGGGCGGCGCCCCTTGACCCCGCACCCCTGCTTCCGCGAGGACGC
>JANXXE010000038.1 GCA_025350815.1 Myxococcales bacterium | reverse complement strand
CACATCGTGACCAACGGTCCGATGTGGTCGGCCAGGGTCTGGCCGCGGATGTATTCCATCGCGAAGTAGGGTGCGTCCTCGAACGTACCGATGTGATAAATGGTCACGACGTTTGAGTGCTGCAGCCGCGCCTGCGCGCGGGCTTCCAGAATCAAACGTTCGACCAGCGAGGGGATGTTGGCCATTTCACGGCGCAATACCTTGATCGCCACCGGGCGATCGAGGCTGAGATCGTGGGCCAGGTAGACCGTGCCCATGCCGCCTTCGCCCAGCAGGCCCCGGATCTCGAAGTGGTCGATGCGGCGGCCGATCAGCGGATCGCCGGTCTCTCTCGCCCCGGGCGGCAGCGGCGGCCGGTCGGCGTCATAGGCCGTGGTCTCCATCGAGGAATCCTTCACCACGACGCCCTCATCCAGCGTCATGGCCTCCTTCGCCTCCGGCATCCCCCTCATCACGGCGTCATTGTACTACCAATTTTGCTGCGCAATTACCCCATGAAGCTGTTGTCATAGGTGCCATCCTCGGTGCCATCCTCGACACGGCACGCGGCGGCCGTGGGATGCAGCGGGCGAAAGGTATCCAGCATCACGGCCAGTTCATCCGTGGTCTTGTGTCCGATGCTGCCCTCGTAGGCGCCCGGGTGAGGGCCGTGGGGAATTCCCGCGGGGTGGTGCGACACGCTGCCCGGCCCAACGCCGCGACGCGAACTGAAGTTGCCGGCCGAGTAAAATAGAAATTCGTCGCAGTCGACCGAGGCGTGCGGATACGGACACGGGATCGCCTGCGGGTGAAAATCCAGGGGCCGCGGAACGAAGCTGCAAATCAGTGCGCCGCGCGTCGCGAAGGTGCCGTGCCAGGTGGGCGGCAGATGCACCAGACCCACGCGCGGTGCGAACGACAGAATCGGAAAGGCCCACGGGTAGACCGTGCCGTCCCATCCGACAACGTCCAGCGGCGCATGTTGCGTGGTGAAGGCGTGAAAAGCGGCGCCGCGCTTGACGACAATCTCGCGGATACCCTCGTCGTTCGGTCCGGTGAAGGTCGGGTGTCGAAAGTCGCGGTGGCAGTAGGGCGCGTCCATGCGCAACTGACCGGTCTCGTTGCGCCACTGCTTCGGCAGTGACAGCCCGCCGAGGCATTCGACGGACAACCAATGTTGCGCCAGACCCGCCTCGGGCAAAAACCGGTGTAGCAGGCCGCGCGGCACGAAGACATAGTCGCCGGCCGCAAACGGCAAATCGCCCAGCAGCGATCGCAACACGCCGCCGCCCGCGTGGACGTAGTACAGATCGTCGCCGTCGCCGTTCGACAGGTACACGGGATCGGGCGCGTCGGGAAACAGCACCGACAGGACGACATCCTCGTTGAACAAAAGTGGCACGCGCCCGTCGATCGCGGCGGTGCGCGGCGCCTGCGCGGCTTTGGCGACAGCGGTTCGGTAGTGGCGTCGGGCCAGGGGCCTTGCGACGGCGGTCGGCGGCGTCCAACCGTGTCCGATCGCCGTCGCCGACTGCGTATGTGGCGCCTCCAGGTGATAGCTGATGGTGTAAGGCCCGTCGAAGCCGTTGCGGGTCAGACACTGTTCGTGCAGCAGGCGCCCGTCGGCCGCGCGCAGGGTGGTGTGGGGCTTGGCGGGAACGCGACCCGCACAACGTCGTTCGATCACGAGATGCGCCTGTCCAGACGTTGTTGTCGTTCGATGCTTTCGAACAGGGCGCGAAAGTTTCCGGCGCCGAAGCCCTGCGAGCCCTTGCGCTGGATGATCTCGAAGAAGAAGGGGCCCGCGGCGGGATCGCGGTAGCGGTCGGCGGCCTCTTTGAGAAAGATCTGCAACAGGTACTGGCCCTTGGCCTCGCCGTCGACCAGGATTTCTAGTTGCCGCAGCGTTGCGATGTCCTCGTCGATGGTCCCGACCCCCAGACGTTGCAGGCGCTGGGGCAGCATGTCGAAGTAGGGACCGGGCGTGGGCATGAAGGCGACACCGCGGTCACGCAAGCCACGCACCGCGGGCACGATGTCGGGCACCGCCAGGGCGGCGTGCTGGACGCCGTCGCCGCGCTGATCTTCGGCGAAGATGTTGATCTGCGAGGCCTTGAAGAACGGCCGGAAGGGCTCGTTGTTGGCGAACTTCACGCCCGAATGCGGCTCGTACATGACCACGGATTTCAGACCCGATCCCACCTCGGTGTTGGCGGCAACGTCGTTGGTATGAAACTGCACCGTCCAGAAGCGTTCCATCCCCATGACGTGTTCCATCCACAGCAACGCGGGTGTCATCGTCTGGAAATTCGAAGTCACGTGATCGAAGCGCTGGAAGCCAAAGACATTGCGCCCGCCCGTGGCCGCGGGGTGCGGCACCAGTCCGGGAAAAACCGACCGGAAGCCGCGCCGCTCGACAAAGCGAAACGTGGTATCGCCAAAGGGCGTGGTGATCGAGAACATGGCCAGGCTGCCCCCGTCGTCAGTGAAACGTTCGATGTCCGCGATCAACGTGCCGCCGCGTTCGTCCAGCAGCCGGAAGGCGCGCTCGATGTCCTCGACCTCGAAGACCAGGGTGCCGACGCCTTCGGGGTGCTTGCGCAGGTAGCGCCACGCGCGGCCGCCTTCGCCGACCGGCGCGCACACCAGGAACGTGGCGTCGCCGGCCTGAAACAGCGCCGACTGCTGCTTGCCCCGCGCTGTCAACTCGGGCCCCGATACGCCGACTTCCGCAAAATCCAGCTTGTCCAGCATGAACGATCGTACGCGCGCCAGATCGTGGACGTAGTAAACCAGTGCGCCGAGCTTGATGATGCCGAGAGGCTCGCGCGTGCTCACACCACCACCGCGACCTTCTGATCGATGGTGCCGAAGACATCTTCGCCTGCGTCGTTCAGCGCCTGGATTTGCACCCGGTCGCCAGGTTTCAGGTAGGGCGTACGCGCCTCGCCGGTTTCCAGCAGTTCCAGAATGCGCCGTTCGGCCAGGCAGGACACTCCGCGGGTGCGTTCCGCGTTCGAAACGGTGCCCGAGCCCAGGATGGTCCCGGCGGTCAGTCGGCGGGTCCTGGTGATGTGGGCGATGAGATCGAAAAACGAAAAGTGCATTTGCCCCGCATCGCAGTTGCCGACCAGAACGCCATTGTGAATCGTGCGCACGTTTTGGTGCACGCGACCCGCGCGCCACGCATCGCCCAGTTCATCCGGGGTCACCGCAAAGGGCGAAAAGGCCGTGGCAGGCTTGGACTGCAGAAAGCCGAAGTTCTTGGCCAGTTCGGCCGGCACAAGGTTGCGCAAGGTGACATCGTTCGCCAGACAGAAGAGGCGAATATAAGGTGCCGCGTCGGCGGTCGGCACACCCATCGGCGTGTCGCCGAGGATCGCGCAAATTTCGGATTCAAAATCCAGACCCCAATCATCCTGCTGAAACGGAATCGGATCGGTGGGCGCCAGCATCGCGCCCGAGCCACCCTGGTACACCAGCGGATCGACCAGCAGGTTCGGCGGCAGGTCGGCACCGCGGGCCTTCCGCACCAGGCGCACGTGGTTTAGAAATGCCGAACCATCCAGCCATTCGTAGGCGCGCGGCAGGGGACTGGCGAAATCTTCGGCAACCAGCGGTTGTCCGTCGAATTCACCGCGTTCGAGGCGGCCCGCCAGTTCCACCAGTCGCGGCGCGGCTGTGCGCCACTGATCCAGTGCGGCCTGCAAGGTCGGGGCGATGTCCGTTGCGGGAACGTAGACCTTGCCGTCTTTGCGCACCACCACCAAGGTGCCGTCGCGACCACCCTGCCTCAGCGTGCCCAGCTTCATAACCTACCCGCATCATAATCCAGCTACGGGCGGTCCGGGTACGCGCGCGCGAAAAGGGCCTCGGCGGCGTCGAGCATGGCCGGACCCGGTTCATCCAACAGGCCTGCTGGCAGCTCGATCACGCCCCCCGGACTGCGACACGCAGTCAGGCGACCCATCCCTGGATAGGCGCACAAAGCCGGGCCCATGCCGTCCTTGGTGACGATGATGTCGGGTGCCAGTTTCAGAATCTGTTCGGAAGAAAAACCCGGCCAGTCGGCAAAATGTCCCGCCGCCGCGTCGACCAGGCCCGCGTGGGTGATGACATCGTGGTAGCTGGTTCCTGTGCTGCCACCGAAAATGCGCGGGCCTATGATGGCCAGATACAGCGCGCGGCGGCGCGGTGTCTGCGCCGGCAATCCGGCCGCCACGGACCGCATGCGACGTTCCAGCGACAACGCGAATTGTTGCCCGCGTTCCGGATGGCCCAGCAGATCCGCCAGCGTCTCGGCCATGGGCAGGACGGTGGCCAGGCCGCGCAACTGGCCGAGATCGAAGACTTCGATGCCTGCGGCGCGCAGTTTGGCCACGCGTCCACCGGCGGTGAAACTGTTCATGAGAAAAAGATCGGGCTTGAGCGCAATCACCGCCTCGATCGGACCGAGTGCATCCACGGTGGCCTTGCCCGCAAGCTGGTACGCCCAGGGTGAGGAATTCGCGCCCGTCGCGCTGAACGCCAGGACGCGGTCAGGTTCGGCTAGCTCGATGAGTAACCGGTCGGTCAGGGCGCTGCTCGACACGATGCGGTTGTATGGTCGCAGCGGCACCGGGTGGCCGGTCGCATCCGGCAATCCCTCGCCGCCGCCGGGCAGGGGCACCCGCGCGCGCGCGGAATGGCGCATCATCGGTCCTGCGACGGTGGCGGGCCGGGTCACAGCCGTGCGATCCCACGCCAAAACCAGAGTCAGGCCCAGGGCGACGGCCAGCGCGGCGCCGTTGGTCCAGGATGTCTTGTTCACCGCGCGGGTCCTTTTGTAGATCTCGGTCCGTCGTCGGCCGCGGGCGAATATCCGAACTGCGCGTGGGGAATCAGCTTGACGCCGTAAACGTCTCGCACAGGTTTGGCCGCAATCACATCGGGGGTTGGGCCGTATGCCACGCAGCGGCCGTCCGCCAGCAGCAAGGTGTGGTCCGCGTGGCTGGCCGCTTCCTGCAATTGATGCAAGACGGTCACCACGCAGTGCCCGTCGTGTGCCAACGCGCGCAAAAGAGCGAACAGCGCCAGTGCGTGCCCGACGTCCAGGGCGGCGCTTGGCTCGTCCAGCAGCAACAGCTTCGCGCCCGTCGCCAGCGCGCGCGCGATGAGAACCCGCCGGCGTTCGCCATACGACAAGGTGTTGAACGACCGGTCGCCGAGCCGCGCCGTGTCCGTACGTCCCAGCGCCTCGTCGACGGCGCGGTCGTCGGTCAGCGTGCGACGTTGCAGGGCGCCCCCGTGCGCGAAGCGCCCCTGCGCCACGACGTCGCGTACGGGAATCGCGGCGTCCAGGGCCGAATGCTGTGGCACGTACGCCAGCTGGCGCGCCCGTTGGCGGGACGACAGGGCGGCCGCGTCGGCACCGGCCACCGTGATGGTTCCGCTGTAGGGCAGCAGGCCGGCAATGGTCTTGAGGATGGTGCTTTTCCCGGCGCCGTTCGGTCCGATGACGGCCATCACCGCGCCGGCGTGGGCCTCGAAGCTGACACCGCGGACCACCGCCGTCACGCCGCGCACGACGCACAGGTCGCGAACCGTCAGGGCTGTCTTAACCATGAAGCAGCCCGTGCCGCGAGCGTGCCAGCAAGATCAGAAAAACCGGCGCGCCGATAAGGCCCGTGACCACGCCCAGCGGAATCTCCGAGCGGGCCGGTACGGTCCGTGCCAGCAAATCGCAGGCGACCAGGAACGTGCCGCCGAGAAACGCCGCCGCCGGGATCAGCCGCCGGTGCAACACACCCACGAAAGGGCGCAGCAGATGCGGAACGATCAGTCCGACAAACACGACGTTGCCGCCGACCGAGACTGCGGCCGCGGTCAGCACCGCCACCCAGATGGTGATCCAGCGGCGGGCCTGCACGACGTCGACACCCAAGGTGCTGGCCTCTTCCTCGCCCGACAGCAACAGATCCAAGGTGCGACCCCAGGACCACGCGGCCGCAGTACCGACTGTGACCAGCGGAAGCGCCAGCAACAGCTGCCGCCCACTGACCCCGCCGACCCCGCCCAGGGTGAACGCGACCACCGCGCGTCCGACTTCCCATGTGTCCTGCGCCAGGCTGGTGGCAAAACTGCCCAGGGACAGAAACAGCGACGACAGGATGAAGCCGGTCAGTAGCAACATCAGTGCGCCGCCGCGTTCTCGACAGAAGGCCAGGACGATCCCCAGCGCCAGGGCAGCCCCCAGCAAGCAGCCAAGCGGCAACAAAAGTTCGGCGCCGACGTTCGGGATCCGCCGCAGTTGCGGCAAGGCCGCGAACGCCAGCAACGACAGTTGCCCGCCCAGTTGGGCCCCCGCCGTGGTGCCGAGGATCGACGGACTAACCAGCGGATTGCGGAACAGGCCCTGCACCACGACGCCCCCGGTGGCCAGTGCCGCCCCGGCCAGAAAGGCCGCGCCGATCCGGGTGGCCCGAAGTTCCAGTAACGTGCCTCGCAGCGATGGGTCGGACAGACTTCCCTGACCCAGCAACAAAGCCGCGGCCACCACCGCCACGCCCAGTGTGGCAAGAATCAGATAGACGGTGGTGGGGCGACGAATCATCGGGTGGCGATTATCTAGTACCAGGCGAGATCGCGCGGGGGCAGGCCCGTGCCCGGATTCGTCACGACGCTGGTCTCTGTCGGAGTGGTTGTCGTCAGATCGAAGATATGAAGCTTGGGCGCGGCCTTGGCCGCGTCGGTCACAAACAGTTTCGTTCCGCCAGCGCCGAGAACGATGCCGCCCAGCGTGTAGCCGGCGGTCGCCTCAAACAATTTGCTGGGCGTGCCGCCCGTGAACGCAAAGACCCACAGTTGATCGGCGGGCGGTCCGGCGAATTCACCGGGTGTTACCACGAAGCCCTTTGCCGCGCCCGACGCCGCGATGGCGGAAAACGACAGCGTCCGGCCGAAGGTCGTCGCGGCGACCACGGTGACTGCGGCTGGCGTCTTGGTCAGATCAACCCACGCGGTGCCGGACGCCTTCACCTGGTTGGCGCCGTCGCCGAACAGGCCGCCGCAGACCACCGCAAGGGCGCGGACGCCCGGCACGTAGGTCAGCCCGGCGCAGTTCTTCAAGCCCGGCAGATCGATCTGCGCGGTGACCATATCCGTCTGGGCGTCGACCTCGACGAGGCGACCCGTTCCCCCGCCAGCGGTGTCGGCGGTGAGATTGTTCAAGGTGACGTAGACCTTGCCGTTCTCGGCCAACACGGCGCGGTCCGGTCCCGGCACGGTCGCCTTGTCGGTGTCGGTCTTGGTTGCGTACGGCCGCAGGTCGATGCGTGCGCCGACCTTGCCGGCGGGATCGATGATCAACAGGTCGTTGCCCTCGGTGGACGCGCCGGGGCCGTTGCCGTAACGGGTCACGTACGACTTCGTCGCCGAGATGCCCACGACGTCATGGGGGTTGGGCGCGAAGGCGGTGCCCAGATTCAGCTGCCGGACGACCGTGCAGGTGGTCGGGTCGACCCAGGTCAGCGTCCCATTCTTGCGGTCAATCACGACCAACTGGTTGGCAGGTTGCAACTGTGACGGCAACACCACGTCGCCCGACAGCGCCATCGACAATTGCGGCGCGACGGATCCCGAATGCAGGCAGTTGTTCTTGACGACGGTTCCTGTGGCGGGATCAACAAGCGAAATAGCAGTCGACTTGTAGTCGCTGTTGATGACGGCCAGACCCCTGGCCGTTGGCGCGACGACCGCTGCGTCAGCGGGCGCAGAATCACCGGGCGCCATATCGCCTGCGGCGGCATCGCCGGATGCCATATCGTTGACGGCGGCGTCGGATGCGGCGGCGTCGGCGATCTTGGGATTTCCCGCATCGTCGCTACAGGCGGCAAGAAACAGGGTGGTGAACAGGGTGATAACGGATCTGCTGTGGAACGATCTCATGGGCTGGGCTCCTCGACGGGGTTCTGGGTTGTGGGACGGGGGAAAAATTGTAGGGACAGAAAGATCGACCGGCCGGGCAGCGGAAAATCCGCCAGGTCGTTGACGTGCGAATCACCCAGATTCTGGGCTGAAACGACAACGCGCACGCCAGTCGCCACAGATTCGGCGTAGGCCCCCGCGCCAAACAGCACGCGTGCCGGCAGCGAGGCCAGATTGGCCGGGTCAAGGTAGTTGCCGCCCGTCGCGTCGGTGTCGCCATAAACCCCCGCCTGCCAGGCGCGGCCAAGGCGCAGGGCCCGTAGCTCGGGCCGGGCGTAGGCGCGCCAGCGTGGTCGCAATGAAAGCTGTCGCCCGTCGCTGCCGCTGATGCCGCTGACGTCACGCGCGTCGGTGAAGGTGCCTTGCAAAATGAATCTGGCGTGCTGACCGGCGCGCCCGTCGAATGCCAGTTCGGCCCCCAGGATGCGGGCGGCGCCAATGTTGTCCGCGCGCATCTGGTACGCACCCTTTTGAAACTGGATGAGATCGTTCACCCACGCGCCGAACAACGCCGCATCCACGGTCAGGCGTGTGCGGGCCGTGGCCGCGGTCAGCGTGGATCCGACGTCCGCGTTGACACCCCGCTCGGGGGTAAGGCCAGGGTTGCCGACAACACGCCCCGTGTTTCCGTATCGTTCCAGCATCGACGGCAGGCGCGCGTAGCGGCCGACATTCGCGCGCAGCAGGACCACCGGTCCCACGCGTTCCAGCAAACCCAGGCGGGGCACCGGTACGACGTAGTTGCTGGGTCTTGCCGCTTGCGCCTGGTTCCCGCGTCCGTCGCGCCCCGCGATCTCGTCGCGCGCGATTTCCAGTCGCAGCGACGGGATCACATCCAGGTCCCAGCGCTGCCACCAGGCGTCGCCTTCCAGGCCCGCGGCACCGAATACGCGTGTTCCCGCGGCGCCCGAGGGCTCGGAGGCCAGCTCGTCGAAGGGGCGGAACGATTCGTAGCGACCGTCGGTGACCGCGCGCGCCTTCAACCACGTCCCGCGGATCCACGTCGCATTCACCGTGGTACCAACGGTGTCGCTGCGATCCCGCGTGCGCGTCGGCAGGTAGGCGATCTCGTGAAGTTCGTCGCGAAAGGCCTGCTCACCCAGCACCGCGTATGTCTGGGCGTGCAGGCGCCCGCCGGGGCCGAGATCGTCGGGGGCGTCGTAGGCGGCTAGGGCAATCAGGCGACGCGTTCCCGCCGATGCGTGGTAGGCCTCGCGTGGACCGGGTGCTGGCAATCCCTGTTCGCGTCGCAGGAAAGACAGCGATGACAAGACGCTGCGGCGGCCTTCCAGGACAAGGGTGGTGCGCAGAACACCGTCCACCTGATTCAGGCTGTTGTTTTGGCGGCGCCGCTGGCTGTCGTCGCTGGGATCGAAGGCCGTGCCGTTGTCGCTGGGGTAGCTGAAGTCACCAGCTGACTGTAGAAGATGAATGCTGCCCAGCGCCTTGATGCGCGCGCCGGCCCACCGGCCCTGCAAGCCGCCAAAGCGCGTTCCGAACGAGGCGGCGCCGATTTCGGCACCGAGGCCTGATGACGTCGGGGTCAAGTTGCGCAGGACCACGATGCCGCCCAGGGCCGACGAACCGAATGCGATGGGGCTCATGCCGCGGTAGATCTCGATGCGCTCTGCGTCCGCTACCGGGATCAGGCCCAGATCCACCGCCCCGGCGCTGGCCGAGCCAAGCGGCACCCCGTCCACATAGACCTGCACCTGGTTGGGCGTCGAGCCCCGCACCGAGATCATGGCCAGTGATCCCAGCGCCCCAAAATGCGTGATGTTGACGCCCGGAAGCTCGGACAGAAGCTGCGGTAGGGATTCGGCGCTGCGCGGGGTTCGATCGCTTGTGATCACGGACGCGGATGCGGCGTTGTCGTCGAGCGCTTGGTTGCCAGGATCGCGCTTGGCCGTGACGACGGTTTCGTACACCGGCGTTCCGCGTTCAGGGTCGGCCGCACCCGCCGCGCCGGGCCCGATGGCGGCAAGCACCGCGAAAATTGCGGCACCTACGCTCGGGGAAATATGTTTTGCGCGACCTGCCCAGGCGAATTCCGCGCCTCGCAGGTCCCCTCGTGGCCACATGAAAAACCCCCTTGCCGAAAAGGGCGAGGGGGTCGCAGGTCGCGAGCCCAACGGTCCTCCACGGGAAAGTTGGAAAGTGGATCAATTTTGGGCGGATATCCTGGCTTGTAGGTTTCCCTGGCCGCATGAACGATTGCCTCATGACACCCAGGATTGTCGGTTCCAGCCTTCCCGGGTCACAGACCCAGTGGCGTCGTTGGAACCGGCTTCCCACTTACAGTGGCGGGACCGCGCCGGATTCGCACCGGCTTCTCTCACCCAAAATCGCTATTCAATTGTCACAGACGGCGCGAACCTAGTCGCCGCGCGCCGGCGTTGTCAAGGTCGGCTTTGCACCCGTCGATGTAGGGTGTCGGACGGCTGTCGCGACGGCTTTTTCCGTCGAGCACGCTTTCTGTTAAGGTGGCCGCATGGGGTCTGAACCCGACGACAACGACGACAAGAACGCGACGCTCGACAAGAAGAAGAGAATCGTCCAGGAGGAGATCCCCAACGTCCTGCCCCTGCTGCCGGTGCGGGACCTGGTCGTTTTCCCTTATATGATCGCGCCCTTGCGCGTGTCGCGGCCGATTTCTCTGGACGCCGTGAACGCCGCGCTCGAAACCGACGAGCGACTGTGTTTCATCGTCGCCCAACGCGAGTCCACTGACGAGGATCCGAGCCCGTCGTCCCTGTACCGGGTCGGCACGGTCGGCGTGATCATGCGTATGCGCCGCCTGTCCGACGGCGGCCTGAAGATCCTGGTCCAGGGCCTGTGCCGCGCCCGCATCGAACGCTTCCTGGCGGAACAACCCAGCTACAGGGTCCGCCTCGACGTCTACGAAGACGCCGCCAAGGGGCCGTCGGTCGAGTTGGAGGCGCTGAACCGTTCGGTCCGCCAGAACGTCGAGCGAATCGCGGAGCTGGGTCGCACGCTGCAGCCCGAACTGGCGATGGTGCTTCAGAACGTCGAGGACGCCGGGCGCATGGCCGACCTCGTCGCGTCGAACCTGACGCTGAAGCTGCCCGAGGCGCAGGCGCTGCTCGAGACCGACGATTCCGTCGAGCGGCTGTCGAAGGTCAACCAGGCCCTGGAAAACGAGATCGGCATCCTTGAGGTGCAGAACCGGATCCAGAGCCGCGCCAAAGAGGAAATGTCGAAGACCCAGCGCGACTACTTCCTGCGCGAGCAGCTGCGGCAGATTCGCCACGAGCTGGGCGACGCCGATGCGCACCGGGACGAGATCGAAGATCTGCGGCAGAAGACCGACAAGGCGGGCCTGCCCGTCGAGGCGAAGACCGAGGCGGACAAACAGATTCGCCGGCTTGAACAGATGAGCCCGGAAAGCGCCGAGGCGTCGGTGGTTCGCAGCTACCTGGACGTTCTGGTCGAACTGCCCTGGAAGGACGTCAGCGCCGACAGCGTCGATCTCAAGAGCGCGCGCGCCGTACTCGACGAGGATCACTACGACCTCGAACACATCAAGGAGCGCATTCTCGATTTCCTGGCGGTGCACAAGCTGCGCGCCGGGGCGCACGGCCCGATTCTGTGTTTCCTGGGCCCACCCGGCGTCGGCAAGACGTCGCTCGGCCGGTCGATTGCGCGCGCTCTTGGTCGCAAGTTCTGTCGCATTTCCCTGGGTGGCATTCGTGACGAGGCCGAAATTCGCGGCCACCGGCGCACCTATGTGGGCGCGATGCCCGGTCGCATTCTTCAGGGCATGAAGCAGGCCGGGACGCGCAACCCGGTCTTCTTGCTCGACGAGGTCGACAAGATGGGCTCTGACTTCCGCGGCGATCCGTCGGCCGCCATGCTGGAGGTCCTCGACCCCGAACAGAACCACACCTTCCGCGATCACTACCTGGGCGTGCCGTACGATCTGTCGAAGGTCATGTTCATCGCCACCGCCAACATGTCAGAGGGCATTCCCGCGCCGCTGCGCGATCGCATGGAGACGCTGCGCCTGGCGGGCTACAGCGAGGACGAGAAGCTGGCCATCGCCGAAAGATTCTTGCTGCCCAAGCAAATCGCCGAGGCGGGCCTGGCGCCGAAGGACATCGTTGTCAGCCGGTCGGTGCTGAAGAAGATCGTGTCCGAATACACGCGCGAGGCGGGCCTGAGGGATCTCGAACGACAGATCGCGCAGCTGGCGCGCAAGGTGGCGCGCAAGGTGGTCGAAAGCGGCGGCGGCAAGGGCAAGCCGCGCAAGACCAAGGGTCCGTTGGCCGTCGTCACGGCGACCGACGTGGCCGCGTACCTCGGACCGACGCGCTACATCCCCGACGAGAAGCGCGGCGAGGACGAGGTCGGCATCGCCAACGGTCTGGCGTGGACGCCGTACGGCGGCGAGGTTCTGACCATCGAGGCGCAGACCATGGCAGGCAAGGGCTCGCTGATTCTGACCGGGCAGCTGGGCGACGTGATGAAGGAATCGGCGCAGGCGGCGCTGTCGTTCGCGCGGGCGCAGGCGTTGTCTCTTGGCCTCAGTACGGATTTCTACGCCAACCGCGAAATTCACATTCACGTTCCGGCCGGCGGCGTGCCCAAGGACGGACCTTCGGCGGGCATCACGATGGCCTGCGTGCTGGTGTCACTGGTGTCGGGGATTCCGGTTCACAAGGACGTCTGCATGACCGGCGAGCTGACCCTGCGTGGACGCGTGCTGCCCATCGGGGGGCTCAAGGAAAAGCTGCTGGCCGCTGTCCGTGCGGGCATGCGGATCGCAATCGTGCCCGCCGCCAACCTGGCCGAATTGTCCGAGATCCCCGAGCACGTGCGCAGCAAGATCAAGGTCGTTCCGGTGCGTACGATGGCCGAGGTATTGCCCCTGGCCCTGGTGCGCGCGCTGTCCAAGCCGGCGGCCACCGCGGCCACGGGAGGCGCCGGACTGCGCCCGCGGGCCCACAGCAAGGACGCGGGCAAGGCAACCGCCGTCGCGCGCGCGCGTTCATAGCGCCGTCCTCAGCGCCGGATCTGAAGCAGTCGCGGACCGTCGGGGGCTGTGGCCTGCGCGCGTGCGGCCGCCTCGTCGCGATCCAGCAAGTGCGACAGGTTCACGTTCTGCAGCGCGGCCAGCATGCTTTGTCGAACGTGTGAGCTGGGATTTTCCGAGTCAAGGCGGGTAATCAGCGCCTTCATTTGCTTGCGCTGGGCTTCGCTTTGCGAGCCGCACAAGTTGCACGGCAGAATCGGAAAGCGGTGCCCCGCGGCGAATTCCGCGATGGTGTCCTCGCCGCAGTAGATCAGCGGCCGGATCACGACGTGCGCGCCATCGTCGCTGACCAGCCGTGCCGGCATCGCCGCCAGCTTGCCGCCGAAGAACAGATTCAGCAGCAGCGTTTCAAGCGCGTCGTCGCGGTGATGGCCGAGGGCAATCTTGTTGCAGCGCAGTTCCGCCGCCGCCTTGTACAGAATGCCGCGCCGAAGCCGCGAACACAGCGAGCAGTAGGTCTTCCCCTCGGGAATCTTGTCGGTGACGATGCTGTACGTGTCCTCGTGGATTATCTTGTGATCGAAGCCTTCGTCCGCCAGCCAGCGCGCCAGGGGCTTGCCGTCATAGCCCGGGTGTCCCTGATCCAGGTGCAGCGCCAGCAAATCGAAACGCACGGGCGCGCGTCGTTGCAGCGCACGCAGCAGCACCAGCAGCGTGTAGCTGTCCTTGCCGCCCGAGACCGCGACCAGGATCCGGTCTCCGTCCTCGATCAGGCCGAACTCGTGAATCGCGCGGCCGACGTCGCGCAGCAGCAAGCGTTCGAGGCGTTCCATCGGCACGCCGGGGCTGGTCTCGGGGTTCATGGGGCCGCCATGGTATTCTTATCAGATCTACTTGGACGGTGGCGTGGGGCGCCTTCACCACAGGACACGTTTGGTTCGTGCCGGGGTGTTCTCGACGGGCATCCATCTGGCGCTGGCCTTCGGCGTGTCGTGGGTCATGGCCACGCGCGGGCCAGGCGCCGCCCGGCCGTCCGTCGTCGAGCAGGTCGCCGACGTCGTGGCCGACGACAAGACAGTCGAGGTCAGCGCCGCGGACTTTGCCCAGGCACCTGATGAGCCGGCGGATCCCGAGCCAGACTCCCCATCCGAGACTGACCTCAGTCTGCCAGCGGCCGACGACGCGACACGGACAGCGGTTCCACGGGCGCCCCGCTTTGGACTGGTGGCGCAGGCCGCAGCGCCCGCGCC
This sequence comes from Myxococcales bacterium, assembly GCA_025350815.1. Taxonomy (GTDB): domain Bacteria; phylum Myxococcota_A; class Polyangia; order Fen-1088; family Fen-1088; genus JANXXE01. Next base: position 2,211 of record JANXXE010000038.1, on the reverse strand, counting down.
GGATTCGGGCAAGGGTACGGGCGCCTTGCTGCCGGCGTCCTGGCGCCGGGACACGTCGACCCTGCGCGCACGCCTGACCGACGGTGCGGCCGTATACCAGCCCTCGCACGAAAAGACGTCCATACGCGCGTCGTCCGCGCAGGCGCTGCGGCGCGAACCTGTCGTCGGGGAAGGCGATTCGACGCGCACGCAGTTGGCCCGACCGGCCGAGGAGCGCGTGCCCAGGCCCGCCTTGCCAGAGTCGAGCGACGAGGCGCGCGAGCAGCAGTCCCTGCTGGCGCGGCTGGCGACGCCGGTGTCGACCGGGGACGGTGTGACCCGGGGCGAGGGGCCGCTTGATGCCACGCGCGGGCGCAAAAGCTTTGACGTCGACCGTGAGGGACCGGTGCGTGACACGGAAGCGCTTCGCGCGGCGTCGAACGAGGCGCACCCGGGCCTGGTGGATCTGGCAAAAAGCGCCGCGCAGGCGCAGCAGGCTGGCCTGGCCAGCAAGGGGCCGGCGGCGGCACCCGGGGCCGTCAACCACCCGGCCCAGGGCGCGGCGCCCGCTGTTGCTGGGGCCGCGCAGGCGCTGCCTCTTGGTGACCAGACGGCGGCCAACGAAGCCGCGCGCCAGTACCTGCGTTACGAACTGGACATTCGCCGGCGGGTCGACCAGGCACTGCAGTTTCCCAGGAAGCTGGCGCTCATGCTGGAGCAGGGCGAGTCCATCGTCCGCTTCACCGTGAAAGCCGACGGTCGCCTGGCGGGCGACGTGCAACTGGTCAAGTCAGCCGGCTTCGAGGAGTTCGATCAGGAAGCGTTGCGGGCCGTGATCCGGGCGGCGCCCTTTCCGCCTTCGGGGCGGGTGCTTACGGTGTCCTTGCGCCTGGCGTTCCAGAGTCCCACGATTCGTTAGTGAGGCAGTGCGGCGCCGGGGGGGTGTGCGGCTTGAAAAAAGGACTAGACTACCCAGAGGTGAGTACCACCGTGGCTCTCCCGCAACGACCAAAGCGGCGCCGCCAGGGCTTGGGGCGATGGCTCCTTGTGGCGGCGGTCATCCACGCCGAACTTCTTTTGGTGATCGGCGTGACGTCGTACTTCTATGCGCCCCGCACCGCTGACGTGTCCGCCGCTGCGGCTGGGCAGGGGGAATCAATCGAGATTGGATCACTGGACGAGCAGACGTCGCGCAAGATCATCGCTGAAATCGAACGGCAGGAAGAAAAGGCCAAGGAAGAAGAAGAGAAGAAGCAGATCGAGTCGCCCGATACACCCGGGCAGGTCGTCGACCTGGCCCGGCCCCGCGAGGAGAAACGCCCCGACAACGCGCGCTTTGCCGCCGAATACGATTCCACCGTCGCCAAGGAGACGAAGAAGTATGGGCGCTTCGATATCAAGGCGCACCAGGGCGATTCACAGGGCGACGCCGACCAGTCGCGGCCCGCCAACCCCGCGTCCAATCCCACGCCGCGTGTGGCCGGCGCGAAGAGCCCCGCGTTGCTGGCCATGCGCGAGCCGGGCGCGCCGAGCAAGCCCCGTCGACCCGATCGTCCCGAGGAGCCGGGCGAATCGACCCTGCCAGGCGTCGGGTCCGAGTCCATCGAGGCCCCGCTCGAACCGGGCGGTGCGCTGGCACAGACCGGGCGCACGACCCCGCGACAACTGGGCGGCGGTGGATCCGTGGCCGCGCCCCAGGCGTCACCGGGAACCCCGGCGCTTTCGCCGTCGGAGCAGCAACTGGCCCGTGCCATCGGCAGCGGGACACAGGACCACATCAAGGATCTGGACGATGGCGACGAGACCGCGCTAAACGCGAAGCGCTGGAAGTTCGCCTCGTTCTTCAATCGTGTAAAGCAGCAGGTGCGCGATCACTGGAAGCCGGGCGAGGCCTATCGCCGTCGGGATCCCACGGGCTCGATCTACGGCAGCAAGGATCGCTACACCCTGTTGCGCGTGCAGTTGAAGCCCGACGGATCGCTGGCCAACGTGGCGCTGGAGACGCCGTCGGGGGTGGAATTTCTCGACGACGAGGCCATCGATGCGTTCAAGCAGGCGCAACCGTTTCCGAACCCCCCCAAGCAATTGGTCGAGGATTCGACGGGGGTGATCAATTTCAAGTTTGGGTTCTTCTTCGAGCTGTCGGGGGCGCCGAAGATGAAGGTGTTTCGCTACAACAGTATGTAGCCACCTGGCTCGCATCGCCACCTGGCTCGCATCGCCATCTGGCTC
>JANXXE010000195.1 GCA_025350815.1 Myxococcales bacterium | reverse complement strand
ATCCTTATCGACCTGTTCGACAAAAGGAAGATCTACATGGTCGGCTACGGCTGCTGGCCGTTCACGCCGCCTGAAGGTGACTGGATTTACCATATTCGCGGAACCCACGACGGTGACGACCCGACCTGGCCGGACATCTACCGGATGAACCTTGCCGACCTGGACACGCGCCGTTCATACGAGCCCGAGGTGGCCAACCCCGACGCTGATTGGGGCCACGAGTACCATCCCCGGATTTCGAATGACAACCAGTGGCTGGCGTACATGGCCTCGACCGGTTGCCACTGGGATTATCACTGCGACTACGAAATCTTCGTGCACCGCCTGGGTTCGGGTTTGTCGTCGCGTTTTCGGCTGACCGAGAATCCGTCCTTCGATGCGTTTCCCAGCCTGTATATCGGGCCCTTGTGGCAAAAATCGACCGAGCCGCGGGTGCTGGTGACGCCGGGCCGCCTGACCTTTCACGCCTTTCGAAAGGCGATCCCGGCCGAACAGACAATCCAGATCAAGAACAGCGGTGGCGGGAATCTGGGGGCCCCGACCGTCGTGATCGAGCCGCCCGTCAAGTGGCTGCAGGTTCGGTCGACCGCCACAACCCTGACGTTCAGCCTGGTCAAGGACGCCGTCACCCGCGGTCAACACAGGACGGCCGTGAAGTTGACCATGGAAGGGGCACCGGGAACCCCGACGACCATCCCGGTCACGTTGAACGCCGACGACACCTTTGCCGTCGAGGCAGATGCCGGCGTGCCGATCGACGCAGCTGCTGGCGAATCCGTCGACGGCGCTGCCCCGACTGACGTTGCGGCGCCCGTGACCCCGCCGGCCCCGTCGGCGAAGGGGTGCACCTTTGCCGGAACGGATACACGGGGCTCGGGCGGCGCGCTGGCCTTGGTCCTGCTGGCTTTGCTGCTGCGCCGTTCGCGTCGTTAGGCCGCCACGCAAGATGGCCAACGCAAGATGGCCAACGATAGATGGCCAGGGATGCCGGCGCGCTGAACGCGGCTACTGCGCTGAGCCGCTCGTGCGCGGTGGTTGCGTGGTCTCCCAGTCAATGCGCGCCAGAAAGTCCGCGGCGCGCAGGCGTTCGGCTTCCGAAACAGCGTTGGTCGCCAGGCGGGTGTAAGCGGCGCGGGCGCGCGGCACGTCGCCAGCGCGGAAGGCAACCTCGCCGGTAAGGCGCGTGCATTCTTTGGCGAATATCGGAGCCAGCGGCACCGCCGGTGCGGCACCTGCCGCCGTCGGACAGGCCTGGTCGAGGCGGGCCAGGGCCAGGGCCGGATCGCGGTAACTGAGCTGTCGCGCGACCAGGTAGGGGCCGAGTGCCTCGTCGGGGAACAAGCGGGCGAATTCGGTTACGAGGTACAGCGCAAGCCCCGCATCGAGATTCTGGGCCGGGCCGTCGCCGTACAGCACGCGCCCCAGGGTGCGCCGGGCCTGGGGATCGTGCAGGGCGCGCAGTTTGGCCGTCGCGGTCCGCTGTTCGCCATCGTCGGTGGCGAAACCGAGGGCCTTCTGCATGGCGGCTTCCGCGGCGTCGAAGCGGTCGCCCCAGAAGTGAATCGACGCCTGAACCAGCGCCGCGCGCGCGCGCAGGGGGTGCGTCATGCCTTCGTCGGCCTCGATCTTCACAGCCAGGGACAGCGCCTTGTCGGGCTGCCGCGCGGCGGTCAAGGCCTCGGCCAGTTCCAACTGGAAGGTAGGCTCGGCGGGATCGTCGATGCAGACACTTTGCAGAAGGGTGACGGACTCGGCCGGCGCGGCGTACAGGCGCCCACGGGCCTCGGCCACCCGGGCGGCCAGCTCGCGCGCGCAGACCTTCTGAAAGATGGCCGGCCGTCGGAAACGTTCCCGGGCGCGGGATCGCTCGCTGGGCTCGACAGGCTGGGTTTCCAGAAATGCCCGCCAGGTCCGTTCCAGCGTCTCCAGGGGTTGGCCGTACACGCCTTCGAAGTCGCCCGCAGACCGGTACAGGGCTCGCAGCTTGTCGGCGCCGCGCGTTTCGAGAACAAAGCGGCAAAAGGAACCCGCCACTGTATAGGCGCGCGCACCCGACAGCGTCGTGAAGCCGGCGCCCAGGACCTGCCGCAGGGGTGGGGCGTTGCCGTCGGCTATCATGGCGCGGGCTTCCTGGTGCGTGGTGCTGCGACCTTCGGGATCGGTGAAATCCGCCGCTTCGGCGACGCCCTCGATGAGGCCGCTGGCCAGGGCCGGCAGTGGCAGCCGCCACGCAAGCGACACGCCGAACAGGGGATCGCCGAACGCCCCCGCGAAGACGTGGGCCAGTTCGTGCCGCAGGCGTGCAGCGGGAAACCGATCCGTCTGGACGAAGATCTCGCGCGTCCACGGTTTGGCGTACAGCGTGCCGCCCGCTCCGACCCAGTCCTTCTTGGCGGCCGCCGACGGAAACTGGAACACGTCGACGGGCCCCGCAGGTTCGATGCCCAGCGTCTTCGCAAGCTGGCTGTAACGAAATTCGAGATCGCGACGGACCAGTTCCAGGTCAGCCGCGCTGTCCCCCGCGCGGGCGTCGGTGTGCAGCCTGAAATGCGGGGACACCGTTTGCCGCGACAGCGCCTCTAACAAACGCGCGCGCGTAACGTGAAAGCCCAGATCGCCACGCTTGGCGTATACCGTGATGGACGCGCACACGAGCACGACTGTGGCGCCCAGGCCCGCAAGGCCACGTCGTCCCCGGACGATCGCGCGTCGGGCAACCCACAACGCCACGGCGGTTGCCACCCACAGCAGGTTCGCCGCGCGGTACTGCACGAGCCGCAGCGGGGGCCGCATTGCCTCGTCGTAGATTGGCCCGGGAAAGTAGCCCCCGAAGGGATCGAAGGCGAAGACCGGCGGATCGCGGTACAGACGCAGCAAGGTCCACAGCAGGGATGCGACCGGCAACAACAGGGCGATGACGCGTCCGCGGCGACCCGTGCCCCCGGCCGACAGGCCGACCAGCGTGCCGAGGGGCGCGGCGTAAAGCGCCGTTCCGACGGGCAGAAGCGCGTAGAAACCCAGTCCCGAGGCGACGCTACAGTTACGCACACGCAGGGCATTCAACAGCGAGGCCAGCAAGGGCAGCAGCAGCAGGCCAAGTGCCCCGGTGAGGCCCCAGCCAAACGCGGTCGACAGGGCGGGGGCGACGCCGAGGCGGGCGGCGCGGTTTTTCTCGCTGACGGCGGCGGCGTGGCCGAGGTCAACGGCGGCGAAGCCGGCCGGTAGGCCCAGCGCGAAGGCGTAGTCGTAGCCAAGAACATCGAACAGCGGCAAGAATCCCAGGGCAATTCCGAATACGGCCAGCACGGCGCCCCACCCGAAGGCGCGGCGGCCCAGGTGTGCGTTGACCAGCGTGAGGGCGGGACCTACCATCGACGAAGAGAACCCAGGATGCCCGAGGACCAGGATCGCCGCCAGGAGTTGCGCGAGCCGATAGAATTGAAGGTGGAGTACAAGAGGCTCAACACCTTCTTTTACGACTACACCAGGAACATTTCCCGGGGCGGTACTTTCATCAAGACGACCCGTCCGCTGTCGCTGGGGACGCCGTTCGTGTTCAACCTGATTGTGCCGATGCTGGACCTCAGTCTCGAGCTTCGGGGCGAGGTGCGTTGGATCCAGCGGGTGGGCGAGCCCGCGCATCCGGATGGCGACGGAACGCCGGGGATGGGAATTCGCTTCGTGTACAAGGATGCCGCCGATCGCGATCAGGTCCAACGCGCCGTCGAGAAAATGATGGTGGCAAGCCTTGGCCCCCTGATCTACGAAAAGCTATGCGTCACGCGCCCCGAGGGCGACGAATAGCCGGGCGCCAGACTACTTGCGGCGTGGCTGGTAGATCTCGGCGACCTCTGTCGGGTAGCTGAGGTCGATCTCGCCGCCCATCAGCAGGACGGATTCGTTACCCAGTGCGGTGGCGGTGGCACGGGCGCGCGCGAAGGCTGGCACCTCGGCCACGAAGGCCAGCGTCTCTACGTCGTAAATTTCGGCATTCGCGATGAGCCCGCCTGCGCCGCCCCCGCCTGCGATGACCAGATCGCCCCCGACGATAAAGGCCGTGAAGGCCGTGCGGGGCGTCTTGAGGGTGATGGGGCCGGGTTCGAACGCGCGTCGCTGCGGCGAGTACACGACACTGGTGCCGAGGGGCTGGCCATCGTCGCCGACGCCTCCCACGACCAGGACGCGCGCTTCTTGTGAACCCGATGCAGGCAAGAGCACGGCCGCGTGATCGTGGCGGCCCGGCCCCGCGCCTTCAAGTGTCGTGAGCGTGGCCGGCGGCCCTGGCAGAAAAAGCTCGGCCACCGCAGCGCCGACCGGCGCACCGCCAAACACCACGATCGACGGCCCCTGCGGGCCGGGCACACCAGTCGCCGTGTGCCCGCTGCGGGGCGCTGCCATCCTGGCGTCGACCAAGGTCAGTTCGGCCCCCTTGGCCTCGGGTCGGATGGCGACGACGGAATCGAGGGCACGCGGAAGGTCGTCGTAGCCCGCGAAGGCGTAGACCGATCCGGCAGACGCGACGGCGGCCCCGGCGCGCGAGACACGCGCATCCTGGGCAAAAAAGAAAACGCCGACCTCTTTGAGGACGCCGAAGTTGTCGGCGCGCTGCAAACCAAAAACGTCAAGCTGGGACGTCACGTGGGTCTCGGTGCTGGCGCCCTGGCGGCTTTGTCCCCCGAAGATCAGCACAGTTCCGTCGGTTGCGGTGATGGCGCTGGCCGCTGTGCGCACAACGGACATGCCCGTCGATGAAGCCGTGCTTCCGACAAAAATCGGTTCGTGGCTGATGGGGTTGTACGCGTAGATGAGACTTGAAAATGATTCCGGCGAGCCGCCGCCCGCCGGGACCGGGCCTAGCACCGTGCCCGTTCCAAAAACGGCGGCGGGCATTCCGACCTTTTGGGAAAGGTCCGCCCGGGCGGGTGCCGTCGTCGCTACCGCGACATGCGATTTGACAGCCACCAGCAGATCGACCGTGCGACCGAACGAGCCCGGTTTTTGAACGTAGATACGAACGGTTTCTGGTCGCGCCATCAGGTCAAGGGGCGGCGTCTGTCCGAAGGCCACCAATTCGCCTTGCGGGCCCGTACCGCGCACGCGCAAGACGCCTGATGGTGTGGATTTTGTGTCGAAGTCCTGAACCGACAGATCGATCGCGTGGCGCGGGGTGACTGTGGCCTGATCCAGCACCCGCCCGTCGAGTTCAAGGGTGGCGCGGACGGCGCCGGCGAAAACGTCCTGGGCCGGGCCGATGATATCCACGGTGTAGGACTGCTCGGTGGCCTTGGTGCAGGCGGCGACGCCGATCAACGCGGCGCAGACCCGCGGCCCGAAAGCCGGCGTTCGAAACCAACGATTCTTGGTCATCCTATGTTCATGTCCTCGCGCTCGGTCGCTGTGTCTACGAAACGGCCCAGGCGCCATTTGTCGAACAGTGGGTGTGTGGGGCCGCCCGTCAGGTGGCTAGCGTAGTACCTGGCCACCACGGGCGCCATCATGAAACCATGCCCCACGAATCCGCAGCACAGGAAGAATCCGGGAACGTCGGTCGCTTCGCCCACGATCGGGTTGCCGTCGGGGGTCATGTCGTAGGGTCCGGCCCACTGGCGGACGATTTTTAGATCGCCCAGTCGGGGCATGATCTCCATCAGTCCGTGGGCCATTTCCTCGACGAAGGCCAGCCTTGAGCCAAGCCGAACCTCGCGATCGGCCGGCTCGTGTACGGTGATGCCGCCGACCAGTTCGCCCCGGAGCGACTGCGAGATGTACAGGCCCGAATCCAGTACCGAAACCATGGGCTTCAAGAAGGGCTTGAGCGGTTCGGTCGACAGGATCTCGTGACGGGCTGGCCAGTTCGGCAGCGTCAGCCCCACCAGCCGCGCCACCTGGGGCGACCAGGACCCGGCGGCGTTGACGACACGGGCCGCGCGGACGACGCCTTTGGGCGTGTGCAGGGCGAAGCCATCGCTTGTCCCATCGATCGCCGTCACGGGGGTGAAGGTGTGGATCTCGACGCCGCGTTTGGCCGCGGCCTGCGCATAGCCCCACAAGAAGGGCCACGGAAATACGATGGCATCCGTCGGGTTGTAACAGGCGCCCGCAAACGCCGTCAGCGCCAGCTCGGGGACCAGCTCGTTCGCTTCGCCAATGTCGAGCCGCCGCGTAGGGACGTCACAGCTGTTCTGCAGAGCGATGGCCTTGTCCATCTTGCCCAACTCGTCGGCGGTGCGCGCCAGGAACAGGTAGCCGCCCTGGCGCATCCAGATGTTGGTGCCGATCTCCTGGGCGAAGCCGCGGCAGATCTCAAGGGACTCTTGCATCAGGCGAATGTTCAGCTCGGTCGACCATTGCTGGCGCACGCCGCCGCCGTTGCGTCCCGACGCGCCCCACGCCAGGTGGCGACCTTCCAGTACGACGACGTCGCTGCAACCCAGGCGTGCCAGGTTGTACGCGATGGCCAGACCAACGATGCCACCGCCGATGATGGCCACCTCGGCGTGGGCGCGCAGGGGCGCTGTGGCCGTCGGCGGCAAGGTGTCGCGCCGTCGGGCCATCTAACGCCGGGGCGTTCCCGCGAAGAACTTTATTTCCGTCGGCACCAGCGGCGGGCGGCTGGTGAAGGGGCGAATCTCGGATTCGGACTTGCCGGTGAGACGGGCCACCGCCGCGGCGATGCCACGCAGGCATTCCTTGCCCTGGCAGGGCCCGGTGCCAAAGCCGGTGTACCGCTTGATTTCCTCAAGGTCCGAAAATCCCGTTCGCGCGGCGCGCTCGACGTCCTCGGCCGTGACGTCCTCGCAACGGCACAGGATGATCTTCTTCGACACGGTTAGTTCTTGGCCCTGGCTTTTCCGGCGACCGGCCGTGTCCTGGGCATCTGGAACACGCTGTCGGCAATCGGCTTGTCGAACACGACGTCCAGCGTTCGCAGGGTCATGGTCATGGGGCCCGTCGTCTGTTCTTGCGCAAACGGGATCTTCACGTCGCCGACGTCCCGCCAGTCCGAAAAGGTCACCGTATAGGGCACATCGCCCTGGGGCGTGGCTTGCTGGCCCTTGCGCAGGACCTGCAAGTGCGTCTGGCTGTCAAAGCACATCACCATCGGATGCGTCTGCCTGGCGGTCAATTCGACGCATTCGTATGACTGGCCGGCCTTGGCGGGCGCGGGCGCGGGGACAGTGCGAATCGTCGGGAACAGCTTCTTGAGCTGTAGCTCAGCGTTCCAGGTGGATTCGATCTTCATCTGTTCGTCCTCGGCGCCTTGCAGAATGCGCAGGCCGTTGATGGGATCCTCGCTCCAGCGGGCGCTGCCCGTCGAGCCCTGCCGGAAGGTGCCCAGGCCCGGCAGAGTGGTGATGCTGATGGCCTTGCCGGACGCGACCTGGAACTGTTCCTCGGTGCCGCGCAGTTGCATCGCCTCGCTGGCCAGTTCGCGCTGGGTGTGCACGGACCTGTGTCGACCCCACGCGACTGAACCGCCGATGGCCTGTTCGTAGTCGGCGATGATGGCGTCGGGGCTGCGCTCGGCGGCGATGGCCTGCGTCTGTGTGGCAATGAACAACGCGCCGGCCAGCGCGACCCGGAAATGGTTGCCGCTCATGGTTTCGCGGGTGCCCGCGCCATGGTCAACGCGACATCAAGAACAGGATCGCGGCCCGATTTCAGCGACGCGCGCGTTTCGAGCACGCGGCGGTCTGGCTGGACGCCACGCCCTTCGAGCAAGATGCCCTTCGGTGTGCGGAAGTCCGCGACCACGAACTGCATCACGGCGCCCCCGGGCAGGCCTTCCACGCTGGACGGCAGGACGGCACCCAGGGTCGTGTCCCCGACCACCAGCGCGCGCTTGGCCTCCTGCAGGCCGGCGGCCAGCATCTCGGAGGTCGAGGCCGAACCCTCGTCGGTCACGATGACCACGCGGCCCAGAAACGGCGTGACACCCAGCGAGGGAGTGGCCGTCAGGGCGTTCGCAAACTCACGAAACTGGATCGTGCCCAAGGTCAGCGGTTTGCTCACCAGCCGGGCGGCAATCGGAATGGCCATGGCGCCGAGGCCCCCGGGGTTGCCACGCAGGTCCAGGACCAGCCCCTTGGCGCCGCGGGCGCGAAATCCGTCGATGGCCTTCTGAACTTCCGCGAGCACCGGATCCAGCAGGAAGAAGTTGAAGGCGATGAGACCCACGTCGCCAATCTGGGTGACCTTGACCTGCGGGTGTAACGGCGGCAGCAGGCCCACGCGCACGGCTTTCCCGGCCGGGGCTTCGCGCAGCAACAGCGTCTCGCCCGGGTTCTCGTCGTTGTCGATGTAGCGCACAGTCACGCGCGATCCGACCGGGCCCGACAGGCGCCGCGCCGCCGCGAGGCGCATATAGAATCGTTGTTCAACCGGCCGCAGCGCGCGCGACGAGGGCGGCATGGCCTTGATCTCCCGCCCGCCGACGTGGGTCACCAGGAATCCGGGACGAATGCCGCCGAGATCCGCCGACGATCGGGGCCGCACGGCGGTGACCGTCATGCGCCCCTCGATCATGCGCACGACAAGCCCTGGATCCCCGGTCTCGCCCGAGGTGTCCACGACCGGCTCGCCCTTCGGTTGCGCGCCGGCGGCCGGGCTACCGGGTGGCAGTACGACCTCGTCCAGCAGTGGGTTCGGCTGTGCGCCCGGCCCCGTGATTTCGAGATGCGATTGCCCCAGCTGGCCCAGCATCTCGTTCATCACGCGGTAAAAAGTGATCTCGTCGGGGGCGCCAACGGCGCGTGGCTCGTAGGTGCGGCGCTGGGCCTCCCAGTCGAGGCCGCCCAGCGTCTTGTCGTAGTGCTTGTCGCGAATCAGCGTCCACGCAGCGACGAAGATCGAGCGTCGCAGTTCCGAGCGCGCCGAGTTGGGATCGCTCGGCATGAGCCCCGCCTGCACGGTCTTGATCGGCACGAAGGGGGGTGGCGCGGCGCCCGAGCGGTCGGGTTCAACCGCCGGTGCAGGTGGCGTGGTGGTCGCGGGTCCGGCGGACTGGCCGGCGCAGGCGGCGCTGGCCACGGCGCCCAGGACAAAGGCCTTGCAGGCTCGAATGCGCGTCACTGTACCAATTTACTGTATTTGCGCGGCCGGCACAGAAACATCAGCGGTCACAGGGTGGCGGCCAGGGCCACGCCGGCCAGGCGGCCGTCGCTGTAAGCGATCTCGGTGCCGCGGAAGCCGGTGACGTCTCCGACGGCAAACACGCCTGCCACCGTCGACTCGAAGGTGGGTCCAACCGGGGGCGCAAAGCCACCTTTGGCGACATCCAGGCGCAGCTCGGCGCCGTGTTGACGCAGAAGTTCGGACGCCGGTGCGGGTCTGGTCGCCACCGCGATGACGGCGCCGCGGGCGCCCACGCCGGACTGCGCCTGGTCCAGGGTCACGGTCTGCACGGCGATGCCACGTTCATCGAGCCCCGCGTACAAACGGGCGAGGAAGGCCGTGTCGGCGGTGCCGTCCCCGACGACTATCACGCGTGGGGCGGGGCGAATTCCCCAGCGGAACACCAATCGTCCACACGCGCGCGCCGAAATGATCCCCGGTCGATCGTTGTCGGGGAAGGGCAGGTTCTGATCGTAGGAGCCGGTCGCGTACAGGAACCGACGCGCCGCCAGCCGGACGAGGCCCTGCGCGGTGACCACGGCCAGCAACCCAGGGGGGCCATCGGCGACGACGGAATCCTGCCCGTCCTCGGGGTAAAAGGCGATGGCGGTGGCGCAGGACCAAAGCCGCACGCCCGCGCGCACCGCCGCGGCCGCGCGCGCCGAAGCCAGTTCGACGCCGCCCGGTTCGGCCAGCAACGATCCACCCGTGTGGTCTTGCTCGTCGATCAGGACGACGCGCATCCCCGGGCGCGCCTCGGCAACAGCGGTCGCGGCCGCCAGCCCCGCGGGGCCCGCGCCGACGACGCAGACGTCGACGCTTTCGTTGCGCACAACTGGCGTTTCGGACGGCGGCCTGTCCGGCAGCGTGCCGCTGCCACCCATCTGTCGGACCAACTTGACGAACAACTCGTTTCCCAGGCGGCTGCCGGTCATCAGGCGGTGGTGGTCCATGCCTTTCGGGAACAACCAGTCCGCGGCCTGCAACAGATCCAGTTCGGCATCCGGGAAGGCGTTCTGTCGTTCGCAGCGCAGGCCCTCCCGCGCCGGCACCATGCACGAACGAACGTTCGGCCGACCATCGACGCGCAACAGGCACGACCCGCAATGTCCATCCAGGCAGAACAATCCGCGCGGCCGGTGGTACTTGGGCGAACGGCCGAGGACCCGCGTCCCGGTGGCGAACAATGCCACCGCGACGGGCTCGCCCTCGAAAGTCGCGATCGACTGGCCCTCAAAATCGATCGTGACGGGTCGGCCACGTTCAAGGGCGGCCGGCAGATTGCGCATGTCGTCGGCTGACACGATGGCAAGTCTAGTAGCGAACCCGCGTTGGCAGGGCCAGCCACTCCTTGAAAGGACGGTTGGCGTCGGGCAAATCGAGGCGTGTGAAGGGCAGGGCCCGTTGCGCCGGGGCGCGGGCCAATTCGTCGTAGACGAAGGCATCATCAAAGCCAGCAGCGGCAGCATCGGCGCGCGTGGCGGCAAAGTACACGGCGCGCGGCCGGGCCCAGTACAGCGCGCCCAGGCACATCGGGCAAGGCTCGCAGCTGGAATACACGTCGCATCCATCCAGCTGGAACGCGCCGAGCGCGCGGCAGGCGGCGCGAATGGCCTGGATCTCGGCGTGCGCCGTGGGATCATTCGTCGACGTCACGGCGTTGAACCCGGTGGCCACCACGGCGCCGTCCCTGACAATCAGCGCCGCGAACGGCCCGCCGTTGTGTTTGGTGATGCCAGCGGCCGCCGCGTCGATGGCGGCAAGCAGAAATCGTTCGTGCCGCGCGCGATCCCCGGCTGTCACGGTGACCTCGCGCCAAAGATGGCGGTGCCCACCCGTACCATCGTCGCGCCTTCCGCGATGGCGATCTCCAGATCTTGACTCATGCCCATGGACAGTTCGATCAGGGCCACGTTCGGGCGCGTCCGGGCCGCGTGTTCGTCACGCAGCCGCCGCAGCGCCGCGAAGTGGGGGCGCGTCGCCTCCGCATCCTCGGACAGCGGCGGAATCACCATGAGGCCCGTGCAGCGCACGTGCGAAAGGCTGGCACATTGGTCCAGCAGCACCGGGATCTGCGCCGCGGGCAGGCCCTTTTTCTGGCTTTCACCCGCCACATTCACCTGCAGCAGGCAGTCCTGTACCGTTCCTGGTGCGATGGCGGCCACGCGGCGGTCAATCTCGACCAGCAGGTCGGCGCTGTCGACGGAATGAATGACGGCCACCTGTCCGGCGACGTACTTCACCTTGTTGCGCTGAAGCGGCCCGATGAAGTGCCATGACAGGGGCGACATCCCGGGCGACGCTGCCAGCAGCGCCCGTTTGTCGCGCAATTCTTGGGCGTAGTTCTCGCCGAAATCTACCTGATCCGCCGCCGCCGCTGACTGCACGTCGCCGGGAGGCATCGTCTTCGACACCGCTATCAGCCGCACTGACCCGGGCGCCCGGCCGGCGGTTATCTCGGCGCGCTGGATGCGCGCACGCAACTGCCCAAGTGTCCCCGCTATGTCCGCGGCGCGTGTCACAGCGTCGCCCCGAAGGCCGCCGGTGGATAGTTGCGCAGGGCACCCGCGGCGCGCAAATCGGCGATGACTTCGCCAAGTGGCAGACCGATTACATTGGTCAGCGAGCCGCGCAGTTCGACCGCAAACACCGCCGCAATGCCCTGAATGGCATAACCACCGGCCTTGCCGCGCCATTCGCCGCATGCGACGTACGCGGCCACTTCGGCCTCGGAGATCAGGCGAAACGTCACCGTCGTGCTGACCAGTCGATTCACCAGCGTCGCCCCGCAGGCAATCGAGTACGCGGTCAGGACCTCGTGCCGGCGTCCCGCCAGACGACGCAGCATCGTCGCGGCTTCTGTCTCGTCCACCGGTTTGCCCAGGATCTCCCGTTGCACCACCACCGTGGTGTCTGCGGCCAGCACGGGCAGTCCTTGCGCGTCCCCCTCGATCCGCGCCAGGGCCGTCTGACATTTTGCCGCCGCCACGCGCTGCACGTAGGTTGGCGCGTCCTCGCCGGGCGCCACACTTTCGTCCAGGTCCACGGAAACGACCCGCAGCACCAGGCCGAGGCGTTCCAGTAGCTCGCGGCGCCGCGGGGACGCCGACGCCAGGATCAGGTCAGGCGGTCCGTCGGACATGCTGCTCTTTCATTAGCCGCTTCTTGCGGCCGCGTCGACCTTCAGACCGCGGGGCAGGCTTCCTCAAGGTCTACGGCGGCGGCGTGCCACAGCCAGCGCAATGGCGATCAGCAGCGAGACGCCGCCGCCGGGGCCGGAGGGTCGCTGTGTTCCCACGTCGCAGCCGAAACCCCCGCCGGCGAAAATCGTGTTTTGGACGGCGGCGGGACCTTGGCCGCCGCCCGTGTCAGCCGCGCCGGCATCAAGCGCGCCGCCGGAACCCGCACGTGCGTCGGCAACGCTTGCGTCCGGGAATGCGCCCGGTGCGTCGGCAGAGCCGTCGGTGCCGGGTTGCGCGGCGGACGTATCCGCCCCGCCGTCGGACTGGGACCCGCCGCAGTTGCCCAGACTGCAAGTGCCGCTGCGGCATTCCACCGCCAGGGCGCAGGCCTGACCGTCGGGCCGGCCGCATTTTCCGTCGGTGAAGCAGATGGCGGAACGGCAGACAGCGGCCGTCGCGCACGGGTTGCCGTTGTTGACCCCGCAGCGATTGTCGCCGGTCTCGCAGGTGGCTGTTTCGCAGGTGCGGGTTGCGTTGCCGACGGTACATTTGCCGGCAATAGGCGCGCCACCGGGCAGCGGCTGGCCGTTCGCCACCTTGGGCTGGCAGATACCGGCCGCGGTTGTACCCGTGGGGTTGTCGCACCACCTGGTGGTGGCCCCGCATTCGACATCCGTCGTGCAGCCGGCGCCGCAGCTTCCGCTGGCCAGGGCGCACAGGGGCCCGGCGTGAACCCCCATGACGCACATGGCGTTGGTCGTGCATTTGCCGCAAGATCCGGCGGCGGCGCAGTAGGGCGCGGCGGCCAGGCAGGCGTTCGGGGCGCCCGAGCCGGCGTCACCCGTGCAGGCCGCGCAGGTGGTCAGCGTGACGTTGCACAGGGGTTTGGTGCCCGTGCAGCGGGTGGCATTGCTGGCGGTGCATTCGACGCACAGGTTCGTCATCGTGTTGCATGCAGGTGTGGCCCCGGCGCACGCCGCGTCCGTGGTGCAGATCAAGCACCGACCCGTGTTGACGCCCGAGGTGATACAAACGCCGGTTCGGCACTGGGTCGTCGTCGTGCAGGTTGCGCCGCCCTGGGGCAGCCCGCACAGGCCATCCGCCGCGTTGCAGACGCCGCTGACGCAGGCGCGCGTGGCAATGGGTGCCGTACACGCGCCACCGGGAACGGGCTGGGCATTGGGCGTCTTGGGCGTGCACACGCCGGCACCCGCGAGGTTGTTGCACCAGTTACCGGCGCTGCAGTCGCCGTCGACCAGGCACTGCACGCACGCGCCGGCCTGCGCGCCTGTCAGCACGCATACGGGCAACGCCGCCGTCGCGCAGGCAAGGGGCGCCGCGCCGCCGAAGTTTGCGTTGCAGCCGGCGCACAGATTGTTCGCCGGCGTGCTGTTGCACTGGGGCGCCGTGGCTGCGCAACCGGTCGTCATCGTCGCTGTGCAGGCGCCACAGGTGAATTTGGCGGTGTCACACACGGTGCCGGCGGCATTGCCCGCGCAGTTGCCGTTGTTCACGCACTGAACGCACGCGCCCGCTTGCGCGCCGGTCAGAACGCAGCCGGGCAGGACCGCCGTCGGGCACGCGCCGACCCCCGCCGCGCCGAAGTTCGCGGTACACGCGGTGCACTGGCGTGTGCCGGGGTTGCACGCGGGCGCTGAAGCGGGACATTCGGTGGATGCAAGGCAGCCGCCGCACTGGTTGGCGCCAATGACGGCAGGCGTGCAGGTCCCGCCCGGGAAAGCACCGACGCCGGTTGTGACGGTACCCACCGAAATGGGATCGGTCCCGGTCGCAGGTCCCGCGCCGTGGCTATCGACGTTGGTCCACTGACCCGCGAGGCCAGCAACGGCGGTTGCGGTACACGACCCGGACGCCGCTTCGTAGTACACCCGGCCACCACCGCCGCCGCCACCCGGGCCGTGCCTGTTCACCGCGGTCACGTTGCCGCCGGCGCCACCGTTGGCCCGGATGCCGCCGCAAATTCCGGCACCGGCCACGCGCACGACGATGGCGCCCCCGGCACCGCCGCCGCCCGCAGCGTCGTTGCCCACACCCGTGGTGTTGCCCGCGGTCGCGCCATCGGCGCTGATGGTGCCCGCCCCCGCGAGGTTGCCCACACGGACCAACACAAGTCCCCCGCCGGCCGCACCCGCGCTACCGACGCTGTCGTTTTCATCTCCGGCGCCGCCGCCGCCGCCCAAAGACAGGTGATCGAGCGCGCTGTATTGAAGCGCGGCGCCCCCCAGGCCCCCGACCGGCCGCGGGCCCCCGGGTACGTCGCCCTGGTTGCTCATTCCGCCGATGCCACCCCGGCCCGCGAGTCCACCTCCGCCACCACCCGAGTTGTGGCAAACACCGCCGCCGCCGCCGTTCGCGACGTTGCCCCGACCGCCCGAGGTCGCGTTGAATAAAGACGAGACAACACCCTCGCCCTTGAGGGCGGCCCCTGCCGCCGGGGCGTCGTCGAGAGCCGAGCACCCGTTGAGCGGGGCGTGGTTGACCAGAGCGCCGCCGCGGAATCCAGCCGCATCCGCCTGGATGACCCCGTTGTTGATGACGGCGCCGGTCGCCAAGAAGACCACGGCACCGCCCCTGGACCCGTTCCAGCGTTGTCCGGGGACGAGGCTGGCGCCGACGTCGATGGTGACCGTCGTATACTCGGGCACCTGGATGACCTGGGCCGTGCCTGCGCGATAGCCGGCGGCGTTGGCCAGTGGATTGGTCAGCGTCACGCTGCCGCCAGCAACAGCGCCGATTCGCGCGAATTCGAAATGACCGACATTGGTCGCCGCCAGATTGATGGCCGTCTGATCACCCGAGGTGGCCGCGGCCAAACCAGCGGTTTGCCAGATCAGGACCACGTTGCCGGCCGCGAATCCCGCGGTGGTGTCCACTGCAAGGACGGTCGCGCCCGCGGCGGCGTTTGCCGTCAGTGCCGCATAGCGGTTGATGGACGTGTCCAATGCCGTCACCGTCAGCGCACCGTCCCGCCCGCTGCCCTTGCCGAAGGTGTCGGCCTCGGCCCGGGCCCGTCGGGGAATCGCAAGCGCCAGCAGCAACAACGTCCAGCGTATGACGCCAGCCCGGCGTCCAAATGCCATCGCCATTATTCCTTCTCCTTGATGATGAACTCGACCCGGCGGTTGGCTTCGCGGCCGATCGTCGTCTTGTTGGTATCGGACGGCCGATCCGGGCCGTAGCCCTTGGCCGACAGCCGGGCCTTGTCGATGCCGGCGCCCACTACATACACCATCACGGCGTCGGCCCGGGCCTGCGACAGGACAAGGTTGGACGCGCGCTTGCCGCGGCTGTCGGTGTGTCCTTCGATGTCGACATGGGCGACGTCGGGGTGTTCTTTGAGCACCTTTGCCACCTGATCCAACAGCGGATACGAGCGCAGCTTGATGATGGCCTTGGCGGTGTCGAAGAAGACCTTCTCCAGCAGCTTCAGCTTGCCCTCGGTGATGGCCACCAGTTGCTTCTTCGCGGCCGGGCAGCCCTGGTTCTCGGGCACGCCGGGCTCGTCGATGCAGGCGTCAACCTTGTCGAGGACACCGTCGCCGTCGCGATCAACCACGGGGCAGCCCTTGCGCTCGACGGGGCCGGGCACGGTGGGGCATTCGTCGTCGGGATCGAAGACGCCGTCCTTGTCCTGATCCGGGGGCGGGCAGCCTTCGAAGCGCGCGACGCCGGGCTGATTCGGGCAGCGATCCTTGGGGTCAAGAATGCCGTCCTTGTCGTTGTCGGGATCCGGGCAGCCATCCGCGTCCTCGAAGTCGTCCTGATCTTCAGGATCGAGGGGACAGGCGTCGACGCGGTTCTTGATGCCGTCCAGGTCGTCGTCGAGATCCGGGCAGTCGGCGGGCAGATGTTTCACGTCCGGCGCGCAAGGGTTCACGCGAGCGGGCGGCGGCGGTGTCACCAGGGCGACGCCCGCGATAATGCGCACCGACGGTGTGCCGGGCGTGTGACCCAGCCCCGGACCGCCCAGCGCGAAAAGTTCAAATCGATCGCTTGCGGGCACCCGCACCCCGCCCAAGAGTTCAAGCGAATTGGCGTTGGAACGCAGGGCAACCGCGGTGCGCGCCGCGGCCTCGAAACGAACGCCGTCGCCGATGGTGGAAAGACCCACGCCCAGCGCGACCTGGCTGCCGACCAGATCGTCCGGGTTGTCGCTTAACTGGGTCTTGTTGCGCAGCCACAAGCCGGCATCCGCGCCGATGTGGACCTTGTCGCCCAGCTTCTTGCCCAGGCCCACCTTGGGCATCGCCGACAGTCCGTCGTCGCGGGTCAGGGCGTCAGCGCTGCCGACCGGCAACCCGACCCTGAGTCCGAGGGACAGATCGAAGGGATCTGTGTCGTCTTCCATCAACACACCAAATCGTGCCTCGACCAGCGGCGTGCCCAGCGCCTGCCCTGCGGGCTGCACATATCCCGTGACCAGGACGTTGTCCCCGCCCTGGGACAGAACGATCGGCACCTGTAGGCCCAATTGCCAGCGGCGCGCAGGCGCGAACGCCGCGACCAGCGACGTGCTCCAGCGGTTGGAAAGCACTGAATCGATCCGCGTGCCGTCGCTGCGCAACAACACCAAAGGATCTTTTTCGTAGTGTCCGGCCAGCGACAGGCGGTACGCCCCCGGCCTCAGCAGGGCGCCCGTATCGACGACCATCGAATGCTCGGCCCCGGGATTGAAGGAGAACTGTTCAATCTCGAAGCCCGGGATCCGATCGGCGGCCTGGGCGGTCTTGGTGTCGATAGCGATGACGGTCGAGAGCAGCAGGGCGCAATGCAGATAGTGGCGAGAAAGTCGGTTCATATTTGGCGGACGGCACTATACCGGGCTTTTGGAACGGCCCGTGCGGATTTGGGATTGCGGGGCCAACATCGTCGCGCGCGGACGGGCCCTCGTCCAGGGCGGTTACGCGTGCTGCCGGTAGGTCGAGGCCCAGTTTCCGCGCAGCGTCTTCAGCGCGGCGGCAATCCACTGGGCCGATTCCGCGCGCGCGTTCTTGTCCTTCATCAGGCACGCGGCCAACAGGTCCTCAAGCTGCGACGGCACGTCGTTGACCAGGTCGCTGGCCCGGGGCGGCGCCGAATGCACGTGGTGGTACAAGACGTCGCCATCGATGAACGGGGGCCGGCCGGTGACCAGTTCGAACAGCGTGCAACCCAGGCTGTAGATGTCGGTGCGAAAGTCGATCTCCGTGCCCTTGATTTGCTCGGGCGACATGTAAAGGGGTGTGCCCTGGATCTGCGTCCGGCTGATCTGCATGGCGCCCACGGCGCGCGCGAGGCCAAAGTCGCCGATCTTCACGGCGCCCTGTGCACCGACGAAGATGTTGGCCGGCTTGATGTCCCGGTGAATGATGCGGCGGCCGTGCGCGTACGCGACGGCGGCGCACAGCTGTTCCAGAATGTCGATCGACGCCAGCACCGGTAGGCGGCCCGTGGCCTTCAACCTGTCTTGCAGGGTGCCGCCCTCGACCAGTTCCATCACCAGGAACAGGTCGTCGCCTTCTTGACCCTGGTCGAAGATGGTCACGATGTTCGGGTGGTTCAGCGCGGTCAGCGCCTTGGCCTCGTGAAGGAAGCGCGCCGAGGCATCCGGCGCTTCCCGTATGGCCCGGCTGAGAATCTTGAGGGCGACATCGCGATCGAGGACACAGTCGCGCGCCCTGTACACGACGCCCATGCCGCCGCGGCCAAGTTCCCCCAGACGGCGGTAGCGTCCGAGTGTGCTGCGCCCCAGCTTGTCCGCCGCCGGTGCCGCCGCGTGTGCGGTCTGCCCCAGGGCGTCGCTGCCGCTTTGCTCGGCGAGGGTGGGAACATTCTGCTCGAATTCGGCGGCGGGCACGACGCTTTCCAGGAAGATGTCGCTGCGGGGCGCGCTTTCGAAGGCCCCGGCGTTTTGAGTGGGTTGCAGCGGCGTCAGTGTCATGCCGGCGGTGGCGGGTGCGGCGGCCTTCGCGGGGCGCGGCGGGGGCGCTGTGGGACGTCCTGCCGGATCGCCTGCCTTGAGGCGCTGCATGGCCGCGTTGTGGCTGGCTTCTTCGGCGGACACCGAAAGTTTTTCAAGGACGCGTGCCACGCTGTTCGCACGTCGCTCCCACGCCAGGTTGATGATGACGTCTTGCTTCCCGGCGACGGTCTGGATGGGGTGCTCGACCAGCGTGCCGCTGGCGTCGATGTGCATCACGTGGCTGCCGCGCCTGACCACCACGACGGCGACACCGTCGCGGCCGGTGGTAACGGCCTGTGCCCGATCGTCGTCCACCCATACCAGGGCGCGCACCGGCGCTTCCTCGTCGCGCACCGCCACGTGCACCTCGCAGAACTGCGATTCCAGATCGAAGGCCACGACGGCGGTTTGCCCGCGATGGACGCGCAGGTTGCGGGTCAGGTTGGCGGG
>JANXXE010000164.1 GCA_025350815.1 Myxococcales bacterium | reverse complement strand
GCCTCCGTCGGGAGCCAGCGGGTGCGTCTCGATCCCGAGGATCGCATTGCAACCACCAACAATCGGAACGACCGCTGCCAGGAGCCCGGCGAGAAGACGACGTTCAATCATGCGGCTCACCAGATCCCCCGCACCTGGAGGCCGCCTGGCCCCAAACCGATTTGTGGACCGCTCTCCGCTACCGGCTTCGCGTGGAGCCACAGGACGAGGCCGCTGGCGATCCCCGCGGCGCCGACGACGAATGCGGCGGTCGAGATGTTTCCCGCCTGCTGCGCCTGGTTCCATTGATCGACCCCGCCCTGGCCCACACACTGGTTCGGGCACGCGTCGCTCGCCTCATTCGCGCGGGATCTCGCGATCAAACCGTACGCAACACCCACGCCGCTCGCGGCAACGCCCACGCCGCCCAGCACCAGGCTCAGGATCCTGCCCCGGCCCAGAGGGGCCTTCGCCGGTGGCAATGGAGGTGGTGGTGGCGGCGCCGGTCCGAGCCGCGCGTCGATTCGGATCTCCGCCCCGGCCCGCGCGTCGATTCGATCGGTGTAGGCGACTGCCAAACCGGCCTTCTGCACGACGAGCTGGTGCGAGCCGGGGTTGACCAACATCGGTCGTGGCAGGGGCGTGGTGCCGTACAAACGTCCGTCGACAAACACGTCGGCTGCCACGGTGTCCGCGACCAGCACCAACGTTGCGACGCGCTCCCGCAGCTCGGCGATCTGACGTTCGGCTTCGCCGCGGCGGGTTGAATCACCGGGGCCGGCCTGGGCGAGGAAGCGCTGGTATGCCTCCAAGGCCTCCACGTTGCGCCCGAGCTTGGCGTAAACAACCCCGAAATTGAAATGCAGCTTGGGGCTTGGGAACAGGGCGGCGGCTTCCTCGATCTTGCCGAGAGCACTCTGATAGTCGGCACGCGCAAAGTCCTCGCGGGCCGCGGTCAACTTGCCTTCGGCGCGCGCCTTGTTGTCAGTGGGCTGGGCACCGCCTGCGCGTGGGACCAGCGCTGACGCAAGCACCAACGCCGCCAGCACCCCGCGGAGAGCGCGTCCCCGGCTACAGTTCATTGATGATGATGTCGCCGGGGCTGGCTGGCGGTTTGACTTCATTCCCCTCGCTCCACTTCGGTCCAGTCTTCGGCTCGTGCCTGCCAGCGGCCCTCGTCGGAGTCAGCGCGCTGTTTGCCGGGGCGCGTGCTGCGCTCCCGCGGGCGCGCTTGCGTGCCACCAGCGCTGGTGTCGCGTGGGCGACTGGGACCGGAGCTTGTGCCACCGGATCGGATTGGGGGCTCGCAGCGAGCCGTGCGGCCCCCCCCGCATCGCGCGGCGCTGGCGCAGCCGAGGCGACGACCGCAGACGCCGGCGCAGGCGCCGCGGCGATTGGTTCTGGCGATAGCCGCAGTGTCCACCCTGCCGCTGCAAGCGCCAGGACGGCCGCGCCCGCCACGCCGGCGAGCCTCGCCCGCCGCGGCTTTTTCGCCCCGTCCGCGGGCTGACGCGCCGGGGCCGCCTGGACCGTTGAGGCCCCCGCGTCCACCCGCGGGCTCGACCTGCCGGTCGCGAAGCCCGCCCGCTCGCCCTTGACCACGCCCGAAATCGCCAGCGCCAGCGCGTCGGAGAACTCCAGGATCGACGCGAAACGCGACTCTTTCTCCTTGGCCATGGCCTTGTGCAGGACCGCCTCGATGGCGGGCCCCATCGGGGGCGGCACCTCGGCAAGCGGAGGTGGGTCTTCGTTCGTGATCTTGAGCAGCGTGGCCGGCACGCTGTCCGCGTGGAAAGCCAGCCGCCCGGAAAGCATCTCGTAGGTCATAGCAGCCAGGGCGAACTGATCGGTGCTGCCATCCACCTCGTCGGGACGGCTGCGCGCCTGCTCGGGCGACATGTACTGTGGCGTGCCCATCAACCTGGCCTCGTCGGTCAGGGTGACCGCGGTCTTGACCTTGGAGATGCCGAAGTCGACGATTTTGACGAAGTCGCCCTCAGTGCCGCACAGAGGGATGAACAGCACGTTCTGGGGTTTGAGATCGCGGTGGACGATGCCCTTGCCATGAGCCGCCGCCAGACCGGCCGCGATCTGCGCCACAATATGCAGCGCGCGACCGGGCGAGAAGTGGCCCACCCGATCGAGATCCGCCGCCAGCGAGTAGCCGTCGAGGAGCTCCATGACGATGTAGGGCGAGCCATCGTCCATGTGATTGAAGTCGATCACCTGAACGATGTTGGGGTGGCGCAGCGCCGAAGCGACCTCGGCCTCGCGACGGAAGCGCAAGAATTCGTTGGCGCCGCCGCGCCCCACCACCCCCGTCAGCACCTTGATGGCAAAGCGGCCGGGTAGACGGGTGTGGCGGGCCTCGTAGACATCCCCCATCCCCCCCTTGCCGATCGGGCGCACGATTTCGTACGTCCCGTGAAGAACGGTGCCGGCATCGAGGGCCCGCCAAGCAGAAGCCATCGATGCCCATGATTCGACCGCTGGCGAGGTAAGTCAATCTCGCTCGGCGTCTAGCAAAGCGCGGGCCGAACTTGTTCGACGTTGCGGATCGCCTCGCCGGGCCTCGAAGATGCGGCTTCGGCGCAACTTGGGCGGCACAGGTTGTGCCGCCGGTGTGAAGCGATCAGCTTCGCGGGCGCGGGATGTTGTAATCCTTGAGCCGCGTGCAGAACGTCCGCCGGGGCATGCCCAGCAGTTCGGCAGCGCGCGTCTGACTTCCGGCGCAGCGCTCGAGGGCGTCGAGGATCGCTTGGCGCTCGAGCTCGCGGCGCGTTTCAGCGGTCTCGCCCGGTGCCCCTGGAGTGGCCGCCTCGGACGGTGCCTCGGGCGCCAACTTGACCGCGCTCGCGGCGGTCCCCGCCGGCAACTTGTGCATGCGCTCGGTCTCGATGTGCTCGGGCGTGACCTCGGCGCCACCGCACAGCAAGAAGGCCCGCTCCATCACGTTCTTGAGCTCGCGGATGTTGCCTGGCCATGCGTACGCACGCAGGTACTGGGCCGCCGCCGCGGAGATCGCCGGTGGCGCCTGCCCCGCCTCCCCCGCCACGCGTTCCAGGAACAGAAGCGCGAGCTGTGGGATCTCGTCCTGCCGCTCGCGCAGGGGCGGGATTGTCAGCGTCATGCCGCTCAGGCGAAAGAACAGATCCTGGCGAAACCGCCTGGCGGCGATCTCCTCGTCGAGGTCGCGGTTGGTGGCCGCCAGGAAACGAACGTCGATTGATCGATCGACGTTGGCGCCGACCCGCCGGACCGTCCGCGTTTCAAGCACTCGCAACAGCCGAACCTGAGAGGCGAGCTGCATCTCGCCGATCTCGTCGAGGAATACGGTGCCACCCGACGCGGACTCGAGCAGGCCGGGCCGCGCCTGCGTCGCACCCGTGAAGGCGCCCTTGTCGTAACCAAAGAGTTCGCTGTCCAGCAAGGACTCGCTGAAGGCGGCACAATTGAAGGCGACGAAGGGGCCGCCGGCACGTTTGGACCATCGGTGGATGGCCTGCGCCAGGATCTCCTTGCCGGCCCCGGTCTCGCCCAGGATGAGTACATTGATGTTGCCAGCGGCGGCCCGCTCGGCCGTTGCGTAGAGGGCGCGCATTCCCGGGTTGTCGACGACGACGCCGTCCGACGCGGCGACATCTACCGCGCCACCGCGAACCTTCGCGCAGGCAAAGGTGACCAGTGCCTGCGGCGAGGCGCCGTCCTTGGGGAAAAACGCCAGGCCGGCGCGCGCTTTGATCTCTTCGCGTGCCAGGACGTGCACGATCTGTGCAACCAGCACATCGGACGCGTCGCGTCCCGAGTCGACCAGGATGACCTCGTATTCGTTCGGCCCGTAGGCGGCCAGGACGTCGCCCGCACGCAACGTCGCCGCGATGAGGTCGCCGGCCCGAGCCGCTGCGGGGCCCTCATCGACGTGCAAGCGGACAACGGCAAAAGTGCCGCGCACACTCTCGGCGCGTGCGCACTCCTCGATCAGGCGCGCCTCGAAATGGCCGTGCGGCCGCACGCGAGAGGCTTTTACGCCCGGCTCGCGCCGCTGGATGACCAGGATGGTGGAGCCCACGTTGATGGTCTCGCCCGGCGCCACCGTGACCCGTTGCTGCGGTTCCACCGGCTGGTCACGCACCAGCGTGCCGTTCGCGCTGCCGAGATCCTCGATCGCGAACGCGGCGCCGACGTAGAGGCGGGCGTGGTAGCGCGACGCGAGCCGATCGGCGATGCGCACCTGCGCATCCTCGGCGCGGCCGACGGTGAGGGTGCCCGACGAAGGCAACTGGTGCGTTGCCGTGTAATCCGGCCCCATCACGACCAAATGAAACCGCGGCGACCCGTCCTCGCGCTGGGCTTCGGCTGCGGGAGCCTCGGCGACGGTTGGGGCAGCCATGGTGGCGCAGAGTATTACTCGCCCACGCGCGGGCCAGCAACGTGGCCGACGACTGTCGAGGCTGGTCCCATCGCGAGGCGGCGCTGGTCGCGCCGGGCGCTGCCGTGCCAGCACAAGTGGTGCGCACGACTCGTGCCGAACCTCGGGTCAAGGCGCGCAACGGCGAGCGCGGGAGGCTGACGTCTGCCGTGGCATGAGCCTTGCTGCCGGGCATGACGGTGATGGCGCTCTGCCGTCGACACGTTCCAGGCAACTCAAGAAGGATCCCTCATGAAGCTCTCGTCCGTTACCGAAAATTGTCTCGCGATCGTCGCCTGTGCCGCGCTTCCGTTCGTCACGGGCGGTTGTTCCGAGTCCAAGGCGGCGAGCCCGGCACCCGAGCATCCCACGCATGGTGCCGTCGATGCGTCTGGTGGAACGCATGCCGCTGGCCCGGCCAGGCTGGACCCTGCGAAGATCGAGCAGCTCACGGGCGCCAAGGGAGCGCTCAATGAAGCGGAGGGCGTCTTCAAGGTGAGCGTGCCGCGCGGCGATCTTGCCGTGAAGGTCGGTTCGGTCAAGATGACGCCCCCCTTGGGGCTGACCTCGTGGGCGGCCTTCACGCCCGCCAACGACGGCGTGATGGTCATGGGCGACATGGTGATGACCGAGCCGCAGGTCAATCTGGTCATGAGCGTCGCCCTGGACAACGGGCTGGAAGTGACTGCGCTGCACAACCACTTCTTCGGCGATGCGCCCAAGATCATGTTCATGCACGTGGGCGGGATGGGCGATCAGGAGACGCTGGCTGCCGCCGTCGGAAAAGTGTTCGCGAAGATCCAGGAGACCAGCGGCGCGACGGATTTTCCCAGCACCGAGATCGATCCTGCAAGTACGTCGCTTGACCCCAAGAGGATCGAGGATGTGATCGGAACCAAAGGATCTCTCGGCAGCGGCGTCTACAAGATCACGATCGGCCGCACGACCACCATGCACGGGGTCACTGTCGGCAGCACCATGGGTGTCAACACCTGGGCGGCGTTCGCGGGCAGCGACGACAAGGCCGTGGTGGACGGTGATTTCGCCATGCTCGAGGGCGAGCTTCAAGGTGTCTTGAAAGCGCTGCGCGCGGCGGGCATCAACATCGTGGCGCTCCACCAGCACATGGCGACGGAGTCGCCGAGGATCGTGTTCTTGCACTACTGGGGCATTGGCTCGACGACCCAGCTTGCCCAGGGGCTCAAGGCAGGCCTCGCGCAGACCAGCACCAAGCTCTGATCAGGGAATCGCGAAGGGCGATGCCGTTGGTGGCGGGCGCGGTAGGCGGTGGCTGCCGCGGACGCGATGGTTTGGACATCGGGAAGTCGAATCACCACCGTCGGTGAGAGCCGCAAAGACACAGAAATCTAACTGCCGCCGTTGGCGTGATGAGCGCACCATATAGGGCGTCGTTAGCGGGCGTCGATCATCTGAAGGAGATCCCATGCGTGACCGTTTCTCGTCGTTGGGCCGAATGACTCTGGTGGCCGTGATGATGGCCTCGTGCGGGTCGGTCAAGGAGCCGAACAACAACCAGATGCCCCAGCCCGACGATCCGGGATCTGGTGGCACCGGCGGCGGGTTCGCGACCTGGCCAGCCGGCCCCATGCGTCCCACCGGTGCCGGCGGCACGGCGGGATCCGCCGGAGCTGCCCCCGCCCCCGGAGGTGCCCCCGCCAGCGGCATCCTGGCCGCCACGCCCGTCGCCGCGAAACAGGCGCTGCCCATCAGCGGTGGCACGCTGCTGATGCTGGCGGACGGCAAGACCGCCTTCGCCGCCGATCCGGATCGCGACGCCCTCTATTTCGCCGATGTCGTCGGTGAAAAGTTGCTGGCCACCCTTCCGCTGATGGACGGCGACGAGCCCGGCCGCTCCGTGCAGGACGCGGCGGGCGCGGTCCACGTCGTGCTCCGCCGCGCCGGTGCCGTGGTCACTGTCGATACGAAGAAGCAAGCGATCATCGCGCGCCGGGCGGTGTGCGGGGCTCCCCGTGGCATCGCCTACAACAAGGCCACTGACATGCTGCACGTGACCTGCGCGGGCGGCGAACTGGTCGACCTGAACCCCGTCGGGGGCGACGCCGTCCGCAAGGCTGTGCTGGACCGCGACCTGCGTGACGTCGTGGTCAGCGGCGACAAGCTGTTCATCAGCCAGTTCCGCACCGCCGATCTGCTGGTGGTGAAGGCCAGCGACGGCAGCCTGATCGAACGCCGCCACCCGCCGGGCAGCCCGGCCGCCAACCAGCACCTGGGGGCACCGTCTCGGCCCACCATGGACAGCTCCGGCACCAGCACGCCGGTTCCTCCCGACGCGTCCGAGACCATCACCGCGGCGTCGCCCGGAGTGGCCTGGCGGTTGCGCCCGCTGGCCGGTGGCGGCGCGGTGATGCTGCATCAGGAAGCTTCGAACATGGAACTGGGCACGGACCAGGGTGGCTACGGCGGCGGGCCGTGCAAGGGCGCCATGGGCGCCGCCGTGACGTCGTTCCCCGAGGCCACCGGCGCGGCGAAGACGTCGAGCCAGCTGATGTTCGCCGTGTTGCCGGTGGACATGGCTTTCTCGGCCGACGGCAAGAAGATCGCCATGGTGTTCGCGGGCAACACCACCGGGACCAACCCCGGCCGGCAGGTCAACCTGATGTCCTCCACGGCGCTGGACGACGGCGAGACCTGCGTGTTCATGCCGGCGCCGCCGCCCGGCGATTCCACCGGCTCGGGCGATCCCAACGACGCCGCCTTTCGCCAGCCCGTGGGTGATGCCATCGCCGTTGCTTTCGACGGCCTGGGACGCATGGTGGTGCAGACGCGTGAGCCCGCGCGCATCGAGATCCTGACCAGCAAGGGCGGCACCGTGAAGCTGAGCGACGACAGCCGCCTGGACACCGCCCACGCCGTCTTCCATGGCTCCACCAATTTCGGTTTGGCGTGCGCGTCCTGCCACCCCGAGGGCGGCGACGACGGGCGCGCCTGGCGTTTCCAGAAGATCGGCCTGCGCCGCACCCAGAACCTGCGCGGCGGCATCGGCAGCACGGCGCCCTTCCACTGGGACGGCGACATGAAGGATCTGACCGTCCTGATGAACACGGTCTTCACCGGCCGCATGGGTGGCCCCCGCCTGTCCGACAAGCACGTGCAGGCGCTGGG
>JANXXE010000162.1 GCA_025350815.1 Myxococcales bacterium | reverse complement strand
CGTGAACGAGAAGATGGACGAGCCGATCAATACGGCCAGCGCGCGGGTCCACAGCACCTGCAAGGTCATGGCCGTTGCGCCTGACACGACGAAGGCCGCCAGGACCAGTCGTCGGGTCGCGGGTGTCACGGCGGCCAGATGATCGGTCGACGTGGGCGAAGGGGTAGCATCGGTGCCGGCGGCGGCCTGGGTCAATTCGTCGAGACTGACGGCGGGCACCGTGGTGGCGACAAATCGACGCCCCAGCAACACGGCGACGGCCAGCGACAGATTGAACGACGCCGCGATGATGTTGGTCGCGC
Organism: Myxococcales bacterium; assembly: GCA_025350815.1. GTDB lineage: Bacteria > Myxococcota_A > Polyangia > Fen-1088 > Fen-1088 > JANXXE01. The sequence goes on along the minus strand of JANXXE010000162.1, from coordinate 18,415 downwards.
GTACGCCCAGCAGGGGCATGAAGACGAATCCGGCGACAAAGGCGCCGGCCACCGCGCCGAACAGATTGGTCGCGTACAGCGTCCCCAGGCGCAGGCTGATGCGGCCGAGTTCGAAGGGGCGCGAGACGAAGTAGCGCGACAGCAGGGGCAGGGTGGTGCCCATCAGCGTGGTCGGCAACAACAGCAGCGCGGCCGAGGCGACGAAACGCAACACGGACAAAAGGGCGTAGCGATCACCGAAGGTCGTCCACAGCCACTGGTTGAGTGCCGGGTAAAAGGCTATGAGGGCAGGAACCGCCAGGGCATACAGGCCGACGGACGCCTCGGCGAAAGCGTAGGCGCGAACGGGATCCCGAAGGCGGTCAGCGACCTTGCCGGCCAAATAGGAACCGAGCCCAAGGCCGCCCATGAAGGCAGTCAGCACCGTCGAGACAGCCAGGGTGGTGGACCCGAAGACCAGGGTCAGCATGCGCGTCCACAGCATCTCGAGGACCAGGCTGGAGGCCCCCGAGAGGAAGAAACACCCGAGAGCAAGGGCGTGCATGGCGAATAGCTTTTATCACGCGACAAGGTGATATATTGGCCGACCCATGCGGTACGGCATCCTGTCGGACACCCACGCCAACATCGAGGCGTTGGAGGCCGTCTTCGCGGCGTTCGAAAAAGAGCGCATCGATCGCTATGTCTGCCTGGGCGATACCGTGGGGTACGGGGCCAGTCCGAACGAGGCCTGTTCGTTGATCCGGTCGAAAGTGGCGCACACAATCCTGGGCAACCACGATGCGGCGGTGGCCGGGCGGATGGATTATTCGTATTACTACCATGCGGCCCGCCAGGCGCTGGACAAGCACGCGCAAGAGCTGGAGCCCGCGCACATGGATTGGCTGAAGGCGCTGCCCTACGAGGTGCGCGAGAACGGCGTCCATTTTTGCCATGGGTCGCCCCTGAACATCGAGGAGTTCGATTACATCTTCGCCAAGGACCAGGCGGCCAAGTGCCTGACCATCTGGGAGAAGATGTCGCAACTGACGCTGATTGGGCATTCGCATCTGTGCAAGGCATTCGCGCTGAATCCGGACCGCCCGGGCGCGCAGGAGGTGGTGGCGCAGACCTTCGAGTTGCGGCCGGGGTGGAAGTACATCGTCAGCGTCGGGTCGGTGGGACAGCCGCGCGATTTTGATCCCCGGGCCAGCTACACCGTGTTCGATACCGAGACGAAGACCTTCGAATTCAAGCGGGTCGAGTACGACGTGAAGGCGTCGGCGGGGAAGATCCTGGCGTCGGATCTCGAGCCGAACTTCGGGACGCGGTTGTTTCTGGGGATCTAGGCGTCACAACCAGCGTGCTCGTCAGTTCGCGCGCGTGACGTCGGCGCCGGTCGCGCGGCTGAGGGCGGCGGCGGCCAGGTTCACGTCCATCAGCGACTGCAGGTACTTGATGCGGTTCTGGAAGAAGGCCACCAGCGCGTCGGAGAAGTCCCGCGTCTCGGCCAGGCCCAGATCGAAGTTCGCTTTCACCGACATGATCCAGCGGCGGCCGTTCTTTTCGCCCTTGGCTACGACCTGGCTGCGATCCATGGCCTCGGTCAGCTCGTCGTAGGATCTGTCGACCTCGAAACGGATGCCGCCCAGGGCCTCGCGTCGACGATAGGCCGCCTCCTCGGCGTCGGCGCTGGCGCGGTCCGCGCGCGCGTTCTTCACGCCCAAATCCAGGGGGATGCGCAGGGCCGCGCCCAGGCCACCCGCCAGGGTATTGAAGGGATCGTTCGCGAAGGCGTTCTTCGGGTTGTCGACCGAGCTTGCGTACGCGAACGTCGCCGTTCCCACCAGAACCAGATCAGGGTACTGCTTGCGTCGTTCGAGATCGGCCAGTGATCGCTTGGACTTCAGCAGGAAGTCCAGCGCCTTGACTTCAGGGCGCGTCAGCCGTGCCTGTTCCTCGTAGTGAACCAGCGGGCGCACAGGCACCGTCACGGCGCCCAGTGGGTCGGCGTCGATGTCGAAATCGGCGGGCGCGGCGTCGCCGATCAAGGCACGCAGGCCGTTGCGGGCGACCTTGCCCAGGCGGGTCGCTTCCAGGATCTGGGTTTCCACTTGCGCGCGCACGGTCGCCAGGCGAAAGCGGTCGGTGGGACTGGCGCTGCCAGTACCGGCCGACAGATCTTGGTTGATGCGCGCCTCGGCTTCCGCCAGGTAACCCAGGCCCTCTTTCAGCGTGTCGAGAACTTCGCGGGCCAGCTTGGCGCCCCAGTAGGCGCGTCGCACGTTCAGTTCAAGCTCGGCGCGCTGGGCGTCCTCACGGCTTTTCGACGCTGTCACGCCGGCCTCGGCGGCCTGCACGCCGGCCGCGATCTTGCCAAAGGTGTATAGGGGCTGCGTCAAGCGCACCTCGGTGCGGGTGAAGACGCCGTTGAACTTCAGTGTCGCCTCCGAAACGTTGGTGTTGTCGCAATGTTCCTGACGCCAGTCTTTCGGATCCTTGCCGGCGGGCAGCGGCAGGTCGGTCTGACAATGAATGGCGGGCGATGCGGTGATCAGTTGCAGCAGTTCGCCGGTGGGCATCCAGCTTCTGCGCGCTTCCAGAAGCTGCGCCTCGATGCCCAGCGTGGCCTGGGCGCTGGCCGCAAGACCCGCGTTGTTTTTGGTCGCAAGCTCGATTAGCTGCGGCAGGGTATAGGTGTGGGCTTGCGCGGGGGCCGGGATCAGCAAGGGGGCAAGCAGCAGGGCCAGTCCGCCGACAGATGCGAGAGCCACGCGGGGAAACCGGCGCCGACAAAGGCGACAAAGGCGAGGAAAGATCGTCATGAAGCGCAGGGGCGCAGTCTACACGGTTTGACCGTCGCCGTGCTGCGTGGTACCGGGATCATCGCATGGCCACCGACACCGCCGATCCCGTTTCGTTCTCGCCGCGGGCCTCGCGTGTCGAGACCGCCCAGATCGTTCTGCCGGGGCTGACCAACGCGCACGGCACGATCTTCGGCGGCATCCTGATGCAGTGGATCGACATAACAGCGGCGATCGCGGCGGCGCGACACGCGCAGGGTTCCGTGGTCACGGCGTCGATGGATCGGCTGCACTTTCTGCGGCCCGTGCGCCTGGGTGAGGTGGTGATCGTTCAGGCCCAGGTGAATTTTGCCGCCAGCACCTCGATGGAGGTGGGTGTTCGCGTCTTCGCCGAGGATCCGCGCAACCGCGCGCGGGTGCAGGCCACGCGTGCCTACGTCACGATGGTCGCCGTCGACGACAACGGACGGCCGCGTCCCGTGCAACCGCTGGTTCCCGAGACCGACGACGATCGGCGGCGCCTGGCCGAGGCGGCGGGGCGACGGGCTGTGCGCCTGGCCGAACGGCGGGCTATAGAGCAGAGGCATGGATGACACCGACGCCTTGGCCGATCTGACCAACGGCGTCGTCGCAGTTGACCTGGACGGGGCCGAGGTTGTTCGCGTTGGCGGGGCGGATCGGCTGACGTTTCTGCAACGACTGGTGACGGGGAATATCGCGGGCACGCCGCCGGGGCGGGGCTGTCATTCGCTGTTGCTGACCATCAAGGGGCATATCGTCAGCGAGTTTCGCGCGCTCGTGCGCAGCGACGACGTGCGTCTGGTGGTCGTGCGTGGCCAGGGTGCCCCCACGGCCGCTGCTCTTGGCCGGTACGCGATCATGGACGATGTCAGCGCGACGGCCGACGGGGCCATGCAGCTGTCGGGTCTCTTCGGCCCGCGCGCGATTCAGACCCTGGCGACGGCCGGCGTCGCAGTCCCCGACGGCTTCGCGAGTCAGCCTCTGTGGTCCCATGTCGACGTCGGCGCGTCGTCGCCGCTGTGGCTGGTGCGGGCGCGGGGATTCGGGGCCGACGGCGTCTGGGTGGGGGGCGAAAGGGCCGATCTCGCGGCGTTGCAGGCGCGACTGGCGACGGCGGGTGTGCGGCGCCTGCGGCCTGCGGTGGCCGAGGCCCTGCGCATCGATGCGGGCGAGCCGCGCTTCGGTGCCGAGATAACGGATCAGTATTTCCCCATGGAATTGGGCCTTTCGTCCGCCATCGATTACAGCAAGGGCTGCTACCTGGGGCAGGAACCGATCGTGCGCGTGCGCGACCGCGGTCATTTGAACCGGCGTCTGGTACGTCTGACCTTGTTGGCTGCGGGCGATGCGGCCCCGGGCGATCTGCTGGAAGATGATGCGAGGCCGAAGGCCGGTCACGTCACCAGCGTCGCGCGCTTGCCGGACGGTCCCGGGGTGGCCCTGGCCATGCTGCACGTCAGCGTCCCGGCGGGCAGTCAGGTGCGTGTTCGGCATGGCGAAACGGTGCTTGTCGCCGACGTTCGCGAACTGCCCCCCCAGGCCGTCGACGGGTGATTGCCACGCGCCGTGCTTGACACCTGCGCGCGCGTTTTCAATAGTGCGTGCCGTAAGACTGTTTTCGAGACGACTAGGAGCCACCTGATGGGAAATCGCGACAACCGCCGTTCGAAGAAGATGCGCCGCAAGATTAGCCAGCGAAAGCTCAAAGCCCGCGTGAAGCGCAAGCGCGCCGCCCGGGTCTCGGCGGCCAAGGCCCCCGTGAAGGCCCCCAAGAAAACGCGCCCCGCCAAAGAAGCCGCCCCGAAGGAGTAATCGACTGCCCCGTCCGGAAACGACGGCGCTGATGCGCCAGTATCTGGACACCAAGGCCAGCTACCCCGACGCGATCGTCTTCTTTCGCCTCGGGGATTTCTACGAGATGTTCTACGAGGACGCGGTCTACGTATCGCGGACCCTCGGTCTGACGTTGACCACCCGGGACAAGGGGAAGGAAAACCCGATCCCGATGTGTGGCGTGCCCCATCACGCCGCGCGCGCGTACCTGACCAAGCTGACGGATCTGGGCCACCGCGTCGCCCTGTGCGAGCAACTGGAGGATCCGAAGGTCACCAAGGGCATCGTCAAGCGCGGGGTCGTTCGCGTCGTCACCCCGGGCGTCATCCTCGACGAAGAATCGCTGGATCCGCGGGTGCCCAACTACGTGGCGGCCGCCGTGGGCGATGCGCGCGAGGGCTTCGGGCTGGCCTTCGTCGACGTCACCACGGGCGATTTTCGCGCCACGATGGCGCCGACGCTGGAGGGCCTGATCGACGAGGTGGCGCGGGCCGAGCCGCGGGAGGTTGTCCTTTCGCGTGACGATACCGCCCTGGCGCTGGCCCTGCGGCGGGCGCACGGACGTGTGTCGCAGACGCTGGTCGCCACGTCGGGCGAAGCGTCCCCCCTGGGCGTGCTGGGCGAGTCGCTGTCGGGTGGCGACAACCGCGCGGATCTCGAACGCTTCCCCGCGCTGGCGGCGGCGGCTGCCCGTGTCCTGGCCTATGTGCGGGCGACCCAGATGTCGGCGCCGCTGCCGGTCTGTCGGCTGGAGATCTTCCGCCGCGCGGATTACCTGGTGCTGGACGAGCAGGCGCGCGCGCATCTTGAACTGACCGAAACGATGCAGGAACGCAAGCGGTCGGGATCGCTGCTGGACGTGCTGGACGTGACATGTTCGCCCATGGGCGGGCGTCTGTTGCGGCGCTGGCTGCTGTTCCCGTTGATGGACGTCGCGGCCATCCGGCGGCGCCACGACGCCGTTGACAGTCTGGTGGGGCGACAGGCCGCGCGCGAGGCGGCGCGAAAGATTCTGGGCGAGCTGGGCGACATCGAACGGCTGGCGGGGCGGGCGCGGCTGGGCGTGGCGTCGCCCCGGGATCTCGTGGCTCTCGGCCGGTCGCTGATGCGTCTGCCGGAACTGGCGGCGGCCCTGGGTGACGCGACCGACGCGCGGGGTCTTCTGTCGATGGGCGCCGATCTGCCGACGGAACTGGGCGAGCAGATCTTGGGCACCTTGCGCGATGACGCCCCCGCCAGTACCAAGGACGGCGGTTACATCCGGCCGGGCGTGTCGGCCGAACTGGACGAATTGGTGTCCATCGCCGCTGGCGGGCGCGATCGCATCCTGGCCATCGAGGCGCGCGAGCGCGAGCGCACGGGCATTCCGTCGCTGAAGGTGAAGTACAACAGCGTCTTCGGTTATTACATCGAGATCACGCGCGCCCAGTTGGCCAACGTTCCGGCTGACTACATCCGGAAGCAGACGGTGGCGAATGCCGAACGCTTCGTGACGCCTGAACTCGGCGAATACGAGGCGACGATCCTGTCGGCGGACGAGCGCCGCGTGACCATCGAGCTGCAGTTATTCAGTGCCCTGCGCGAGGAGGTCGGCGTCAGCGCCGAGCGTCTCATGACCGTCGCCGGTCGCGTGGCGGCCGTGGATGTGCTGGCGGCGTTGGGCGAGCAGGCCCACCGATTGGGCTACGTGCGGCCTCAAGTGGATGATTCCGCGGTGATTGACCTCGGCGACAGCCGCCATCCGGTCGTCGAACGTCTGGCCGCGGCCGGTGGCTTCGTCCCGAACGACATCAGGCTGGATGCGGACAACGAGCAACTGCTGCTGGTGACGGGCCCGAACATGGCGGGCAAGTCGACGCTGATTCGGCAGGTGGCGCTGTCCGTGGTGCTGGCGCAGATGGGCAGCTTTGTTCCGGCGCGCACGGCGCGCATCGGTATTTGTGATCGCGTGTTCACGCGCGTGGGCGCCGGGGACAATCTGGCCCGTGGTGAATCGACCTTCCTGGTCGAGATGCGCGAGACCGCGCACATCCTTCGCCACGCGACCCGACAAAGCCTGGTGGTGCTGGACGAGATCGGCCGCGGGACGTCGACCTATGACGGTGTGTCCATTGCCTGGGCGGTCGCCGAGTTCGTGCATGACCGGCTGGGTGCCCGGGCGTTGTTTGCGACGCATTACCACGAGCTGTGCGCGCTGGCAGACGAACACCCGCGTGTGCGCAACGTCAGCGTGGCCGCGCGCGAAGGGCAGGGCGAGGTGATCTTCCTGCGCAAGCTGACGCCGGGCGGGGCCAGTCGATCGTTCGGCATCGAGGTCGGCAAGATGGCGGGCCTACCCGCCGAGATCGTCGCGCGGGCGCGGGCCATTCTCGCGACGTTGGAGGCCGGCCGACAGGCCCCCGCGGCGCCGCAGACGATTGCCCCCGGGCAGGGCGCCCTGCGATCGTCGTGGGAGGACCGCGCGCCTGTGGAGGTGGCCGAGATCCTGCGCAGTGTCGAGCCCGATGATCTGTCGCCCCGCGACGCGTGGGCGCTGGTGGTCGACTTGCGGAAGAAGTTGACGCCCCCCCACTGAGGCGGTCCAGTATGAAGGTCGTGCCGATTGCCGCGGGCGCCCGGTTGTTGCTTGCGCTGTGCCTGGTGGCGGCGTCCGCACGGACGACCGGGGCCGCGGTCAAGAGTCGGGTCAAGAAGGCGCGCTGGCCGCCCGTCGAGCTGTTTCACGTGAACAGCAAGGAAACCTGTCATCTGCGCATCGCGGACGATCGCGGCCGCCCGGTTCGCGGTGTCCAGAAACGAATGGATCAGTTCCTGCGGTGCCATCACACCAATACGAAATTTCGGATGAATCCCCGGCTGACCCGCCTGCTGTATGAGGCGGGACGTCACTGGCCCGGACGGCGCGTCGAGGTGGTGTCGGGCTACCGGCATCCCAGCGTTGCCAAGAACCCCCACAGCCCACACAAGCTGGGCCTGGCGTGCGATTTTCGCATCGCGGGCGTCAAGAACACGCAGTTGCGAGACTATTTGCGCGCGACATTTCCGCATATCGGGGTGGGGTACTACCCGAACTCGTCCTTCGTGCATCTGGACGTGCGCCAGGGTCCTGCCGCGTTCTGGATTGATTACTCGGGGCCGGGCGAAGGGGCGCTTTATTCGGGCAACGCCCGCGAGGATCTCAAGACCGGTCGCGCCGACACGTTCAAGCCAACCAAGATTGACCCCACATGGGCCGACGACGACGAGGACTGGCAGCATGACAGCGCGACGGGTGGCGGCGCCGGCGCGGCGGCGGCCCGGCCCGGCCCCTGAGATTGCAGGACCGGGCCGGTTGTGGCCCTGGTACGACAGGTGTTAGAAACCAGGGGATGCGGATGACACGACTTGGGTTCGCCGTGGTGGCCATCTTGCTGGCCGGTGCCTCGCAAGGGTCTGTTCAGGCGGCGGCCAAGGCCAAGTCGGCGAAGGCGTCGGGGAAGGTCCCGTTGGCGTCGGCCGACGAGATCAACAAGCTGAAGGGCGACTTCAAGTGGGGGATGTCAGTCGACGAGGTCTCGGCCAAGGTGGTCGAACGCATCGAGGCCGGTTACGCGGACCGCCTGCAGAAGGCCGCCAACGATCCCACGCGGCAAGATCGGGTGCGCAAGGAGATGCGCGGCGACGTCGAGCAGGTCAAGGGTCACTACGTGAAGTTCGAGGGACAAAAGAGCGGCTACGACGTGTCGATCATCGACCAGGAATTCACGCAGAACACATCAGAATCACTGCTGGTCGCCAAGGAAGAGAGCACCACGCGATACTTCTTCTTTGCCCACGACAAGCTGTACAAGATGTTCATCGCCTTCGACAAAGACATGCTGCAGGGCAAGCGCTTCGTCGAATTCGGGGCGCTGATGCAGACGCGTTTCGGCATGGCGCGTGAGATTTTCGCCGAGGAAAAGTCCAAGGCCGGGGTGAAGAAGAAGCTGGACCACTTCATGTGGACGTCGAAAGCCGGGGACGTGTTGCGGCTGGTCGATCGCTCCGAGTTTTACGACGTGTACTGCCTGGCGATCTATGACGGCCAGGTGGATGCGCAACTGGCGGACGCCCGCAAGGCCAACTACAAGGGCGGCCCGCGCATGGATCCGGTGGTGGAGGCTGTCACGGGGGCGCCGGTCAACGATCGCGACGCCAACGACAACGTCATCGACCGCATCACCAAGCGGACCATCCGCAGGCCGGGCGATGACCAGGGCAGCCAGAATATCGTCGTGCCGTCCCCGGGCAGCGAGGGCGGCCAGGGCAACAAGGCCGCCAAGCCCCAGGGCGACCGGCCCGCGAAGGCCAAGGGCCTCGAACTTTAGAGACGCTAAACCACCCCGGGGCACCGCCCTGCTTGACAGTCGCGGTCCGGGTGCCCAGAATCCGGGCCCCTTCGGAAAGGAAGTAGACATTGGCCAACATCAAGTCATCTCAGAAGAAGAACCGTCAGCGCATCACCCACGAGGCCCGCAACCGCACCCAAAAGGCGGAGATGCGAACGGCCACGAAGCGACTGCGCGCCGCTATTACCGCCAAGAACGCCAAGGAAGCGACAGGCTTGCTGGCGCCGGCGCTGCGCTTGATTGACCGGGCCGGCGGCCGTGGGCTGATCAAGAAGGGCGCGTCGTCCCGTCAGGTTTCTCGGCTTGTCACGGCCGTCAACGACCTGAAGTAGCCGGCCGTCCGGCGGCATCTTCCGCGAGGCGCAGAACCAGTCGCGAGATCTGCACCTCGGGGTCGATCCGCGAAGATTTGAGACTGCGGTCGGCCTGATGCAGGCGCCGCAAACTGCGTTCGAGAGTCGCCACCGACATCTTTCGTGCGGGGATGAGGACGTCGTCCACAAAGAACGGCGCCATCCCGATGCGCGACGCGATCTCGGGCCGCGGCACCCCGGCGGCGGCCAGCTCTTTGGCGCGCCAGATCTGGCGGATCTGGCGCAGCAGCATGAACTGGATACGCAGGGCCGGCTCGCGGTTCCGCAGCATGTTGGCCAAAAGGCGCATGGCCGCCAGCGGATTGCCCTCGCCGATGGTCTTGGTCAATTCGAACACGCTGCGCTCGCGGCTGTCAGCGATCAGATCTTCGACGTGCGCGCGGTTTATACGGGTGTCCGCACCGGCGAAAAGGGCCAGCTGATCCAGCGCCAGCGACAGGCGGCCAAGATCCGGTCCCGCCGCATCCGCCAGCGCCTGGACGGCGTCGTTGTCGATGGCGATCTGTCGCGTCTTGGCCTCGCGCGATAACCACGTCGGCAGTTCGCGATCGCGCAGTCGCGCGAACTCGAACAAGAAGCCGGCCTTGCGCAGGGCCGCAAAGGCGCGCAGGCGCCCGTCGATCTTGTCGCCGGTCAGGACCAGGCAGGTCGAAGGGTTGGGGTCTGCCACGTACGCCGGCAGCAGCGCCAGATCGTCCGCCTTCAGCAGATCGATCCCGTGCGCAATCACCAGGCGGCGGCGGGCGAACATCGGTAGTGTCTTGGCGGCGTTCAGGGCGGTGGCAAGGCCAGATTCCTTCAGGTCGAAGGTGTCGCAGTTAAAGCTGGCCCCCTTGCTTCCCTCGGCGCCCAGGACCGCTGCACGAATGGCCGACAGGCAGCGTGTGATGAGGTAGCTCTCGGCCCCGTGCAGGCAATACACGGGGGAAAGCTGTCCGCGCTCGATAGCGGTGACGGGATCGGTATCGCCTGCGCCCGCTGCCACACTGGTCTTCTACTATACTGGCGGCGGATTTGGCATGAACCTGTCGACGGTCCTGTTGCGCTGGTACGACGTGGGCGCAAGGGATTTGCCCTGGCGCACACGTCCGAGCCCGTATCGAACTTTGGTCTCCGAGTTCATGCTGCAGCAGACCGTGGTGGCGACGGTGATTCCGTATTTTCATAGCTTCGTCGAACGGTTTCCGGACTTCGCGGCGCTGGCGCGGGCGGGCGAGCAGGACGTATTGGGGCTGTGGTCGGGTCTTGGTTACTACACGCGGGCGCGCAATCTGCATCGGGCGGCTGTCGCGGTGGTCGAGGAGCACGGGGGGGCACTGCCGCGCGACGAGGCGACTTTGGTGACCCTGCCGGGGGTCGGGCCCTACACGGCCGCCGCGGTTGCCGCGATCGCCTTCGGCGCGCAGACCTTTGCGCTGGACGGAAACGCCGCGCGTGTCGTGGCGCGGCTGTTTGCTGTCGCGGAACCCATCGATGGTCCGGCCGCGCGGCTACGCCTGCGGGCCCGGGGCCAGACCTTGGTGCCGCGCCTGCGCGCCGGTGACTTTGCCCAGGCCGTGATGGAACTTGGGGCGCGCGTCTGCGTCGCGGGCCGACCGCGTTGCGCGTCCTGTCCGGTCATCGCCCACTGTCGGGCACAGGCGACTGATCGCACCGACGTCATCCCCGTGCGCCGCGTCCGCGCGCCGAAGAAGATCGTGCGCGTCGCCTGTATCGCCGTCGAGCGCGCCGGCAAGATCTTGCTGGAATTACGGCCGGCGGGATCGTTGTTGGGCGGAACGTGGACGCTGCCCGCCGCCGAGGTCGACGCCGGCGAGAGCGAGCCGGCCGCCGCGCGACGGGCCCTGTCGGCACTGGGTCTTCGCCGCGTGGGGGCCCTGCGTGAGCTCGGCTCGGTCCGGCACGTCTTCACGCATCGGGATGTGACGGCCAGTGCCTTCCAGGTGAAGGCGACGGGTCGGCCCACCGGCTCATCCGAGCTTCGCTGGGTAAATGGCCGCGATCTTGTTTCCCTGGCCGTGTCCAGCTTCACGCGCAAGACGCTGGGTCTTCTTCGCGACGCCCCCGTCAGGGCAGCGTCTTGATGTCTTCGCCGTCGACGACGTAAACCAGGGGCGGATCGATGCGGGCGTGGTCAGCCCCGAATCGAATCGTGCCCGTGACCGACTCGTACGATTGGCTTTGCAGCAGGCGCAAGACGTCGGCGCGGCTCGTCGCCCCGCGCTCGACTGTGGTGCGAAGGACGGTCACCGCGTCGTAGGCGTATGCGTCGGTGGCGCCGGGATCTTGGCCGAACAGGGCCCGGTACCGTTCGACGAAACCGCCGCGGGCCGTTTCCCCAGGGTCTGCATAGAAGCCCGGCGACAGCAGCGCGCCCTGGACGTAGCGGCCGGCATTTTTCACAAGTCGGTACGACAGCAGGCGCGCCGTCGACAACAACAGGATGTAGTGGCGCTTGGTTGCATCGGGCGTGTTGGCGACAGACTTGGAAAAGGCGCGCGGCCACAGGTCAGCGACGGCCAGGGCAGGGGCGATCAGTTCCAGACGCTCGGCGTCTTCTGGAACGAACACGGCGTCCATTGGCACCTTCCGGATCTGCTCGACGGTGGCGGTGAAAGAGCTGGAGCCCGCGATGTACGTCGCTTGTACGGTGATCTTTCCGCCGCCCGCGGTCACCGCTTTTCGAAAGGCGTCCGCCAGGCGTTTGCCGGCGGCGCTGTCGGGCCCCAAGATCGCAAACCGGCGGGCGCCGGTCGTCAGCGCGCGGCGGGCCAGCTCGGCAGCGCGGGCTTCGGGCGCGTGGATCATTTGAAACGCGGTTGTCTGCGCGCCCGGTGCCTGTTCATCGAGGACCAGGAAGGGGACGCCGTCGGCGGCGCTGCGCTCGACCGTGCGGCGATCGGGCGAGCCGACGATTCCGACGACGGCCTCCTCGCGCACAAGTTCGGCGGTGTTTCGATCGCCGCGGTCGCGTTCGGGGGCAGCGTCCCGCACCAGCAATTGGAATCCGGGGGCGCCCCTCGTTCCGCGGGCGTCCCCAAGCGCCATCATGGCCCCGCGCAGCGCGACCTCGCCCAGGGCCTGCGTGCGGCCGGACAGGGGCACGGACAATCCCAGCCGCGTGGGATCTCCCGGGCCGAGGGCAGACACCGCGGTGGACCAACCCAGCTGCCGCCGCAGGGACGCGGTCTCGGCGTCCACGCGGGCCGCCGCGGACGCATCGCCCTTTTGTCTCAGAGTCGCCGCAACTTTGGACCCGAGGGCTGCGTGCGCCAAGGGACTGGCCGTTGCGCGCCAGGCGGCCTCGGCGGCATCAGCGGGAAGGCGGGCCCCAAGCGCATCCACGCGCAGGCGCACGAAGGCCCTTTCGTGCTCACGCAGATCGGTGATCTTGTAGTAGGTGTCCCACTGTTCGAATGCAGCGGCGGCCTGTTCTTGGGTCGCAAGGGCCTCGGCGGAAGTCAGCAGCCGCGTCAGTTCATCGGGTGCCGAAGCCCCGTCGTTGGGTCGCGCCACATCAGCCGCACCGGCGTCGGCCGCAGGCGGGTGAAGCGGTGGTGGATCGGACTGGGCCTGCACGCCCGTCGCGCAAGCCGCGAGACAACCCCCGAGAATCCACCGGCCACGCATGCTCAGCGTTTTACGCCAAGGCGCGTGGCCGGGGCAGTTTTTCTGGCCGCCCGATCAGCGGGCGCGGGTCGCCCGTGCTGGCCCGGTCGGCGGGGCCAGGGGCGCTGGCATGGGCGCCATTCCTTCGGATGCGGCAAGAACCCGGAGCTTCTGCACTTCGTCCGGGTCCAGTTCGGCCAAATCCGTTGCGCGGGCGCCTTCAGTCGCGTCCTTCCACTCTAACGACCCTGGTTCAATGTGCCTAAGCTGCATCGAATCCCTCCCTTCGAAAACGCGGACGTTGTGTTATGACCCTGGGTTCATGAACTCACTGGTGCACGCATGCGGCTGACGAAGACCCTGGTTCCGACGCTCAAGGAAGCACCTGCCGAGGCCGAGGTGCCGTCACACATCCTGATGGTGCGCGGGGGCTACCTGCGCAAGGTGGCAGCGGGTATCTATTCATTCTTGCCGCTGGGTTGGAAGGTCATCCAGAAGGTCTCTCGAATCATCCGCGAGGAAATGAATCGTGCCGGGGCATCAGAGGTGTTTCTACCGGCCGTTGTTCCCGCAGAGCTGTGGCAACAGTCCGGACGGTGGGATCAGTATGGCGCACAGTTGCTGCGATTCAAGGACCGCAAATCGGCCGATTTTGTGATTGGCCCCACGCACGAGGAGGTCATCGTCGACCTGGTGCGGGGCGACGTCCGTAGCTACCGGCAACTGCCGCTGAACCTGTACCAGATTCAGACCAAATTCCGTGACGAACTGCGGCCACGCGCCGGGCTGATGCGCGGGCGTGAGTTCATCATGAAGGACGCCTATTCGTTCCACGCCACCGACGAAGACGCGCACCGCGAGTATCGCAACATGTACGACACGTACTCGCGCATTTTTGCGCGCTGCGGGCTGGCCTTTCGCGCGGTCGAGGCTGACACCGGCAACATCGGCGGATCCTTGTCGCACGAGTTCCAGGTGCTGGCCGAGACCGGCGAGGACGCGCTGGTCGCTTGTGACACTTGTCAATACGCCGCCAACGTCGAGCAGGCCAACGTGCGTGCACCGGGGGTCCGTGCAGCGTCCGCGCCGGCGTCGCTTGAAAAAATTGCCACGCCGGGCAAGCACACCATCGGCGACGTGTCGCAGTTTCTGGGCGTGGCGCCGACCGCACTGGTCAAGACGTTGATCTATCTGGCCGACGGCAAGCCAGTGGCCGTGCTGGTGCGCGGGGATCGAACCGTCAATGAGATCAAGGTGCGCGCGGCCCTCGGCGCCAAGGAATTGGTCCTGGCGACAGATCGCACGGTTCAGGACGTGACCGGCGCGCCGGTCGGGTTCGCCGGCCCCGTCGGCCTGAAGGTTCCTGTCTACTGCGATGTGGAATTGGGCGAACGGGCCGATTTCATCGCGGGTGCCAACGAGGCGGATATGCACCACCGCGGCGTGGCGCCGAATCGGGACTTTGTTGCCACGGCGATGGGCGATTACCGGCAGGCCGCGCCCGGGGACGCGTGCCCGCGTTGCGACGGGGGCCACTTCCGCGGCTACCGCGGAATCGAGGTCGGCCACGTGTTTTTCCTCGGGACGAAGTATTCCGAGTCGATGAAGGCCACTTTCCTCGACGGTGAAGGTAAAGAGAAACCCATGATCATGGGCTGCTACGGCATTGGCGTGACACGCATCGCGGCCGCCGCGATCGAGCAGAACCATGACGCCGACGGCATCATGTGGCCGGTGCCCATTGCACCGTACGAGGTCAGTCTGCTGCTGTTGCAGCATGGTGATCCGAAGGTCACCGAGGTCTGTGAGCGCATCTACGCCGAGCTTGAGGGGGCCGGCGTCGAGGTGCTGTACGACGATCGCGACGAGCGCGCGGGCGTGAAGTTCAAGGACTCCGATCTGATCGGACTGCCGTACCGAATTGCCGTGGGCAAGAAGGGCGTGGCCGAAGGGCTCGTCGAGCTCAAGTCGCGCCGATCGCCCGAGGTCCAAAAGGTGAAGATCGACGACGTCGTCGCGTTGTTGGCCGATCGCGTGCGCGCCGAACGCCAGGGAACGGTGCCGGTGACCGGGAGCCCGGCGTGAGCGCACGTCCGCTGTCCGCGCGGGAGCGCATCATCGTTGCGCTGGACGTGCCCGACCTGGCGGGTGTCACGGCGCTTATCGAGCGACTGGAAGGGCAGCCGGTCTTTTACAAGGTCGGGCTAGAGCTGTTCGTGGCCGAGGGCGCGCGGGCCGTCGACGCGGTCAAGGCGCGTGGGGGCAAGGTGTTTCTGGATCTCAAGCTGCATGACATTCCCGAGACTGTGGCCCGCGCTGTGGCGATCTCGGTGGCCCTGGGCGTGGAATTCCTGACCGTGCACACCGCCGGCGGCGGCGAGATGCTGCGGCGGGCGGTCGCTGCTGCGGCCGGGCGCACGGGCATCCTGGGCGTCACCGTTCTGACCAGCTTGAACGACGACGATCTGCGCGCCGACGGGATCCCGGGCGGGGTCGCGGCGACGGTGCGGGCGCGGGCCCAGGTTGCGTCGCAGGCGGGGATCTGTGGTTTGGTTTGCTCGCCGCTGGAGGTGGCCGAGGCGCGCGCGGTCGACGGTAAGCTGCGCCTGGTTGTGCCGGGTGTGCGCCCGGCCGGCGCCAGTCTCGGGGATCAGAAGCGCGTCGCGACGCCGGCACAAACGATCCGCAATGGCGCGGACTACCTGGTCATCGGACGGCCGCTGCGGGACGCGCCGAATCCGGCCGAGGCGTTCGCGGCCGTGGTCCGCGAGATCGAGTCTGCGCAGGCGTGAACCCATCGCGGGTGGTGTTCGGCGTGCGCCCCGTCGAGGAGCTGTGTCGCGCCCGTCCGCGTGAGGTCGCCGTCGTCTACGTGGCCGATGGTCATCGTTCCAAGGAAACGGACCAGGTCATAGCGACGGCCAAGGACCGGCGCATCACCGTGGAGTACCGCCCGCGCGCCCTCATCGCGCAACTGGCAGGGCAAGGCACGCACCAGGGCATCGTCGCCATCACGGGCGAGTTCGTCTACATGGAGGTGGGCGAACTCATCACGCGGGCGTTCGCCGGCCCGTCGGCGCCGATGTTGTTGCTGCTCGACGGTGTCACCGACCCGCACAACCTGGGCGCCCTGGTGCGCAGCGCCGAGGTTTTGGGCGCGCAGGGGGTGATCATTCCCAATCACAAGGCGGCACCGGTGACCGGCACGGTCGTCAAGGCCTCGGCGGGCGCGACAGAACGAATGAGCATCGCCCAGGTGGCGAACCTGTTGCGAACCATCGACGGTCTTCGCGAGCGCGGCATCCGCGTGCTGGGCGCCGCGGCCGAAGGTGGCCAGCCGCTGGCCCAGACGGATTTGCGCGGTCCCACGGCCTTCGTTCTCGGGGCCGAGGGCGCCGGGATGCGCGAGGCGGTCGCGCGTCGCTGCGATGGGCTGGTGCAGATTCCGCAAGCGGGAACGGTCGCCTCTTTGAACGTTTCGGTTGCCGGCGCCATCCTGCTGTACGAGGCCGCCCGCCAGCGCCAGCCGGCGTCGGCCTGATCTCAGTCGCTACTGCGCAACCCAGCCACCGTCGACATTGAAGGCGGCGCCGCGGATCTGGGCGGCCGCGTCGCCACAGAGGAAAATGACCAAAGCCGCGACCTGCTCGGGCGTGACAAATTCCCCCGACGGCTGCTTGGCCCGCAACAGCGCCTGCTTCTCGTCATCGATCGTGGTGCCGCGGGCGCGCGCGTTGTCGTCGATTTGTTGCTGTACCAGTGGCGTCAGAACCCATCCGGGGCAGATCGCGTTGACCGTGATGCCGGTTCGCGCGGTCTCAAGGGCGGCGACCTTGGTCAGGCCCAGCACACCGTGTTTGGCAGCGACGTAGGCGGATTTCTCGGGGCTGCCGACAAGGGCGTGCGTCGACGCAATGTTGATGATACGACCCCAGTTCCTGGCCTTCATTGCGGGCAGGGCGGCCTTCATCGCGTGAAAGTTCGACGACAAATTGATGGCCAGGATCGCATCCCATTTCGTGGCGGGAAAATCCTCGATGGGCGCCACATGCTGGATGCCTGCGTTGTTCACCAGAATGTCGAGGGCGCCGAGTTTGTCCTGCGTGAACCGCACCATGTCGGCGATCTGCGTGGGCTGCGCCATGTTCGCGTCGTGGTACAGGGCGCGGACGCCAAAGCGCGCGGCGGTGTCTCGGGACAGCGCCGTCCCGGTCGCGTCGTCGTCGATGCCATTGAAGACGATGTCGGCGCCCTCGGCGGCAAGCGCCCGAGCGATACCCAGACCGATGCCGGATGTCGACCCAGTCACCAGAGCCACCCGGCCGCGCAATGATCCCGTCGTCGTCATGGTCGCAGTCTAAAGACCCCGGACGATGAAGCACAGCCACAGGACCAGCAGCACGAAGTTGCCGGCGGCAAACGCCACAAGCCGTCGGACAATGCGATTCGACGTCAAATGAATGCCGGTGTGGACAATCCGGAGGCCGACGTAGACCCAGGCTGCGCCCAGTGCGAAGGCGTCTGTCCGTCGGGTGACGTACAGCAAGACGCACACCACGTAGAACAGCAATGGCATCTCGAGCAGATTCATCAGATTCCGGTTCGCGACCGACACGTCCGTGGGCACATCAGGAGACTCGCCGAGGCGAAAGGACGCCGCAGGAACTCGGCCCTGTCGAACGGCGCGGATGCGGCGGAACCCGGTCATGAACAGGACGAATCCCGTCCACAACGCCAGAACGCTGACAGGCGCGAAGATGGCCTCCGCGCCCCTCACGGTGTCGCCCATTTGTTTCGGCAGGCCATGATCGCGCAGTGTACCCCACCGGTACCAGCACTAGCGCGCGCGTACCGCCCGTGCGTTGTTCCGGTCGGCTTCCGGCGCGGAATGCGGCAGCGGTGCTGGTGGCGCGATGACCGGTGGCCCTGCCCTCGCTGGCGCAGAAGTCGGTGCGCTGGGCGCAACGGGTGCCTGAATTGTTGGCGGCCATTGCTCGCCGGCGCGCACAAGGCTGTTCGCGCTGGTCATCCGCGGCAGCGACACGATCCCGGTGCTGTTCACCGACGCCCCCGAGGCCGAGGGCGCCGGAATCCCGGCCTGACTACAGCGTCTCGAGGTACGCGGCCAGATCGCTGATCTGCGCGGTCGTCAACTTGGACGTGACCCCGTGCAGATCGCCGCCGCCGCAAGTGGCGTCGAAGCGATCACGCAGCGTCTTGGCGCAGCCGGTGTGCATGTACGGCGCGCGCCAGGCCACGCCACGCAGGGACGGGACCTGCGCCATGATGCCGGTGCCCACATCCACGGTCATGTTGTTGGTCAGCATCGGGCCGTTGTGGCACGACCCGCAGCCCACCTTGCCGTCGTTGAACAGCACCTGACCGCGGGCGGCGGCCGCCGCATCTCCCACCACCTTGGGCAGCGCCT
>JANXXE010000139.1 GCA_025350815.1 Myxococcales bacterium | reverse complement strand
ATCGCACCGGTGCCAAGGCCACCATCACCTACCCGGAGAAACCGGCGTGGGTTAAGGCGGAGCCGAACAACGCCACGATCTCGGGCAAGCCACCGTCGGCTGCCGGCACGGCGACGCTGATGGCCGTCGTCAGTGCGGCCGGGAAAAGCGACACGATCAAGGTGACGCTGGAAACGCGTGCCCGCACCTGAGGCACGCGCCCGGGTGTGATGTGCCGCTCGCCTCAATCGCGAGGTGCCCGGAAAGCTGGATCCCCTGCGCAGGTTCGTGCGTAGGATGCGCATTCCATGGAAACCAAACCAGGAAGTGCCCGACGCCAGTTTCTGCACCAGGCGGCCCTCACGGCGGGGGCCTTGGCCATCCCGTCCGGCCTCACGTCGGCACGGGCTGACGACAAGGGCGCATCGGTCGCCCCCTCGGCCGCCACGGCCGGGCCTCCCTATCTGATCTTCCTTCCTTTGGGTGGGGATGGCCCGTCGCCGGCCAAGGTCTTCAAGGACCGCGCCTATATCGAATCACTTCCCGTGGACGGGATCGTCATTCACAGCAGTGCGGTGGTGGCGGGCGGCGAGAAAGTCCCCAATTGCATCTGGTCGAACCAGGTGGCGCTCAAGCCGGCCCAGGTCGTCGATGAAGCCGCCCCGCTCAAGGGGAAGTTCTCGAAACTGAACCGCAGCTGGTTCTTGGCCGTGACAAGCATGAAGGCCAGTGACTGGTTCAGCGACTGGTCGACCTGCGTCGGAAACTTCGCCGTCATGGCCCGGGCCTGTCGCGAGTTGGGCATGGAGGGCCTGTTCCTCGACAACACGGACAACCAGTACCACCCCGTGCCGATCTGGGGCTTCCCCGGTCCGAAGCCGCTTCCGGGCAAGACGCTGGATGATTACCGCCGCCAGGTTCGTCTGCGCGGCAAGCAGATCATGGAAGCCTGCGTGAAGGAATATCCGGCGTTCAAGCTGGCCCTTCTGAATGGCGCGGCCCTGTCCGAAAAAGGGGATCCCCACATCGTGGCCCGCATTCCAGATATGACTTTGGTGACCGCGTTTTACAGCGGTCTTCTGGCCGGGGCCGGGGAAACCGGCATGGTCATTGACGCCAGCGCCTTTTACAACACGAAAGAACAGAAGGATTTCGCGGGAAGCCACCAGTTCCGGAAGTACGAGATCCCGTCGGCCCAGCACAACAGTGCCAGTCTTTCGGCCGAGGATCGCGCGTTGTGGACGCGCCGGCTGAAGGTCGGCTTCGGCCTCAGTGCCGGATTCACGTCAGAAGGTATGACCCACGCGCTGATGCAGTCCGATTACATGAGCTGGTACTACAACGGCGCCGACAACCTCGACCCGGAAACCCTCAAGCAGGCGTGGTGGCCGAAGCACAGGTTTCCTGATCTGGCCGCCGCGCGGGACGCCGCGAGGGCCAAAGCGGCCAACAGTCGTGCCTCGGGGGTTCACTTTGCGACGGCGATCGGCGAGGCCACCGTCCAGGCCGCGGCGGGCGACGCTGCGTTCCGCTACACGTTTGAGATCGACAACCGCACCGGCGCCAAGGCCACCATCACCTACCCGGAGAAGCCCGCGTGGGTGAAGGCAGAGGCGAACAACGCCACGATCTCGGGCAAGCCGCCGTCGGCTGCCGGCACCGCGACGCTGGTGGCCGTCGTCAGCGCGGCCGGGAAACGCGACACGATCAAGCTGACGATACAGACCCGCGCGGGTAAGTGACTCGCGCTTGCCGCGCAACGGCTGAACTGGTGCTCGACGTGGCGCCTGATCGGCGCCCGGTGCAGGGATCCTGGTGGCGATCCGTCGAGACGCGCTATCCTGGCTGACCCGGGGGGCAGCCCCGGGAGCGTCGAATGTCGATCAACTGGTACCCAGGTCATATGGCGACCGCCCGCAAGGCGGCTGCCGAGAGCATGCGCAAGATCGATCTGGTGATCGAGGTGCTGGACGCCCGCGTGCCCCATTCCAGTTGCAACCCAATTTTCGAACGCCTACGGCGCCAGGGCCAGCGGCCGGCGCTGAAGCTGCTGAACAAGGCCGACATGGCCGATCCAAGGCAGACCGAGCGCTGGCTGCGTTACTACAACGGCTTGCCGGGCGTGAAGGCGATTGTTGTATCGGCGAAAAAATCGTCCGACGTCAAACGCATTCCGATCGCCTGTCAGGCGCTGCTGCCTGACAGGGGCACGCCGGCCAAGCCCCTGCGCATGATGATTCTGGGCATTCCCAATGTTGGCAAATCAACGTTGATGAACGCGCTGCTGAACCGTCGCATCGCGCCCGTGGGTGACCAGCCGGCCATCACCAAGATGCAGATGTTTCACAAGCTGGGCCCCGGGATGAGTCTGGTGGATACGCCCGGAATCTTGTGGCCGGGCATCAAGCAATCCGCTCTGTACAAGCTGGCTGCCGCCCACAGCATCGGTCGTGGGGCCTACGAAGACGAGGACGTTGCGACCACGCTTGGGCAATATCTGCTGAGCGAGTACCCAGGGCGCCTCGCGCAGCGCTATGGCGACCTTCCGGCTGACTGCCAGGTCCACCAGTTGCTCGACCTGATAGCCACGAGGCGTTCGCTGGTCAAGAAGGCGGGTGGGGCCGATGTGCTTCGGGCATCCGTGGCGCTGATCAATGACTTTCGCGATGGGGCGCTTGGCCCGATCACACTGGAGACCGTCGACGACGTGGGGGCGGAATTGGCGGCGGGACCGGTCCTGCCCGCATGACGTTTTCCGCGCTGGGGCTGTGCGACGACCTCGTCCGGGCCGCGGACGAGCTGGGTTTTGAGCAGCCGACCCCGGTGCAGGCGGCGGCGATTCCGGTCATCTTGCGTGGTGGCGATTTGTGGGCGTCGGCCAAGACCGGGTCGGGCAAGACGGCCGCCTTCGTGCTGCCGCTTCTGCAGTCGTTCAGTGCCCGCCCGCCGTCCTCGCATCGGCCCATTCCTGTCTGGGCCCTGCTGCTGGTGCCGACGCGCGAGCTGGCCTTGCAGACCGCCGAGGCGATTCGTGTCCTGGGCGCGCGGCTGTCCCGGCCGCCGAAGACTTGCGTCGCGCTGGGCGGCCTGTCCATCAACCCGCAGATGATGGCGTTGCGCGGCGGCGCTGACATGGTGGTGGCCACCCCGGGCCGCTTGCTGGACCTGGTCGCGCACAACGCGATTGTTTTGTCGTCGGTGGAAACGCTGGTGCTGGACGAGGCCGACCGGCTGCTGTCGTCGGGCTTCGCAGCCGAGTTGGCCTCCGTGCGGGCGCTGCTGCCGGCGCGCTGTCGGAAACTGCTGTTCTCGGCGACGTTTCCCCCGGCTGTGCGGGCCCTGGCCGCTGACCTGCTGAACGAGCCTGCGCAGATCAACATAGACGCAGGCGCCCTGCCGGACGCGGCCGCCATCGTTCAGCGGGCCATCAGCGTCGATGCGGACCGCCGGACCGGGCTGCTGGAACGTCTGGTTCGCACGAACGATTGGTCACGCGTTCTGGTCTTCGTCGCGACCAAGTACGCGACCGAACATGTCGCCATGAAGCTGCGCCGGGCCGACCTTTCGGCGGCGGCCCTACACGGCGAATTGAGCCAGGGCACCCGCACGGCGGCCCTGGCGGACTTCAAGAGGCGCCATCTGCGCATCCTGGTGGCGACCGATCTGGCCGCGCGTGGTCTCGACATCGATGATCTGGCCGCGGTCGTCAACTACGATCTGCCGCGCTCATCCGCGGATTATCTGCATCGAATTGGCCGCACGGGCCGCGCGGGCGACAGCGGCGTTGCGATCAGTTTCGTCAGCGCGTCGACTGAGGCCCACTTCGATCTCATCGAACGGCGTCACCGCCTTCGCATCGCCCGCGAGGTCATCACTGACTTCCGGCCCACGGCCGTGGCGGTGCTGCCGCAACATCCCCACGGCGGCGTGAAGGGGAAGCGCAGAACTAAGAAGGACAAGCTGCGCGAGGCCGCCGCCCGGCAGCGCAACAAGCAGTGACATCAGGCGATACGCGTGCTCTGCTGCGCGGGCGCCGCATCGGCGCCAACCAGGAGGCCCCCAATGTTCATCATTCGAAGCATCGCGCAGGCACAGGGCGGACGTCGTGACGAGGGCGTCGCGGTCATGAAGGAATTTGCCGCCACGGCCCACAAGGATCTCGGTTGGGGCCAGTCGCGAATCCTGACCGCATCGGTCGGCCCCAGCGACAGCACCATCGTGATGGAGACCGAGGTCGCGACCTTCGCGGCGTTCGAGCAGCAACTGGAGTCGGTCAACAAATGGCCGGGAATGAAAGTTTTCGGCCCCAAGTTCGCGGAGCTCTTTGTCAGCGGAAGCCACCGCTTCGAGCTGTTTCGCGTCTGCTGACTTGGCGTCAGGAATCAGGACGCCGGTGCCCCCGGCGCCGTAAATAGCCGGTGCGCCGGCACCGCCCTCAGCGCCCAGGGGGCTCGATGACGACGGGCGGCTCGATCAGCTGGGCCAAATCGACGATCTTGGCCCCGTGCTTTTTCGATTCGAACCAGGGGGCGGCGCCCGAGGTCGCGGGTGATAGTTCGAAATCGTCTGGCACCGTGCGCACGCCGACCGGATAAACGGTCAGGACCCCGGCCTTGTCGATGCGCAGACGCAGAAAGTTTTTCATGTCGGGGATGCTCAGTGCCGAGAAAATGTCGTCGACGTGTTCGGGCAGCCAGCGGCTGACGATGGCCAGATAAGCGCCGAAGACGAAGCCGTGCACCAGTCCGCCGGGAATCAGCGCCTCGGCGATGGACAAAATTGCGTGTTTGCCGCTGCCGCAATGAAGGCGCAAGTGGTTCAAATTCACATGGGCGAATAGCCACAGCAGGCCCAACCACGCACCGATGTGGGCCAGCGCATGAACAAGTCCCAGCAACACGCGTACGCCCCCGTTGCGTGCCTTGCAGAATCCGATGCACCCGCCGACGAACAACGTCAGCATCGCCGCGCCGCCCGGGCTGTAGGCCAGAGACGTCGCCACCGCGCGGACGATCCCGGTCGGCGACAGGGGCATGCCCGCCAGCGCCTCCAGCATCAGGATGGGGGCGGCCCGGCTGGCGCTTTCCAGCTGCCAGGACACCGTCAGCCAAAAAGCGGCCAGCAAAAGGGCGAAGGACCAGTTCAATATCGGAAAACGCCAGATGCGGGCCGAGGCGCGCTTGGATTCGCCGCTGCTGGGGAAGGTCTTCTCGCGCAGCAGGCGCTCAGATTTTCCGCCCGGATGCCACGGCTCGCGTTCGAGAGTGATGGCATCGGGCAGCGTGTTGGTCCCGTGCAAGAAGGCCCCACCGCCGCCTGCGGTGATCAAGGTCTGCGCTCCGTCGCTGCGCCGGTAGCGACAGTAGTGGTGCGAATCGCCGGTCAGGATCAGGACAGCCTCGGCCCCGCGCGGGCGAATCAGGCGTTCCTGCAAGAAGGCGAGATTCTGATAGCCCTCGGGGTGGCCTTCGGCGGCCTTGACCCAACTCGGCTCGGCGGTGCACACGATCACCTTGTCGCCCGGTTGCAGCCGCTGGGCGGCAGCCTCGAAGTATTCGCGCTGCGGCTGATCAATGTCGGCGGATAACTGGATATCGATGCCCCACAGCCAGTGGCGATGCGGCAGTTCCATCGCAAAGTAGCTGCGCGTCTGCTGCGTGTTCCAGCCGCCCACCCACCGCCGCTGCGCGAACAGGCGCAAAAATGACGTCAGGCCGTCGTACCAGTCGTGGTTGCCGGGAATGGCGAAAAGATGCGGTGCCTGATCCGGGTGCTCGCAGGGCAGCGCGGCCCGGTAGGGGCCGACCATGCGATCTTCGTATTCGCGCCGGGTCGCTGTCGGGTAGACCTCGTCGCCGCCCATCACCAGCAGATGGCCACGCCGGGTCAGCGTCCCACCCAGGGTCAAGGTCGGTTCGGCCAGCAGGCGGGCAATGGTGTATGTGGCATCGAATCCATCGGCCAGGTCAGCGACATAGTCGAACCAAAAATTTCCCGCGTCGTCGAGATGTCCGTCGGTGGCGTAGTTGAATTCGGGGTGCGTGACCGTCGGGTGCAGCGCCGCCTGCACCTCGCGCTTGTCCGCGTACGAGCCAAAGGTTTCGCCCAGCACCACGCGGATGCCCGAGCGCACCAGCTCCAGCGGGTGGAACCACCGCACGGCCGGCCGGCGTTCGAAGCCCAGACTGGCCCTGTCCAGACCGCGCGGCCGGGGCGGGCAGCGGGCGGCGGCGGGCATGGGTTGGGAACTACGGGATTCGGTGGTCACCGATCAGCGTTCGTAGGCCGACTCGTCGCGGCCGACGACGTCGTCCTTGTAGATGAGGAACGTCAACACGGAGATGACGGCCAGGGCGCCGCCCGTGATGATGGCGATGTTCGCGCCCCGGGCCAGGCGTTCCTTCTGCGACAAGTCGTTTTTGGCGTCGGCGCGCGTGTCGCCGGTCGGGTTGATCTGCGACAGGACGCCCAGAAAACCCGCCGTCGCAAACGACGACAACCCCAGGGCGCCCGTGGTGTACGCCAGACGCGTCGGCCACTTTCTACGCCGCGGTAGGTTCGCCTCGGTCAGCTTGATCCCCAGATCTTGCCCGGACCGCACGTCAACAGTGGACAGCCACGGGAAACGACCCTCGGATTCGACCCGCACCCGGTGATTGCCGGGCAGCAGGGTCCCCGAAATCAGCGGCGTCACGCCCAGATACGCATTGTCGATCGAGACACGCGCGCCGTCGGGCTCGGACCCGACCTGGATTCGACCCGGCTCGATCTTGGGTTTGAATAGCTCTTCGGTGCCCGCATCGACGGCCTTGATCAGATCGTCGAGAGTCCCCTCGATCAGCCGAAACACGCGGTTGTCGACGCGGCCGCTTTCGACGTTTTGCAGATTCAGGCTGAACAGGAACTGCTTGGTGCCCTTGGTGCCGACGGTGCCGCTGACGATTTGCCGAACGCCCAGCGCCACGGCGGCGCGGCCCACGCACGGGACGTCGTCCAGGCAGGCTTGCGCGCGCTGCTCGTTCTCGACGCCCAGGCGCGCGCGGAATTCTTCCTTGCCGGCGATCTCGAAGCCGCCCCGCCGCGCCACCGCCGAGATGATCATCTCGGTGACGTTGTCGGCAAGCTCGGCGTCGCGTTCGGCGGAACCCAAAACCAAGACAGCCATTTTTTCGGCAATGCGGGCCTGTGCGGGCAGGGCGGACGAACACAGCAGGGCAACAACCGTCAGCGTGACAAATGAACGAATCATGGTGGGCCTCATGGCTAAAAGGGCGGCAGGGGCTGACAAAGGTTGTTCACGCATTGCCGCGATTCGCACTGATTGGCGCGATCGCAGGCCTTGCCTTCCTTCTGCGGCGCCTGGCACAAATTGAGTCCGGCCGCGCACCAACCATCGCGATTCAGGAAGTCGCGCGTGGCACGGTTGGCGACGCAATCCTCGTCCGTCAAGCAGATGGCGCTACAGATGCTGGGCCGTGGCGGCGGGCCAGTGGGCCGGCACTTCAGGCCCCAGGCGCAGTTGTCGTCGGTCTGGCAGGGAATGCCGATGTGTCCCGGCCAGCAGATCGGAGGCTCGGCGGTGTCTCGCTGGCTCAGACAGGTGTGCGCCACACCGCCGTAGGCGGGACAGGTTCGGTTGTCGCCGCAGGCGAACAAACACTGCCCGGTGGTCTGCGTGGCGGGCGCGAAAAAGGGGATGCTGCAAATTTCGCCCGTGCGGCAGTCGCCGGTCGTGCGGCAGGTCGACCCACGGAAGGCGCGCACGCCGGCGCACACTTTCTTGTCGTTGCAGAAGAAGGTGCCGTGCTCGCTGTCGAACTTGGCGCAGTCGTCGTTGTCGGCGCAGGGAACCGTGCAGACGTTGAAGCCGGCGCCCGTGTCGACGCAGTCGCCGACCAGACAATCCATGCGCGTCCGGCAACGCAGGCCCAGCAATCCCGGCAGGCAAATGGCGGGTGAGCTCTTGCTGTAGAGATCCGGATAGCAAAAATAATTGGGCGGGCAGTTGCGGTTGGAATCGCAATTGGGCACGCAGATATCGGGCGGGCTGGATTCGGGGCCCAGGCGGTTGCGCAAACAGGTTTCGCCCGGCGAACAGGCCGCGCCGGTGGCCCGACAGCCCAGCTGCACACAATAGGTGTGGTCGGATTTCAGACCCGCCTGCGGGCCGTAGTTGTTGCGCAGAAGTTCGCCGAAGCACTGCGCGCGCACGGGATCGCGGCAGTCGGCGCTGGTCTGGCAGGGGGTGACGTTCATGCAGACGCCTTCGTTCTTGATCAGATCCGTGCGCAGGCAGGACAGTTCGTCCTGACCGCAGGCGTTTCCGACGGTGTCGGGCTGGCATTTCTTCAGCTTGGCCCCCGATACCTCGTTCTTCGGATCGCCCGCAGCCAGGCAGATACCTTCGGTGTCGCCCTCGGGCGGCGCGGTCTTGCGGTTGCAACCCGTCGCGCAGAAATTCCGGCCGCCCAACTGGTACGCGGCGACGCAAGCCATGGCCTTGTCGTCGGCGTCGGTGCCGCAGGCCGGGTCGGCGGCGTTCGGGTTGCAGCTGTAAAGCTTCTGGTAAAAGGCGTCTTTGTCGACTTTGCAGCCGCTGAAAATCCCGCCCAGCCACACCATGACCACCACTGTCCGGATCGTCCGCTCACTCATTTTAGGCTGCTCCTGATGAAGGCCGCGTTGGGTGCGTCGGGCGCAAGTTCCAGGTACCTGCGGTTATTCTCGTTGGCCCGCTGTGGATCGCTGGTGCGGTTGTAACACTTGCCCAGAAATTCGTAGATGGCCGCGATGCCGGGACTGGCGCGCTTGGCTTCCTCGCCCTTCTTGCACGCGGCTGCGGACTCGCCCTGTCGTAGCAGCTTGGAGGCTTCTTTCAGCAGATCACTGCCGTCGGTGGCGGCAGGCGATGTCGGCGCGGGCGCAGGGCGAGGTGGCGCGATGGCAGCCACGGGCGTCGGTGGTGACGGGGGAAGCTCAGCGACGGCGCGCGGCTTTTCGGCGGGCACGGTTGCCGTGCGGGCGGGTGGGGCGGGGACTGGCATCCGGCGTAGGTGGTGTGCGACGTCCTTCATCTTTGGTGGCGCGGGCTGCGGCGCTGGCTCTTCTATTGGTGCCACGGCGATGGGCGGCTGGGCGGGCGCGGCTGCCTGTTGGGGGACTGGCCCGGGCGCCGGAAGGGCGATGGCGGCGGCCGTTGGCGGCGCGATGGCGGTGGGCGTGCCCGTCGCCGGCAGCGGTGTCTCCCGGTTCGCCCACAGCAAAACGAATAGCCCCACAGCACTGAGGCCCACCACGCCGATGACAATGGGACCGATCTTCCGACCGGGCGTGCCGGTCACCTGCGTCGACGGTCGCATCATGGTCGGGGCACCCGACGACACAGGCACGGTCGGCCCGCCGCTGGACGGATGCCCTATCGAGGTCGCCGCGCTGACGGATGGCCCGGGCGTCCCGAAAGTATGATTGCTCCACCGATCCACCAAACCGGGTAGGGCGACGCGCAGCTCTTGCCGAAATTCGGCGGCGGTTTGTGGGCGATCGCCCCTTTCCTTCGCAAGGCCCCGCATGATCAGCGCGTCCAGTGCCGGCGGCACGGCCCCGTCCCGTCGCCGCGCAAGGATGGCCGGCGGCGGTTCCACCAGGTGCTTGCTCAGTACTTCTACCGCCGCCGTCCCACCGAAGGGAACGTGCCCGGTGACCAGCTGGTACAGGATGCAAGCCACGGCGTACAGGTCCGAGCGGCCGTCGACCACCTCGCCGCGCGCCTGTTCGGGGCTCATGTATTCGGGCGTGCCGCACACCAGACCCTTCATGGTCAGCATCTCCCCGTCGCGCGGGGTCTGCGCTTTCGCGATGCCGAAATCGCACACCTTGACGAAGTCGCGCTCGCCCCGGCGTGACACCAGCATGATGTTCCCAGGCTTCAGGTCGCGGTGGATGATCCCCTGGGCGTGCGCCTCGTCGAGGGCGGCCAGGACCTGGTCCATGATTCGCGCAATACGGCCCAGCGGCAGCTCGCCCTCGCGTTCCAGTAGCTGTGCCAGGTCGACGCCGGGTAGCAGTTCCATCGCGATGTACAGCAGGCTGCCGTCGCGGCCGAAATCGATGATCTGGATCGAATTGACGTGATTCAGCGACGACGCGTTCTTGGCCTCCAGCTCGAAACGCTTGATCAGCATCTCGTCGCCCATTAGCTCGCTGTGCAGAAGCTTGACCGCGACCATCTTGCCCAGCGACAGCTGTTCGGCCTGGTAAACCCGGCCCATCGCGCCTGCGCCGATCAGCTGCACGACGCGGAAATTGTTACCGATGATCCTGCCGATAATTGGATCGGGCGCGTTATCAGTGGGGCCGGCATCCGCCATGAAATCGTCCTAAGACCGCGGGATGATACCTGATGACGCGCAGGAACGACACGTCCCGGCGTGGGTTCGTCCGGCACTTCGGGCCGCCCCGTCGCTGGCGGGCCGCTAGCGGGGACGGGGGGCCGGCGTGGCCAGCGCGGCGAAGGCCAGCTCGACCGCCTCGGCCGCGTCGCTGGCGCGGGGCACGGTGGGGCTGATGTCATCTATCTGAAAGCTCCACGAGCCCAGCAACACGACCGGCTTGCGTGCCTTGAGGGCCTGCGCAATGCCGGCCAGTGTGCCGAATCCGCCGCCGATCGCGATGATTGCCTCGCACGTCGACACGGCGACCGACGCGTACGCGTCCCCGAGTCCGGTGAACAGCGCCACCTCGGCGGCTGGATTGATTGGTGCCACACGGGCGTTGGCGCCCGGCAGGATCGCGACGGTCATACCGCCCGCCGCGCGCGCCCCCGCCGTCGCTTCCTCGATGACGCCGGCGCCGGCGCCACAAACCAGTACACCGCCACGCTGGGCGATGGCCTGCCCGACGGCGCGGGCGGCGGCGGCGGTCTCGGGATCACAGGAAACGGGACCGATGACTCCGATGTTTGTCCGGTACGTTTGTGGGGCCACGGTACCTCCGGGCGCAGTATAAGGGCGCCGTGTCCCTGGATGCATCTGCGCTGGTGACTTACGGAATCGCGGGCATCGCGGTCGCGGTCGCCGTCCTGGCCGCCGCCGGCTACGCGATCGCCGGACGGGCCGTCGGCGAGTCGGCCGCGGGCAGGTGGCGCCGCCTGTTCGTGGCGCTGGCCGTGCTGGCCCTGTGGATGGCGGTCACGGGGGCCGCTGCCGCCAGCGGGGCGTTGTTGAAGTTCGATCGGGTCCCGCCACCGATGATGGGCATGATGGTGATGGTCATGGCCGCCGCGCTGGGCGTCGGTTTTTCGGGCGTGGGCGAACGTCTGGCCCGTGGTTTGCCGCTGGCGGCGCTGGTCGGCTTTCAGGCCTTTCGCCTGCCGCTGGAACTGGTCATGCACGAGGCCGCGCGCGACAGCGTCATGCCGGTGCAGATGTCGTTTTCCGGCATGAACTTCGACATCGTCACGGGTGCCTCGGCGGTGGTGGTGGCGGTGCTGCTGGCGCTGGGCAAGGCGCCCCGGACGCTGGTCGTGGCCTGGAATTCGCTTGGCCTGGTGCTGGTCCTGGTGGTCGCCAGCATCGGCATCGCGTCGACGCCAGTCTTTCACGCCTTCGGGACCGAGCCCGAACAGATGAACGTGTGGATCGGCTACTTCCCCTTCGTGTGGCTGCCGGTCGTGATGGTGGTGGCCGCGATCGCCGGCCACATCGTCATCGCGAGGAAGCTACGGGCCGAGTGATCATTTCGGCGCCGGCACCAGGTTGACCGAGCCGCTCCAGCGGATGCCGGCGGCTTCGAATTGGAACCATTTCTTTTCGTCGGCGCCGAAGGGCAGTACCTGATCCTTGACCGGCTTGCCGTCGACCTTGCCGACCAGCGTGACCGTGTACCCCGTCGGGTTGGCTGGGTCGCGGTGCACGCTGACGGCCATGCCTGCGGTCACCTTGTCCTCGCCCTTGTTCTGGCTACGGCCCATTTCGACCTCGGTCGTGCTGTCGAGCAGCAGCGAGAACTTTGGCCGCCCGAGATCCCGCCCCCGTTCGTCGACGGTGAAGTTCGTCATGAACATGGGCCGCGACGAATCGGCGCGCGCCACGCCGCCGAGGGTGAACAGCAACGCAGCGATTCGGACCATCACTGGCAGATTCTAGCATTGGCCTTGTAGGCAGAACATTTGATGGGCGGATCGCCGCGCGGTCGCGTCTCGCCGTCGGGCCACAGCGACGGCCCGTCGCAGCCAATGCTGTCGATGATCGCGCCGCAACTGGAACCGCCGCAGGGATCGCTGTCGTAGTGGAAGTAGGTCGTCTGTCCGGCACTGTTGCGTGCGATGCCCAGGGCCACGCGCGAATCTGTGCCCGGGCGATCGTAGCGGGCGAAAAAAGCGGTCGAGGCCTTGAACGCCAGCAGCACGCAATTGTCCGTCGGCGTGGGATCCCCGGTCACGGACACGTGTCCGCAGTCCCTGGCGCCCGTTCCCGCCACGCGGCGTACCTCGGCGTCGAGATCGCAGGGCCGCACGCATGCGAACAGCAAAAGGGCGCTGGCCGACAGGGCGGCTGGGCACCGGCGCGTGCGCTTGTTCAAAACGGCGCTATCTTCCCCCAATGTCTGAACAAACGATCCGTCTTCTTGGCCTTGTGGGTAGTTTGCGCAAAGGCTCGCTGAATCGTTCCTTGCTGCGCGCGGCGACTGAAGGACTGCCGGCCGGCGTGTCACTGACGACGTTCGACCGCCTGGGCGATTTGCCCCTGTACGACGCGGACGTCGATGCACAGGGAACGCCCGAGCCAGTCGCCGCGCTGAAGGCCGCGATTGCCGGGGCGGACGGCCTGCTGATTGCGACGCCGGAATACAACTACAGCGTGCCCGGCGGCCTGAAGAACGCCATCGACTGGGCGTCGCGGCCGGCCAACGCGTCGCCGCTGCGGGGCAAGCCCGTCGGCATCATCGGCGCCAGTGCCGGGATGAGCGGCACCATGCGCGCGCAGTATCACCTGCGCCAGATCTTCGTGTTCCTGAACATGCCCGCGCTGGTGCAACCCGAAGTTCTGGTGGCGCGGGCGGCCGATCGCTTCGACGCCGACGGCAAATTGACCGACGAATCCACGCGCGAGCTGCTGCGCAAATTCGGCCTGGCGCTGCGCGACTGGGTGGCCAAGTTCCGAACGGCCGCATGAAGTGAATTTTGATTTACAACTGACCGGGGCTGTCTGATCCGCAAGGTCGTCAGCGTCTGGCGCGAGGGTCGCCCGGACGGCAGCGTCATGGTCATTCACTTCCCGTCGCGGATCAGTTGATCCAGCGCCGCTTCGTCGAGGACGGTCGTTCCGTTCTTGCGGGCGGCGTCCAGCTTGGCCTTGCCCACGTCGGCCCCTGCGACCAGAAAGTTCGTCGATTTTCCGACCGAGGTCACGAAGGTCCCACCTGCCGATTCGATCTGCTGCTGGATCTCGCTGCGCGGCCGGGACAGCTTGCCGGTGACGCAGACCTTCTTGCCGCCCAGGGGCCCTGTGCCCGTGGCGGGCGCCTGCGGCTCGTGCGGTGAGATCCCGCATGCGCGCAGCCTGTCGACCAGCGCGGCGTTGTCAGGGTGTGCCCACCAGGTCCGGACGGCGTCCGCGATGACCGGACCCACGCCGTCGATCGCGGCGACCGCGGTCCGTCGCTCTGCGGGCGAGGCGTCGCACAACGCATCGAAGCTGCCCAGTTGTCGGGCGATCGCGCGGGCCGCCACGGTGCCCACGTGCGGAATGCCCAGCCCCATCAGCAGCCGCGACAGCGTCGCTGAGGCCCGCGCCTTCTGGATCGCGCTTACAAGATTTTCCGCTGACTTGCGCGCCATGCGTTCGACCCGGACGCCAGCGGTGTCGTCATCCCCCTCGGGCGGGACCAGGCGCTCGACCGTCAGATTGAAGATGTCGGCGGCGTCGGACACCAGACCCTTTTTGACCAGTTCCTCGGCCAGAACCTCGCCGATGCCTTCGATGTTCAGCGCGCCCCGGCTGGCGAAGAACTGAATCGCCTTCCAGCGCTGGTCAGGGCACGCGCGCCGCTCGCACCGCAACGCCACCTCGTCTTGCCGTCGCACCAGCGTCGATCCGCAACTTGGGCAAACCGTCGGGACGACGATTGGTGTCTCGGCGCCCGTGCGCCGGTCGGCCAGCACCTCGATCACTTGCGGAATGATTTCACCCGCCTTCTCGATGACGACGCGGTCGCCGATGCGGACATCCAGCCGCGCGACCTCGTCCCAGTTGAACATGGATGCGCGCCTGACCGTCGTGCCCGACACGTCGACGGGATCCAGCAGGGCGACGGGGGTCACCGCGCCCGTGCGGCCGATGTTGACCTGTACGCCGGCCAGACGCGTCTCGGCCCGTTGCGCGGGGAATTTGTAGGCGATGGCCCAGCGAGGGAATTTGGCCGTCATGCCCAGCAGGCGGCGTTGCGCGAAGGCGTCGACCTTGATCACCAGGCCGTCGGCTTCATACGGCAAGGTCGTGCGGCGGGCCGCCCAGTCGGTCACCCGGCGCCCGAGATCGTCCTCACCGGAGGCGACGCTGATGTCCTTCGACACGGGCAGGCCCAGCGTGCGCAGCCAGGCCAGCGCCTCGGAATGTAGCGGGCGGAAGTCTTCCCCGCTGACCAGTTCGTACAGCAAGATTTTCAACGGCCGCCGGGCGCATTCGCGCGCGTCGAGCAACTTCAGCGATCCGCCGGCGGCGTTGCGCGGGTTCTTCCACAGTTCGTCCCCGGACAGCTCGCGATCCGTGTTCACGGCAGCGAAATCGTTCTTGTCGATGAAGACCTCGCCCCGCACCGTGATGGTGGCCGGTTGTGCAAGAACGGGCGGCAGCGCGCGGAGGGTGCGCAGATTGGCGGTGATCTCCTCGCCGATGCGTCCGTCGCCTCGCGTGGCCCCGACGGTGAAACGGCCGTCCCGGTATTGCAGTTCGATGCCGATGCCGTCGATCTTGGGCTCGACGATGAAACTGGGCGCTTCGCCCGCCAGACCCTTGCGCACCCGTTCGCAGAACGCGCCCAGCTCGTCCGCGTTGTAGGTGTTGTCCAGCGACAGCATGGGGATGTCGCGCACCAGCTTCGGGAAGGACGAGGCCGGCGTGGGCGCCACGCGCTGAGTGGGCGATTCGCCGACTGTCCAGTCGGGGTGCGCGGCCTCGATGCTGCGCAGATCGTGGTACAGGCGGTCGTATTCAGCATCCGAAATGGCCGGCGCCATGTCGACGTAGTAGCGGCGATCGTGCTCCAGAAGCTGGTTGACCAGCTGGCGGTAGCGCTCGCGCGTCGCGTGGGTCATGGCGGGGCTGCGCCGCCCTTGGTCGCGCTGAAGCAACCGGCATAGACGTCGACGGCGAAAGCGCGTCCGGAAAAATAGGTGTCGATCGATTCCTTGATCGCGAAGAAGACGTCGTGAATTTCGGGGCCCCGGCCCGCGATGTCCTTCCAGCGTGACAATGGTCCGTGCTCGATCACCGGTGCGAAGAAGAATTCGCGGCCGCTGCGAAACAGAAGCTGCCAGCTTTCCAGCGTGACGGCGGGCGTGTCGAGCCCGGCCGCCGCAAACGCCGCCGCCACCTGGTCGGGTTCGGGAATGCTGGCCACGTACGCTTCAAGCGCTTCCAGCGCGCCTTTTCGATCCTGCTTTTGCAGGGCTTCCTTGAAGACGTCCAGGAAGGCGCCCCACGTTCCCCGCAACGGCGTGACCACGATCAACTGCGCGCCGGGCTTCGCCACACGGGCCAGATCCCGGATGACCGCCGTCGCATCGGCCAGGTCGCTCCATACGAGGCGGGCCAAAATGGTGTCGAAAGAGTCTTCGGAGAACGGCAGCTTCGTGTCGGCATTGTGACTGCGCAGGAACACGTGGCGGCCCAGGCGCGCCTCGGCCACCTTGAGCCGGGCCAGATCCAGCAGCGCCGTCGACGATTCAGTCGCGATCCACCGGCCAGCCCCGTCCAGGCGCCGCGGCAGTTCGGCGGTCAGGGCACCGGCCCCGCAACCGAACTCCAGCACCTGCGCGCCGGGCGGGAAAATCGCCGCGTGTAGCAGAAGGGAGTCAAAGCGTCGCGCCACCAGCGGGTAGATCTCGGCGTCGTACAGCTTGGCCAGACGCTCGTGGCGGGTGGGCGCGACACGGGACAGGGTGGACGAGGGCGGCATCGGTGAGACCTAAGTATTACCATCGCGCGGCCGCGGCCAAGCGTCCCGTGGCAAGATGGATTCGCCATGCCCATTTCTGTCAAACGACTGGACGTACGTCGCTTCGATGCGGCCAAGATGCAGAAGCTGAATCTGTTCGAAACGCCGCGCTTTTTTTGCGACGTGTATTGCCTGGAGCCGGGGCAAGCCCAGACGCCCCACCGCCACGCGGAGGCCGACAAGGTCTACGCGGTCCTGGAGGGCACGGTGCTGGCGCGCGTGGGCGCGGACGTCGCGACCCTGGCGGCGGGCGATGCGGTATTGGCCCCGGCGGGCATCGACCACGGCCTGGAAAATCAGTCGTCCACGCGGGCGGCGGTGTTGGTCTTCATGGCGCCGCGTCCCTGAGCCCCGCACGACAGCCGTACTTCGAGGCGTGTTTGTAGCCGGACACGCTGCACCGGCCGTGCGGGATCGCGGATACGTTCCAGCAACAGGCGGGCCGCCGTGGCACCCAATTCGTAGGTCGGCTGGGAAATCGTGGTCAGCGGCGGTTGTAGCGCGGCCGCCCAGGGCAAGTCGTCGAAGCTGACGACTGCGACGTCCCGGGGGATATGCAGGCCCCGTTCGTGGACGGCACGCAGGACGCCGAGCGCGAGGCCGTCGCCGGTGGCAAAAATCGCGCTGGGTGGCGCCGGCAGTGACAGCAATCGTCCGGCGGCCTCGTAGCCACCCTCGGGACGGAAGGGTACGTGCGCGATCAGCGACGGATCCCGGGGCTGCCGTGCTTCCGTGAGGGCCGCCCGATATCCCGCCAGCCGCTCGGTCGCGGTGAAGGCGTCCTTCGGCCCGGTGACAATGGCGATTCGCCGGTGTCCGACGGCCAGCAAGTGGCGCACAACCAGCGCCGCGCCCTCGGCATTTGTCACGGTGACGCTGTCGACGGCAAGGTCGGGCACGCACTGATCGACGGTGACCATGGGAAGGCCCAAGGCCAGAAACTCACGGTACGCCTTTTTGCTGGCGGCATCCGGCACCAGCACCAGACCGCCCACGCCCTCGGCGCGCAGCAGGTCGAGGTATTTCCTCTCCCGCGCAGGATCGTAGTCGGAATTGCCCAGCAGTACCGTGTAGTCGGCCGCCTGCAAAACATCCTGGATGCCGCGAATCACGCCCGGAAAAAAAGGATTCTGGATGTTCGGGATCAACACGCCCGCAATGCGTGTCGTTCGCGCACGCAGGCTGCGCGCGATCCGGTTAGGCTGATAGTTCAATGTCCGGGCGGCGGCGTGAACCCGTTTCGACAGCGGCTTGCTGACGACACTGAGGCCAGCCAATACGCGCGAGACCGTGGCGGTCGAGACCCGCGCGCTACGGGCGACATCCCGGATGGTGGTGGGCGGGGAATTGCCCGTGCGGTGCGCGCGACTCATGGATTACTTACGCGGATTTGGGCACATCGGCCGCGCCGCCGCGTTCGCGAACAATCTTGGCCAGAATCTCTGCCAGCCGTCGGCGCGCGTCGGCCGACAGCGCCTTTACAGCGTCGGGCGGCACCATCGTGCGCGCGCACAGTTCCTCGCGCAACGTGCGACCCTTGTCGGTGACGGCCAGGTGCTTCACGCGGCGGTCGCCATCCGAGCCCTGGCGAGCGATCAGGCCCCTGGATTCAAGTTTGTCGACGATACCGGTCACGTTCGAGGCGTCGCAGGTCATCGCCTCGGCCAGGGTATTCATCGCGACGGGACGTCCTGGGTCCAGGATCCGCAATGCGTGCCCCTGCATGGCCGTCAGGTCAAATTCGGCGCACAGACCCACCCACCAGGCACGCTGACTGAGCGCGAATTCCACCAGCAACGGCCAAAAATCGTCCGCCCTGGGTGCTGATGGCTTCCTGTTTTTCCCTGCCTTCGCCCGCATCGAGATGTCACCTTGTCACAAAGGTTAATCCTTGACAACCTCAACATTCATCAAGTACCACTGTAGGCCACTTCAACCCTGACCTTCGTGATGAGGCCACACCGATGAGATTCAGTCCCCGCCTGCCCCTGTTGTTGCCGCTGTTCGCCCTGCCAGTCTTCGCGTCAGCCAGCGGGTGCGGCCGTTCTGCGGCGGAAAACAAGACCATCGTCGCGGACGCGGCACCGCCTGTGTCGGTGAAGTTGGCGACCGTGCAGATGCTGAAAGTACCCCGCACGCTGACCTTGTCGGGATCGCTTATCGGCGCGGAAGAAGCGCAGGTCGCGGCCGGGGCCGCAGGCAAGGTCCTGGCCACCCACGTCGAACGCGGGTCGGTGGTGAAGAAGGGCGCGCTTCTCGTTCGGCTGGATTCGCGCATCGTCGAGGCGCAGGCCACCGAGGCTGCGGCGCAGGTCGCATCGCTGAAGGCCCAGCAGGCGCAGGCGCAGCTCGATTGCCAGCGCACCGAGCAGATGTTTGCCAAGGGCGCCATCTCGAAGGCGGATCATGACCGCGCCATGACGGCCTGTGAGACCACGAAATGGTCCGTATCGGCTGCGCAGGCACGCAAGGACATGACAGCCGAGGTTCTACGCGACACGGAAATTAGAGCGCCATTTTCCGGTCTGGTGGTCGAACGCTTCGTCACGGCGGGTGAATACGTTCGTCCGGATTCCCGGGTGATCACCCTGGTCGATGTCGACAACTTGCGCGTCGAGCTGACGGTTCCGGAAGCAGACGTGGCCCAGATGCGCCCGGGTCTGACGGTCGAATTTCACACGTCGGCGGGCGACGGCAAGCTGGTTCACGGGCGCGTTCGCTACGTCGGCCCGTCGGTGCGCAAACAGACCCGAGACGCCGTGGTCGAAGCTGTGGTCGACAACGCTGGTCACGATCTGCGGCCGGGCATGTTCGTGACGGCCGAGCTGTCGTTGGGCGAGCAAAGCCTGCCCGCCGTTCCCGAGGCGGCGGTTCGCGCCGAGGGGACCCTGCGCCACGTCTTCCTCGTCATGTCCGGTCGGCTGGAGGATCGCCTGGTTCAGGTGGCAGAGACCCGGGGGGGGCTGGTTCCCGTGGTCAGTGGACTCAAGTCGGGCGACCAGGTCGTGACCGATCTGACGGCCGATGTGCGCGACGGCGCGCGGGTGCGCTGAGGCCGCCATGCAGTGGTTGGCCAGCATCAGCGTCAAGCGCCCGGTCTTCGCGACCGTGATGATTCTGTTCATCGCGGTCATCGGCGTGGTCGGCTACGGCAAGCTCAACGTCGATCGATTTCCGAACGTCGACTTTCCGATTATCTCGGTCGTCACCCTGTTGCCAGGCGCAGGCCCTGAACAGGTCGAGACCGAGGTCACCGACAAGATCGAAGAAGCCATCAATACACTGGGTGGCATCGAGGAACTGCGATCCATCTCCACCGAGGGCGTGTCGCAGGTCTTTGTCACGTTCACGCTGGACAAGGAGGTGAACATCGCCGCGCAGGAAGTGCGGGACCACGTCGGCACGACGTTGCCGGAGCTACCCGAAGGAACCAAGTCGCCCGTCATAGCCAAGCTGGACCCGGCGGCGGCCCCGGTCTTGATGGTGGCCCTGGAATCGAATCGCCCCGTCCGCGAAATCACCGAATTGGCCGATCGCCAGGTGCGGCAGTCGCTGGAAAACATTGCTGGTGTCGGTCAGGTGAACATCATCGGAGGCCGTGAACGCCAGATTCAAGTGTTCGTCGACCCGGTCAAGTTGCGGGCCGCCGGGCTGTCTGCGGTCGACGTCCAGCGCGCGATCGTCGGACAGAATATCACGGCGCCCGGGGGGCCCATCGATACCGGGCCGCGGCGCCTGACATTCCGCGTGCGGGGTCGCATCGGCAGCGTCGAAGGCGTCGGAGACGTGATCGTGCGGAACGTCGACAATCACCCCATTTTGGTTCGCGACGTCGCGACGGTGCTGGACGGTGAGGAACAGCAGGAGACCTCCGCCAACATCAGCGGCAAAGAAGCCGTCGTCCTTTCGATTCGCAAGCAATCTGGTGAGAACAGCGTCGCCGTCGTGGACGCCTTGCGCGAGCGCCTGAAGGAGTTGGAGCCGACGTTGCCCGCCGGCACGCGCTTCACTGTTATCCGCGACAACACCGAGACCACCCGCACAAGCGTCCACGCCGTGCGCGAGCACCTGGTGCTGGGTGCCTTGCTGGCGTCCCTGGTCGTGCTGCTGTTCCTGGGCAACGTGCGCAGCACCATCATCGCCGCGCTGGCCATCCCGACGTCGATCATCGGGACCTTCGCCGGCATGTGGCTGATGGATTTCACGCTGAACACGATCACGCTGCTGGCGCTGGCCCTGGCGGTCGGCATCGTCATCGATGACGCCATCGTCGTGCTGGAAAACATCTTCCGCTACATCGAGGAAAAGAAAATCCGGCCGATGCCGGCGGCGATCTATGCGACGAAGGAAATTGGTCTGGCCGTGCTGGCGACGACGCTGTCCCTGCTGGCGGTCTTTCTGCCCGTCGCCTTCATGAACAGCATCCCCGGGCGGTTCCTGCGCAGCTTCGGGCTGACAATGGGCATTGCCATCGCCATCTCGCTGTTCGTCAGCTTCACGCTGACGCCGATGCTGGCGTCACGCTGGCTGCGCCTTGATGTGCGGCCGGCGCATGAACGCCGCAAGAACGTCCTCGAACGTCTGGTGGATATCTTCTACCGGCCGATCGAACGGCTTTATATGAGGATTCTGGCTTTCGCTCTCGACCACCGTTGGGTGGTGGTGCTGGCCTGCCTCGGGGCGCTGTTTTCCATCGGGCCCCTGGGCAAGGCCGTGCCGAAGGGCTTCCTGCCCAAGAACGACGAGGCGCAGTTCGAGATCAGCGTGCGCACGCAAGAGGGGTCCAGCCTGGCGGCCACCAACATCGCGGCCGAACGCATCGCGCGCCAGGTGCGCGAGTGGTCCGAGGTCGAGGCCACGATGGTCACCATCGGCGACAACAACACGCGAACGCCCAATCTGGCGTCGATCTTTGTGCGGCTGCATCCACCCGATCAGCGTGTGCTAACGCAGGACCAACTGCAGGATCGCGTTCGACACGACATCATTCCCAACTTGCCCAAAGAATTTCGCACATCGGTCTCGGCGGTCGCGGCCTTTGGCGGCGGCGCGTTCAGCACGGCGACGGTGCAATACACGCTGACCGGTCCCGATCTTGTGCAACTGACCCGCTACACCGAAGACATCACCAAGAAGATGAAACAGATCCCCGGCGCGGTTGACGTCGACTCGTCGTTGGTTACGGGCAATCCCGAACTGGTGGCCGAGGTGAACAGGCGCAAGGCGGCGGATCTGGGCATCAGCGTGATGGACGTCGCGATGGCCGGCCAGTTGCTGATTGGCGGCGTGAAGGTCTCGCGTTTCGAGGAGGGGGGACGCGAATACGACATCCTGGTGCGGGCGCAAGAGCAATACCGCGCCAGTCCCGAGGCGTTGTCACTACTGGGTGTACCGTCGGCGAAACTGGGCACGGTGCCCTTGCTGGACATCGTCGAGCTAAAGCAGGCCGAAGGTCCATCGAAGATCGATCGTCTGGCCCGCCAACGCCAGGTCACGTTCTTCGCCAATACCGTCCCGGGGGTCGGGTCTGCCGAGGTGGGCGGCGCGCTGGAGAAGGCGGTGGCCGCGATGAACCTGCCGGCCGAATATCGATTTGCGGCCTTTGGGCAGTCGAAGGAAATCAAGCGCACGGGCCAGAACTTTCTGATCGCGTTCGGGCTGGCGTTCATCTTCATGTACTTGATTCTGGCAGCGCAGTTCGAATCCTGGCTACACCCAGTGACGATTCTGCTGTCCCTGCCGCTGACGATTCCATTCGCGCTGATTTCCCTTCTGGTCTTCAAGCAGTCGTTGGACATCTTCACGATGCTGGGGATCCTGGTGTTGTTCGGCGTGGTCAAGAAGAACGCGATCTTGCAGATTGACCACATCAATCAGTTGCGCCGCGCAGGTCACGCCCGCCGCGACGCCATCCTGCACGGCAACCGCGACCGCTTGCGCCCCATCCTCATGACGACGATGGCCTTCGTGGCCGGAATGTTGCCGCTGGTAACATCGAAGGGAATCGGCGCCGAATTCAACCGCGCCACAGCCGGTCCAGTGGTGGGCGGCCAGATCCTGTCGCTGCTGCTGACGCTGTTGGCGACGCCGGTGGCCTACTCTTTGTTCGACGACGCGTCGGTCAAGGTGCGCAAACTGCTGCGTCTGAAGGCGCGCCCCGATTCCGAGACAGGCGCCGACGAGATCATGGGTCCCACCGGCCCCGTGGTGCTTGACGGACGCGCCCCACATGCCGAGGTACTTTCATGACAGCCGCCGCCCGAGCAACCGTGTTGTTTTCGACCTATGTGTTCGTCATGGCGGCCGCTGCGGCCCACGCCGACGAGACGACGCTGACCCTCGAGCAGACCCTGCGGATGGCGCGTGCGCACAACCGCGCCCTGACCGTCGAGCAGGCGAAGCTGTTGCAGGCGCAAACCAACGTCGAGCAGGGGTGGGCCGCGCTGTTCCCCACCGTGGCGGCGCAGGGCAAGTATTCCCACAACTACAAGCAGGTCGAGTTGATGTTCGGGCCGACGCCTTTGTTGCTGCAACCAAGCGAGCAATTTGACGGTGCCATCAGTTTTACCGCGCCGCTGTTGGCGCCGGCGGCCTATCCCGCGCTGGAGGCGCTGAATGCGGGCGTGCGGGTTGCGCAGGCCGGCTTCGCGGTGGCCGAGACGGCACTGCTGGTCAGCGTCGCCCAAACTTTCTACCTGGCCTGGATTGCCGACGAGCTGGTGCTGGCGCGACAGTCCAGCGTGCAGGTCGCGCGCGCGACGCTGGCGAACGCGAAGACGCGCTTCGAGGCGGGGACGGTCACGAAGGTGGATGTCCATCGGGCCGAGTTGGCGCTTGTGCGCGCCGAGCAGCTTGAGCGCGAGGCGCAAAACGGCCAGGCACGCACGTACCGGGCACTTGGCACGCTGATTCAGGAGACGCGCCCCTTCAAGGTGGTTGTGACGGCGGTGCCGGCCGAAACGCACGATGAGCGCGAATTGGACACGGCGCTGCACCTGCGACCCGAGTATCGGCTGATCGAGAACAGCGTGGAGGCAGCGACGGCCCAAGCGCGCGCGCAGCAATGGCGCTGGGCGCCCACGCTGTCGGCGTTCGGGAACGCGCGTCGTTTCAACTACGACAATTTTGCGCGTGATCGCTATTCGTGGGCGGCGGGGGCGCAGCTTGACTGGGTGCTGTTCGACGGCGGGGCGCGGGATGCGCAACGGCATCTGGCGCAGGCGCAGGCGCAGGAAAGTCGGGCCCGGGGCGAAGCCCTGCGCGACACCATTCGCGACGATCTGGCGGACGGTCGGCGACAGTTGGACACCAAGCAGCACGGGCTGGAAGCGGCCGAGCGTTCGGTGACGCTGGCGCGTGAGACGCTGGAACTGGTGCGTGTGCAGTACGAGGCGGGCAGCGTGACGCAGGTGGATCTGCTGCAGGCGCAGGACGCCCTGGTGGCCTCGCAGGAGGCGCTGGCCCAGGCGCACTACGACGTTGCCGCCGCCGATCTTGTGCTGCGGCGGGCGGCCGGCACCTTCCCGCCGCGCTGACGGCTGGTCAGAAGGTCCGGTTCAGCGCCAGGCCGTACACCTTCGTCGCGGCGGCCCCGTCACCCCGGGCGCCGCTGCTGGAATGCGAGCCCAGGAACAAAGACACGCCACCCAGGCTGGCCGATGCGGCACCGAGGCCGATTAGCCCAGCACCCAGGCCACTGGTCTTGTGCACATAGGGGCAGTGGTTCATCTTGTCCTGCTCGGCTGCGGCGCAGGCAACTTCCTTGCCGTCGACCCAGATGGCCCACACGCCGGCGACCACGGCCAGGGCGCCCACCGCGATGCTGGCCCAGCCGACGGCTGTGTAGGGAAAGTCGCCGGGTCGGGCGACCAGATCCAGATCCAGCGTTTCGTCGAGGCCATTGACCACCGTGAACGTTCGATCGCGTCGCCCGTAGCCGTTCAGACTCAGGGTCAGGGTGTGTCGTCCACCGGTCAGTTCCAGATCAAGTGGCGTGGTGCCGACGGCCTTTCCGTCGACAAGCGTGGTCGCCGACGAGGGTTGTGAGCGAATGATGAAGCGTGCGGGTGCTCTTGCCAGGGCCTCGATGCGCGCCCGTAGTGCGGCGGCGGCCAGTGCCATCTTTTCACCGGCGTCCTCGATGCCGCAGGTCTCGCAGCGCTCGTTGTCACCGGCAACCGTGGCGCCGGTGCGGCCGTTCACCAGTTTCAGTGCGATGGCGTAGCTCTTGTTGCTTTCGGTGACCCGACCCGACACGAGGTAGGGGACCTCCAGCAATTCGGCGACCCGCGGAAAGCAGGCGGCCTCACGACAGGTGCTGGCGTCACCCTGGCCTGCCAGCTTGGCGTCCACCGCGTCGCCCGCCAGGACCTGGAAACCGGCGGCAGCGAGACCCTCTGTCAGGCGGGTCGAAAAAAGTTCTCGCCCGGCGTCGGGAATGTTGCCGGCGAATTCCAGGCGCAACACAGCCACGTGCTGGGCCCCCAAGCCGTCGCCTGCCCCCCACGCCGCAGCCGGATCTGTCACAAGTGGCGCTGCCAGCAAACAGACAAGGGTCGCACGTCGGGAATGTTGGCCGATGAAACTGCGCCGCACGCTGATCATCGTACAACAAAAGCCGGCCGCAGGGTCGCCCATTGGACGGGCTTCTGACATCCTTGCGGGCGATGCCCGATGTGTTTGGCGTGCCTGGCGGTCGTGTGCCGCTGATTCTCCTGACCGGTTTTCTGGGGGCCGGCAAGACGACGGTGCTCAACCGTGTGCTGGGGGCGCAGCACCACCGACGGGTGGCCGTGATCGTGAACGAGCTCGGTCGCATCGACATCGATGGCAAGCTGTTGAAGGCCCGGGCGGGCGACGTGGTCGAACTGGTGGGTGGCTGTGTTTGTCACCAGGTCAGCACGCAGGAAGAACTGTGGTCCGCGCTTGACGAGGTGCTGGATCGTTCTCGCCCCGAGATCATCGTGCTGGAAACCACCGGCATCGCGGAACCCGCGCCCATCTTGGCAGGCCTTGCCGATCTGACGACGCGGGCCGCTGAAAAGGTGAGGGTCACGCCGGCGGGTGTGGTGACGGTGGTGGATGCGGCGGCGGCGGTGGCGACGTTCGAACGCCACGCCGAGGCGCGGGCGCAGGTGGTGGCCGCCGATCGCCTGTTGGTCTCCAAGCTGGATCTGGTGTCGTCGGACGGGCTGCGCGACTTGCACCGGGCGCTCGATGGTCTGAACCGCGACGCCGAGCGCGCCAGCTTCCCGACGACGGCCGAGGGCACGGGGGAACTGGTGCCGTGGCTGCTCGACGGCCGGGCACCCGGGGGCGTACGTCGCCCTGTCGACGCCGGGCACCACCACGGCCAGCTGGTGGCGGCCAGTTTCGTCGACGACGCGCCCTTGCTGGCCGAGCCGCTGCTTGCGCTGTGCCGGCGCCTGGGCCCCGCGCTGGTGCGGGCAAAAGGTTTCGTGCACATCGCGGGTGAAGGCCGTCGGGGCTTTCTCGAACGCGCGGGCACGGAGCTGGGTCTGGCGTTTCTCGAACCATGGCCGGCAGGACCACGGCGAACCGAACTGGTGTTCATCGGCGAGGGCCTGGATGCGGGCGTCCTGCGTCGTCAGCTGTGGGCGTGTCGTGCGACAGGGCCCGACACATGACCGAGATCGCCGACTGGGTTCTGGTGCGGGTCGCGCCCGACGAGCGCGTGGCCGAAAGCTGGACCTTCGCGTTGCACGCGCTGGGCATCGAGCACCGCGTGGATCCGCCCGGTGAGCGGCAGGCGGGTTGGGGCGTCTGGGTCGAACCGACGGCGGCGGCGCGCGCGATCGCCACGCTGAATGCCCACGATCGCGAGGCCCGCGAGGAAAGCGAGCGCGCCCTGCGCGAGGGCCAGATC
Source organism: Myxococcales bacterium (assembly GCA_025350815.1). Taxonomy (GTDB): domain Bacteria; phylum Myxococcota_A; class Polyangia; order Fen-1088; family Fen-1088; genus JANXXE01. The sequence continues at coordinate 9,771 of JANXXE010000139.1, read as the reverse complement.
CCCGACCATGGACAGTCGCTGGCCGGGGTTGCGGCGGCTGTCGCGCTGGTGGCGTTCTTCGCGGTCACGGGGCCCCGCGAGGCTGACGCGGGCGGATGGTTTCGCGCCGGCTCGGCCGTGGCCGATCACATCGTGCGGGGGCAATGGTGGCGCGCGGTGACCGCGTTGACGTTGCACGCGGACATCGCACACGTTCTTGGCAACGCGGCCGCGGCCATCATCTTCATCAGTCCGCTTGGTCGCTGGTTGGGTGATGGTCTGGCCCTGCTGCTGGTCGCCGCGGCGGGAACCTCGGGCAATCTGGCGACGGCGTACCTGTACGGCGCGCATCACGATTCGGTGGGGGCGTCGACGGCAACCTTCGCGGCACTGGGCCTTCTCGGCGGTTTGCAGATCGTGCGGCGACTGCGCGGACAGCCCGATCCGCGCGGCGGTTTGCGACGGGCGTTCGTGGTGCTGGCGGCGTGTCTGGGTCTGTTCGCGATGCTGGGCGTGGGGCCACGCACCGACGTCGTGGCGCACCTGACGGGCCTGGGCGCGGGGTTGGTGTTCGGCTGCGGGGCGGGCGTGGCTGTGCGCCGCCAGGTGCCCTGGGTGGTGCAGGTCGGCCTGCTGGCGTTCAGTGCCTTCGCCGTCGTCGCGTGCTGGTCGCTGGCCCTGCGCTAGACGCCGACGCAAACAGTTTGCCCGCTGTCGCCACCTCCTTTACAGTCGAGGCGCCGCGATTCCATGGGGCTGTCCGTAGTGGACCGTCCGGGCGCGGCGGTGCAGATCCGACGGAGGAGACAGGCATGAAGAAACTGACGCTGGGGTTGGGAATGGCGATCTTTCTGTCCGCGGGCGCGGCGCGCGCCGAATACGGCATGGCCGGCTGTGGCCTGGGTTCGATCCTGTTTGGCAAGGACAACTCGATGGTCATGCAGGTCCTCGCAGCCACAACGAACGGCACATTCGGGAGCCAGACATTCGGCATCACTTCGGGCACCTCGAACTGCGTGCAGGGTGGCGTGGTCAAGGCCCAGCGTGAACAGGCTGCCTTTGCCGAGGTGAACTTCCAGGATCTGAAGCGCAACATGGCGTCCGGCGGCGGCGAGTTCCTGTCGTCGTTCGGGACGCTCCTCGGCTGCGAGGAATCGGCGAAGCCCACCCTCGCCAAGATGACCCAGACCAAGTACGAGGTGATCTTCGCTTCGTCGACAACCTCGCCGATGCAGATGCTGTCGACCCTGAAGACCGAAATGAAGGCCACGCCGGCCCTGGCCATCGGGTGCAGCGACGAGCGCGCGATCGCGCGCGCCGAAGGTCGCCCGATGCAGCTCGCAAAGAAGTAGTCTTCCTTCGATGTGTACCCGGACCCGGCGAGCCCCTGTGGATCGTCGGGTCTTTCTTTTGGTGGGCCTGTTGACGGCGCTGTCGGTGGCGCCCACCCGGGCTGATGACGGCCACCGCAAGGACTACCTGCGCGGCCTGCGCGCCGCCGCGCATCGGCAGGGCCTGGCTGTCTCCCGGCAGTGGCAGGTCTTGTTGCACTACCGCAAAACCAGTCGGGGCACGTGGCGCAGCGAGGCCGATGGTCCACGATTCTTCCTGGCGGGCCCCGACGGAAAGACCGATCCCGCGGCCGAACTGGACGCGACGCTGGCGGCGTTCGCGGAAGCGCCAAGGCCCCTGGATCCGCGCCGCCCCGAGGCCACCCAGCATGCGCAGTGTCGCTTTCCCGCGCGCTGGGCCTGGCTCAAGTCCGCGCTGGCGATTGATCCGGCGCAGATCCCCGGCCAGCCGTGTCCGTTGTTCGAGACCTGGCGACAGGCCTTGTCGGCCGAGCGCGTGACGTTGATGTACGCGTCGGCGTATCTGAACAGCCCGGCGTCGATGTACGGCCATACCTTCTTCCGTCTGTCCCGCGCGACGACGCAGGGCAATCCCATGCTCGACTACATCATCAACTTTGCCGCCGACATCGACACGGACAACGGGATCCTCTACGCGATCAAGGGCGTTTTGGGCGGCTTTCGTGGCTATTTCTACATGATGCCTGCCTACGTGAAGATCCAGGAATACTCGAACATCGAAAGTCGGGATCTGTGGGAATACGAACTGTCCCTGACGGCCGAGCAGGCCGAGCGGATGGTGCAGCACGCCTGGGAAACCCGCAGCACGCACTTCGACTATTTCTTCTTCAGCGAGAACTGTTCCTACTTTCTGCTGGGCCTGCTGGAGGCCGCCCGGCCTTCCTTGCACCTGAGCGAACAGTTCACGGGCTCGGTCATCCCGATGGATACGGTACGGGCCATACTGGCCGTGCCCGGACTGGTCAAAACCGTACGCACACGGCCGTCGTTGCGCGCCCAGATGCTGACGCGCAAGCGCGGCATGACGGGGGCAGAGGTGGCGACGGCCGAGACGCTGGTCAAGCGGGGCGGGGAGGCGTCGTCGTTGCTGGCACCCTTTGTGCCCCAACGGCAGGCCCTGACCCTGGACGCGGCCTACGATCTGTTGCGCTACCGGGAAGGACTGAAGGGCGAGCCCGGCGCCGCGTTCAAGGACAAGGAGCGCCAGTTGTTGATTCTGCGCGGTCGCACGGGCGTTCCACCGCAGTCCACCGGGGCCGAGCCGGCGACCGGCCCCCCGGAGTCTGGCCATCGTTCGTTTCGTGCCGGTGTCGCCACGGGCGTTGCGCGCGGGCAGGCCGGTGCCTTCGAGGAGATCGCGATCCGATTCGCCCTGCACGACTTCCTGGACGCGCCCAGCGGCTACCAGTCCGACGCCGTTTTGGAAATGGGCAATCTGCGCCTGCGCATCGACGACCACAATCACCGGGTCCTGCCCGAACGCATCGACCTCATCAACATCGTGTCGGCGGCGCCGTATGATTCGTGGACAGTCAAGTCATCCTGGAAAGTCCGCTTCGGGGGTGGCCAGGCGCGGCAGATGGGATGCGCGGACGCGTCGTGCCTGGAGGCTGGCGCGCGCGCGGGGGGCGGCCTGGCCTGGCGCCCGGTGCGTCGGGGATTGTTGATGGCCACCGTTGACAGCGAGATGGCCGGCGGCTCGGCCTTCCGGGGCGGCTACAGCGGCGGGATCGGTGGCGCGGTGAACGCCGTGCTGCAACTGGGTGCAGTGGCGCAGGTCCAGGCCAGCGGCGCTTACCTTTTTTATTTCCTGGGTGACGGGCGTCGTCGCCCCGAGTTTTTTGTCGGCCAGGCGTGGAATTTGGGGCGCCGGACCCAAGTGCGCATCATTGGCGAGCAAGCGGGCGAGCACCGCGAGGGCCGTCTGGAAATTCAGGGTTATTTCTGAGCCCGTTCTCGTCCCGCGCGGTCTAGTAATGAAATCCCGGAACGGAGGCAGGCCGGACCCGGGTGTTGTCCGATCCGGTTCCCAGTTGCCCGTTTTCTCCGTCGCCCCAGCAAACCAGACCCGTGGCGTGGCGGCCGCAGGTGTGTGACAGACCGGCGGTCACGAATATGAATCGATCAACGTCGACGACGCGCACGGGGGCCAGCGACGCCTCGCGCGTTCCGTTGCCGATCTGCCCCGACCGGTTGTCGCCCCAGCAGCGCAGCTCGCCCTTCGCCGACAGCGCGCAGGCGTGGCCAAGACCCGCCGCCAGTTGTGCGATGTCGTTGAGTCCACCAATCTGTACCGGCGTGGTGTGATCGCTGCGCGTTCCGTCGCCCAGCGCCCCGGTTGAATTGTCGCCCCAGCAGACGACCTTTCCGGATCGTCGTCGCGCGCAGGCGAATCGTCCGCCCAGCGCCAGCTCGACCGCGTCGTCGATGCCCTTGACCGGGGCAGGGCGCGCGCGCGACACCTTTGTTCCGTCGCCCAACTGGCCATGCCCGTTGTCGCCCCAGCACAGGACCGCGCCGTTGCTGCTGCGGGCGCAGGTGAATTGCCCACCACCGGCCGCGCCGCCGGTCGCAATCTGCGCGACATCGACCAGTCCGGTCACCGTCGTGGGGACAAGGACGGCGGGTGAAGCCGGCCGTCCCACCTGTTCATGATCGTTGAGACCCCAGCACGCCGCCGTGCCGTCGAACCGCCGCGCGCAGGTGTGCGAGGGACCCGCGGCAAGCTGCGCGCAATCGGTCAATCCAGACACAGCCGTCGGTGTGGGCCGATCGCCGACGCCGGCCATGCCGAGTCCCAATTGTCCTTCGTTGTTGCGTCCCCAGCAGTACGCCTGTCCATCGCGCGCGCATGCGCAGGTGTGCAGCAGCCCCGTCGCCACGTTTGCGGGATCGACCAGACTTGCCACGGGCCGGCGGGTCCACTCGTCTTCCGTGCCGCCCACGCCCAGCTGGCCCTGGCTGTTCTTGCCCCAGCAATAAAGGACCTTGTCTTCGATGCCGCACGAGTGCCAGCCGCCCGCCCACGCCGTTCTGGTCTGGCCGGGGTCGGGGACCTTCCGTGCGGGGGGCGGTGGGATCGTGGCGTTGCTGTGCGCACCCATAAACACCATGAAGCCCGCTGCCACTGCGACCGCCGCGATCGCAGCACGCATCAACCACAGTTCCACCTTCGTCGGCGGCCGTCGCACGGCCGCGCGGGCGACGCGGCCCCGACCGCCGTCCAGTCGAATCTTGGGTGTTTGCGTCGAGCTGCGCTCGACCCCCAGCTGTTCCAGTTGCGCGTTCAGCTCGGCCTGCTGTTCGCGGTGGACGGCGTGGAAAGCCCGACTCATGAAGGGCTCGATTTCGATCGCCCCCTGCTTTGTGATCAGCGGCGTCAGGATCTCGTCGAGACGCGAGACGATCTCCGCTGCGGTACCGGGACGCTGATCCCTGTCCTGCGCCACCAGGCTGGCCAGGAGATCGGCAAGCGCGGGGTTGGCGTTCTCGCGCAGCTCGGCGATGGCAGGAATCGCTTCGTGCAGGATGCCGCGGGGGCCGTCTGCTCCTTCGCGGTTGGGATACAGGCGCTCGCCCGCCAGCATTTCCCACAGGGCCACCCCCAGACCGAAAAGATCGGCGCGCACGTCGAGGGGCTGCAGGCGCAATTGCTCGGGCGACAGATAGCCCTTGTTGCCCCGGACCAAGGTCGTGCCCGCCGCCGCATCGCCGCCGAGAGCCCGGGCGATGGCCACGTCGGTCAACCGGACGGTGCCGTCGTGACCGACCAGAATGTTTTGCCCGGAAACGTTGCGGTGAAGCAAACCCAGTGGCGCACCTGTCGGTCCGACCTGTTCATGTATAGCCTGCAACCCAAGCGCGGCGGTGCGGGCGATACGGATGGCCACCTGTTGTGGCAGTCCGCGGCTGTCGCCTTCTGCCCAGGTGACCAGGTCCACCACGGGAATGCCGTCGACCAGTTCCATGATCAGGAAGGGTCCATCCGCGTCCTCGCCGCTTTCGAACACCCGCACCACGTTGTCGTGCCGTATCGATTGGGCCACGCGCGCGTCTTCCAAAAACATCGCCCGGAAGGCCGGATCCACGCGGTATCGCGCGTGAAGTCGTTTGCGGGCGAACAGGCGGACCCGCCGCCCGTCGGGCTGCATGACGATTTCGACGTGGCCCATCCAACCCTCGGCCAGGTCGCCGACCTTCACGAAGGGGACAGGTTCTCGGTCGGTTTCGGGCGCGTCTATGGTCATGAAGCCCAGGGCACGCCCACGGCGCTTGCCCCAGCTTACACCCGAGGTCCTTTGGCGTGAAAGTCTGGACCCCGCAGAGTATCGTCGGCCGTCCATGATCCACGTCTGCTACTCAAACCGCACAGAAGAGCTGTTGCGGGCGCTGGTGCAGCAGGTCGACGAGGAACGACGTGCGGCGCACCCGTTGGTCCCCATCGCGCTGGTGGTGCCCAATCGCAACGTCGAGACCTACGTCAAGCTGGGGCTGGCCCAGGCGTCGGGCATTGCAGCCAATCTGAAGGTCACCTTCTTGCGCAAACTTCTGGCCCGGGTGGCGGAGTCCGCCTTGCCCGGTGCGCGGGCGGTCGAGGTCGCCCAGATTCACGGCTGCCTGCTGACGCTGTTGCACGACGATGCCCTTCTGCGGACGCCGGGGCTGGGTGCGGTGCAGGCGTATCTCATGGCGGCGGGGGCCAGGCCCGACACAATCGATCGACGGCGCTGCCAGCTGGCGGCCGAGCTTGCCCGGCTGTTCGACGAGTACGCCAATTCGCGCTCGCAGATGCTGGCGGAATGGCAAGCTGCCGGGACGGCCGACGTGGCGGGCGAGACCGCCACCCGGACCTGGCAACGCCGGTTATGGCTGGCGATCTTCGGGCGCGACGCCTTGCTGGCGCGGCGGTCGGCTGCCGAGGGCGTGTCGTGGCTGCCGCTTGGCGAACTCATCGCCACGGCAGAGGCGCGCGGCCAGCTAGCGGTTCGCGGTCTCGGGTCCACGCTGCACGTCTTTGGCGTGTCGTACGTGGCGCGCGCGTACCACCGCATGCTGGCGGCGCTGGCGCGGCACATGGACGTCCGCATCTACACCCTCAATCCTTGTCGCGAGTTTTGGGAGGACGTCGAGACCAGGGGCGAGGCACGCCGGCGCACCGCGCGCGCGGCCGGGGGCACGGCGACGCGACAGCTGGACCTGGCTCTGGGCGACGATCCGTTTGGCCTCGACGGGGACAACGAGAACCTGGCGTTGCGTCTGTGGGGCCGACCAGGTCGCGAAAACGTCCGGCTGCTCAATCAGCTTACCGACGGCGATTTCGAGGGGCGCTTTGTCGCCAACCGTGGGCCCGCGGACTTTGCGCCGACGCTGCTGGGGCGCCTGCAAGATGACATTCTTGAACGTGTGGCGCGCGTGGATCGGGATCCGGCCGTCCCGCCGCTGGGCGCCGATCGCAGCATCACCGTCCTTCCGTGTCCGGGCGTGCGTCGCGAACTGGAAATCGTTGCGGCGGAGATCTGGGCCATGATGCGCGCTGATCCCACGCTGCGGTTCAATGACATTGCGGTGATTGTGCCCGAGGGGACCAAGGCGTCGTACCTGTCGCATGTGCGCGCGGTCTTCGGCGAAAGCCACGGCCTTCCCCACAGTGTGATCGACCTGCCCCAGGCCGGCGGGCACCGACTGGGCGAGGCCTTCCAGATGTTGCTGGCGCTGCCGCTGGGATCCTTTTCGCGGCATGAATGGCTGCCGTTGCTGACCCATCCATCGCTGATGGCCCGATTTCCGGGGGCGACCGCGACGCAGTGGGTGCGGCTGTGCGACGAGCTGGGCATCCTTCACGGCGCCGATCACGGCGATCACCGTGACACATACATCGAACGCGACATCCTGAACTGGGATCAGGGGTTGCGGCGCCTGGCGCTGGGCGCGTTGATGGCCGGACCGCGCAGCGGCGATTCGTCGGTCGTTGATTTCGCGGGTCAGTCGTATCTTCCCGCCGACCAGATCCCGGACGACGAATCAAGCGCCCTGGCCTTCGCAACATTGGTGCGATCGCTAATCGAGGACGCCCGCTTTGCCGCTGGTGTGACGGGCCCACGCCAGCGCCCTTTGGCTGACTGGATGGAATTCATCCGTGGTCTGCTGACCGGCTATCTGATCCCTGCGGACGAGGCGGAGGAAACCCTGGTCGCCCAGTGCCTGCGCGAAATCGAGGGCCTGGAAGACGTGGGGCTGGGCCCCTTGCCGGTGTCCTACCGCATTGCCGCCGAGCTGGTACAAGGCGCCCTTGCGGCCGCGGGCGGTGCGCGGGGCCAGTATTTGGCCAACGGTGTGACGGTTGCGGCCTTCGTGCCCATGCGTGCCATCCCATTTCGGGCGGTGTTTGCGCTGGGCCTGGGCCAAGGTCAGTTTCCGTCGTCGACGCGGCGGGCGCAGCTGGATCTGCGCGGGGGACGGCGCCACGTCGGGGATGTGACGCCGCGCGAGCAGGATCTTTATATGTTCCTGGAGACTGTGTTGTGCGCGCGCGAGCGGCTGGTGCTGTCGTACGTGGCGCGGGACGAATTGACTGGCGAGCCGCTACAACCATCGTCCGTCTTGCTGGAACTCGGCGAGCTGTTGCGGCAGGGCCACCTGTCAGCGGAGGAAAGCCGCCTGCTGTTCGATGCGAATCCGGCTGGGCCCCTGCGCCGCTTCGACGACGAGGATCGCCTGGCTGCGCTGCCGCTCGGGCGACGGGAATGGGCGGCGAAAGCCCTCGGACAATCCTTGCGCGACACGGTCCCGATGGGGGCTGTGCTGCCGGACATCCCGACGTTGCGCCGGACGTTGCCCCCCGAGATCTTCACGCCGCTGGCCGCGCGCCTGGGCATTCACACCCTGCCGGCGGGGGGCGATCGGGGTGACAAGGCGCTGCCGCGGCTGGTGGTGTCCCTGGCAGACATCCGCCAGTTTTTGGAGGATCCCCTGCAAGGATCGGCGCGTTTTCGCCTGCGACTGCGTGAAATCGAGGGCGAAGAAGATCTGCTGGATCGGCAGGACGAACCGTTCGAGACAGATCGACGGGGGACGACCGTTTTGCTGCGCCGGTCGATGATTCGCGCCCTGACGGCGGGGTGCGTGCCCTCGTGGGAATCGGTGGCGCGGACTTATCATGATGAGTGCTTGCACGAGGAGCTGGCCGGTCGCGGTCCGACCGGTCTGTTCGGGCAGATCGAGCGCGGGGTCCACGAGGCGATCCTGCGCGGGTGGTGGGCCGACCTCAGCGCGATCGGGGGCGGTGTACCGTGTGGCGGCCAGATCGTGCGTTTCGGTCGCGCGACCGAGCACGAGGACAACGCCGACATCCGTGATGCCGTCACGCTGGACGCCACGGTGCCCGGGGTGGATGGCCTGGCGCCGCGCCAGACGCAGGTCGCGCTGGTCGGGCGGACGGGCCTGCAGATCCAGCCCGGCGGTTGTCGGGGCACGCTGTTGCTGTCGTGCAGGCGCAAAGTCGAAAGCGGTTCGCGCGATTCCAAGCGCTGGCTGGCGGCCTTCGTCGATCATCTGGCCCTTGCGGCCGCCGGTCTGGCAGACGGCCCTTCATCGGTATACGCCCTGTGGTCAAACGGGCAGGACTCGGCAGCGGACGCAGACGGTGGGTTCGGCCCCATCAGCGCCGATCGCGCGCGCGCGTATCTGGCTGCCATTGTTTGCGACATGTTCACCGGCGCCCTCGACGTCCGTGGGCGCGCGACTGGCGTCCATCCGTATCTGTTGCCCTGCGAGGCGGTGTTCGAATCCCACCGGGGCAGCAAGGGCCGGGTCAGCAAAAGCCGGGTCAGATCGATCGTCGAATGCATCGAGTCGCTTCGGGATCAGCACCTCCAGTTTCCCAGGACGACTGCCATCAGCTCTGCCTTGGGTCCTGTGCCCGAGGCGGTGGAACGTCATGACCCGCCCAGCCCCGACGTTGCGGCCGACATGGTCCGTCGGCGTTTCGGCTTGTTCTTCGAGCTTAGCGCAGCCGCTGAGGAGACGCCGTGACGGCCACCGTTCGCTACCGCAAGCCGCCCGAGCTCGCCCGCCTCGGCCGCCGTCACGCCGTCGTGGAGGCCTCGGCCGGTACAGGCAAGACCTATGTGCTCGAGCACCTGGTGGTCGAGTTGCTTGTCGTGCACGACGCCCGCCTCGAAGAGATCCTGGTGGTGACCTTTACGGAGAAAGCAACGGCTGACCTGATCCACCGGGTGCGCAAGAAGCTGCAAGAGCTCAAAGATCTTGGGCCCGAAGATCCGCGCGCCCAGGCCGCACGGGATGCGCCCGATGACGATTGCTGGATCATCGATGACCGCGCCCGGCGCAAGCTGCAGGCGGCCCTGTTCGCGTTCGACGGCGCGCCGATTTCGACCATCCACGGTTTCTGCCAGCGCCT
>JANXXE010000134.1 GCA_025350815.1 Myxococcales bacterium | reverse complement strand
GAACTGCATACCCTCGACCACGTCCAGCGTCGTCTCCATCGTCTTGGCTTCCTCGACGGTGATCACGCCTTCTTTGCCGACCTTCTCCATGGCCTCGGCCAGGATGTCGCCAATCACGGCCTCGCCGTTGGCGCTGATGGTGCCGACCTGGGCGATTTCAGTCTTGCCCTTGGTGGGCTTGGACTGATCCTTCAAGTGGGCGACGATCTTCAGGACCGCCGCGTCGATGCCGCGCTTGATGTCCATCGGGTTGTGACCCGCGGCAACCAGGCGCGAGCCCTCGTTGTAAATGGCCTGCGCCAGCACGGTGGCCGTCGTGGTGCCGTCGCCGGCGACGTCGGATGTCTTGGAGGCGACCTCCTTGACCATCTGCGCGCCCATGTTCGCAAGCTTGTCTTCAAGCTCGATTTCCTTGGCCACGGTCACGCCGTCTTTGGTCACCGTCGGCGAGCCCCAGCTCTTCTCGATGATGACGTTGCGGCCCCGGGGTCCCAGCGTGACCTTGACGGTGTTCGCGAGGATGTTCAGACCGGTGGCAATGGACTGCCGGGCCTGCTGTGCAAATACGATTTCTTTGGCTGCCATGTTCGTTTTCCTTTCTACGGACTAATCGAGAATCGCAAGGATGTCGTCCTCGCGCAGAATGAGATGTTCGACACCATCGATCTTGATGTCGTTGCCCGAATACTTGCTGAAGAGAATCTTGTCGCCGGCCTTGACGTCCAGCTTGCGCAGCTTGCCGTCTTCCTGAACCTTCCCGTTGCCGACGGCCACCACCAGGCCCTCCTGGGGCTTTTCCTTGGCGGTATCGGGGATATAAAGCCCGCCCGAGGTCTTGCTTTCCTCGTCCACGCGCTTGATCAGAATACGGTCGTAAAGTGGCCTGATTTTCATGTTCCGTTCTCCTTCTTTCGTGTCTCGGTCGTTTATTTCGAAGTCGCGGCGCCCTTGCCCCCGGCGCCCTTTTTGCTGCTGTCCTTGCTGCTGTCCTTGCTCCTGTCCTTGCCACTGTCCTTGGGGGTGTCCTTGGACGTCGATGAACTTGTCTCGGACTTCGTGCCCGACTCGGCCGCGGGCTTGGCTTTGCTGTCGGTGTTCGACTCGGCCTTCGCGCCTTTGTCGCCGCCCGCCCCCGGCTTGGAGCTGGCGTAAAGATCCCCGTACCAGCCGCCGCCCTTGAGCTGAAAGGACGTCTGGCTTATCAGCCGTTCCACCTTGCGCGCCTTGCAGGACGGACAGACCTTGACCGGCTTGTCCGTGATCTTCTGCCATTCCTCGAACCTGTGGTTGCAGGCGGCGCACTCGTATTCGTAGACAGGCATCGTTTGGGACCCCTTCGGGCGTGCATAGGTATAGGCACCCCATTGCGCCTGTCAAGCCGCGATGGCGACTGCCAGAATTAACAATTATTAGTCAATTATTACAGCGTGTTATAAAAGCCAATCTTGGCGCAAAAAATCATCCACCCCGACGGCTGGACGCGACCCCGAGGCTACAGCCACGGGATCCTGGCCAGGGGCGCCCTGCTGGCGGTGGCGGGCCAGATCGGCGTCAGCATGCCGGACGGCGACCTGGCGGCCGGCCTGCCGGCGCAGTTCGCCGCGGCCCTCGACAACGTGTTAAGCGTCGTCCAGACGGCCGGCGGTCGCCCCGCCGACGTGACCTCGATGACCATCTTCGTACGCGATCTCGACGACTACCGGGCGGCCACCCGGGATCTGGGTCTGCTTTGGCGGGCACGTTTCGGGCAGCACTACCCGGCCATCAGCCTGGTCGAGGTCAGCGCCTTTTTGCACCCCGAAGCCGTGGTCGAGGTCCAGGCCCTGGCGGTTCTGCCATGACCGAGCCGAGCACCTTCAAGCTCGCCGTGGCCGACAGCGGCGTGGCGACCCTGACACTGGATCGGCCCGACATCCTGAATGCCCTGTCGTTCGAGACATACCGCGAGCTGCGGGACGCAGCGGGTGCCCTCGCCCAGGACGCGTCCGTCAAGGCGGTGGTGCTCACCGGCAGCGGGCGCGGATTCTGTTCGGGCGGCAACGTTCAAGAGATCATCGGCGCCCTGGTACACAGCGATGTGCCCCAACTACTGGCGTTCGCGCGCCTGACCTCCGATACGGTGCTGGCCTTGCGTCAACTGGGCAAGCCCATCATTGCAGCCGTAAACGGGATCGCCGTCGGGGCCGGTGCCGCCCTGGCGCTGGCCGCCGACCTGCGCATCGCCACGCCGGACGCTGGCATCGGCTTTGTCTTCCCCCGCGTCGGACTATCGGCGGCGGATATGGGCGTCACCTGGCTTCTGCCGCGGGTGGTCGGTCTGGGACGCGCAGCAGAACTTCTGTACACGGGCGACGTGATCGATGCGACCACGGCCGAGCGCTGGGGCCTTTACAATTGGGTGGTGCCGTCCGATCGGTTGATCGACGACGCCATCGCTTTTGCGGAACGTATCGCCGCCGGCCCGACCTTCGCCCACGGCGTCACCAAGCAAATGCTGGATCGCTCGGCGGCCCTCGACCTGCCGTCGGCGCTGCACGCAGAAGCGTATGCCCAGCAGGCGTGCATGCGCACGGCTGACTTTCGTGAGGCGTACCAGGCCTTCGTCGACGCGCGGCCCCCGCGCTTCACGGGCAAGTGACGAATGATGTGTGTTAATTTGCGCGCGTGGTCGCCGACAGCCCGCCTTCTGAAACTCCCGGCCTGGTAAGCATCGGGCTGCCGGTCTACAACGGCACGCGTTTCCTGGCCCGGGCCCTCGATGCGCTGCTGGCCCAGACCTACGCGCCCACCGAGATCATCATCTCTGACAACGCGTCCGAGGATGACACCCTGGCGATTGCGCGGCACTATGCCGACAAGCACCCCAACATCCGAGTTTTTAGCAACGCCACGAATCTGGGTCCGTACCCGAACTTTCGTATCGTCCTTGAAAAGGCCCGGGGCGAATTCTTCATGTGGGCCGGATGCGACGACCTGTGGGAAGCCACTTTCGTCTCCAGTTTGGTCGACGCCCTGCGAACCCACGGCGACGCCGTCGTCGCGCAAAGCGGCTTCCGGCGACGTACCTATAAGGGTGAGGACTGGGGCGCAGCCGTCATTTACCCGGATCTCTACAGCGCGGGACGGGTGGGCCTGGCCCTGCGCGTGGCACTGAACTTTTCGAGCGAATACGCCATCTTCATGTACGGCGTTTTCCGGCACGCGTTTTTACGCCAGCACTTCACAACCTTCGGTAACTTCCGCGGCTCGGATCGGCTGTTCATCGCGGAGATAGCGTTATCGCAGCGCCTGATCACCGTGCCCGAGGTGCTGCACATCCGGGGTGTGCGCTCTGACCCCAAGTACGCCCTAAAGATCATCGAGGCCTACAAAGTGCAACTGGACGACGGGAACGACCGCAGCCGGACATTGCCCTTCGCCGTCAGGATGCTGCGAGAGTCCAAGATGATCCCGCCACAGCGCAAGGTCTTGATCCCTCTCATTTTGGCGATGTTTACCCTCGGAGCGTACAAGCACGACTGGAAAAGACTGAAGGGCTGGGGACGGCGGATCGGCATCGGCCGCGCCGCCCGAAGCCCCTGAAAGGTTGGCAGGTTGGATGGATCTCCCGAATACCGATCCCGAAGCGGTCTTGAAGGCGCTGTCACACATCGGGCGCGACCCGGCCACCCGCACAGATCTGTTCGAGCTTCTGCGCCAGGCTGAGCTGCGCGCCCCGGACCCGGAAACCTTCCGCGATGACGTCCGCTGGGTTTTGGTCAGCGCGCTGCTGAAAGACGTTCCCCACCACCGGATGAAGTTGAAGAACGGACTGATCTTCGACCTGCGGCCTGAAAGCCGCCTGGAACGGGCGCTGCTGTTGACACTGGACGCCGAGCCGGACCACGTGTGGGAGCCGCAAACAACCAGACTGCTGACGATGCTGGCGGCGCGCGCGACCAACGCCATCGTCGGCGGCGCGTACATCGGCGATCAGGTCTTGCCGATGGCGCATGCCATGCCACCGGGCGGACGCGTGCACGCCTTCGAGATCACCGGGGAAAAGTTTGGCCAGCTGGTCCACAACATGGAGATCAACGGCATCAAGAATGTCGTCGCCTGTCGCAACGCCCTTTGGGACAGCAGCGGCGAAGTTCTATCTATTGAAGGCCCGCTTGGCCTGGGGTTCTGCGAGCCGGGTGTCGCCGCGGACGGACGGCCCACGGTGACGTCCACCACCATGGACGATTACGCAAGATCGCTGGGCCTGGACAACGTCGGCATCATCATGCTGGACATGGAAGGCGGCGAGGAACGCGCGCTCAAGGGCGCCCAGGGCCTTCTGCGGCAGCCGGCCGGCAAGGCCCCGGTGGTCATCTTCGAGGTGAATTCGCACTACATGGACTGGACCAACGGATTGCCCTCCACGTCGATCATTCAGCTGATGATGTCTAACGGATACCAGCTGTTCGCGATTCGCGACTTCCACGACAACCGGTCGATGGAAGGCTGGGCCATCGAGGTCATCCCGGCCGACAGCGTTTACCTCAAGGGCCCCAAGCACGGCTTCAACATGCTGGCGACCAAGGATCCCGACCTGGTCGCGCGCCTCGGCCTCAGCGTCGTGCGCAACGTCAGCCCGAAGCTGCTTCCGGCCAAGGATCCGGCGCTGTTCCATCCCCTGGACAGACCCCTATAAAGCGCCGTAACGTCGCCGCGCCGCCGGATGCCTGAAACCACCATCGTCCTCATAGAACCGTCGCGCGGCTGGGTGTCCCTTCGCCTCAAGGAGCTGTGGGCCTACCGCGAACTGTTCTATTTTCTCACCTGGCGCGACATCAAGGTCCGCTACAAGCAGACGGCGCTGGGCGCCTCGTGGGCGATCATCCAGCCGTTCTTCACGATGGTGGTGTTCAGCCTGTTTTTCGGTCGGCTGGGCAAGATCCCGTCGGACAACCTGCCTTACCCGGTGTTCAGCTTCGCGGGCCTCGTGCCGTGGACCTTCTTCGCACAGGGGGTGACGCAGGCGGCGGGCATCCTGATCGGCAGCACCAATTTGCTGAAGAAGGTTTACTTTCCGCGGCTGATCATGCCGGCGGCGACCATCCTGGCGGGCGCCGTGGATCTGGTCCTGTCCTTCGTGGTGCTGCTGGGGATGATGCTGTACTACAGGGTCGCGCCAACGCCTGCGATCGTGTTGCTGCCTTTGTTCTTCCTGCTGTCGCTGGTAACGGCGCTGGGCGCCGGGCTGTGGCTGGCGGCGTTGAGCGTCGTGTACCGCGACGTCCGCTATATCGTTCCCTTTCTCACGCAACTGTGGATGTTCGCCACGCCCATTGCCTACCCCGCCAGCATGTTGGGCCAGCCGTGGCGCACGCTTTACGGCATCAACCCGATGGTGGGCGTCGTCGAGGGTTTCCGTTGGGCGCTGCTCGGCACGCGGCCGCCGGGTCCCATGACGGCCCTGTCCGTCGTTGTGGCCCTGCTGCTTCTGGTCAGCGGGGCGTTCTATTTCCGGCGGACGGAAAAACATTTCGCGGATCTGCTTTGACGGAGGGCCGCACATGAAGGTCACACTGCTTGCGGGGGGAATGGGAACGCGGCTCGCGGAGGAGACCGAAACGCGCCCCAAACCGATGGTTGAAATCGGCGACCGGCCGGTGCTGTGGCACATCATGCGGCACTTCGCGCACTACGGCTTCAAAGAGTTCTGCATCGCGCTTGGCTACAAGGGCGATCTCATCAAGCACTACTTCATGGACTACGCCCGCCTGACCGGCAGCATGTCGCTGGACCTGAAGACGGGCGCGGTCAACATGCACGACCGGACGTGCGAGGACTGGACCATTCATCTGGTCGAGACCGGCCTCGACACGCTGACCGGCGGCCGGGTCAAGCGCATGCAGCCGTGGCTGGGCGACGAAACCTTCATCGTCACCTATGGCGACGGCGTGGCCGACGTGAACCTGCCCGAACTGGTCAAGTTCCACCGCAGCCACGGAAAGATCGCCACCGTCACCGCGGTCCGACCGCCATCGCGTTTTGGCGCCCTGGTCATCGAGGGCGATCTTGTGACGTCCTTCGACGAAAAACCACAGGTCGGCGAGGGCTGGATCAACGGTGGGTTTCTGGTCTTCGAACCCAAGGTCTTCGACTACCTCGAAGGAGACAAGAGCGTCCTTGAAGTTCATGCGCTGGAGCGCCTGGCCGCCGACCGTCAGCTGGCGGTTTTCAAGCACGACCGATTCTGGCAGTGCATGGACACCATCCGGGACAAGCGCTACCTCGAAAGCCTGTGGCAAACCGGCAACGCGCCCTGGCGGATCTGGAAGTAAGGGGGAACTCATGATCACCATCGATGGAAACCGAGTCGTCGTCTCGGAGGGCAAGGGGCCCCCGGTCGAGCACGACATCGGCAGCCCGGAGGCCTTCGAGATTCTGAGCCGCGTGTGGCTGCGGGCGGGCTGGGACACGAAGTACGTCTACAGTTTCTCGTGGCTGGGGCGGCCCATCATTCAGCTGCCCGAGGACATGATCCGCATTCAGGAGATCGTGTATGCGGTGAAGCCCGACGTCGTCATCGAGACCGGCGTCGCGCACGGCGGGTCGCTGATTTTCTACGCCAGCCTGTTCCGGGCCATGGGGCGCGGGCGGGTGGTCGGCATCGACGTCGAGATTCGACCGCACAACCGCGCGGCGATCGAGGCGCACGAACTGTCTTCGTACATCACGCTCATCGAGGGCAGCTCGGTGGACGCCAAGGTGGTCTCGCACGCGCGCGCGCAGGTCAAGCCCGGGGAAAATGTCCTGGTGATGCTCGACTCGAACCACACGCGCGACCACGTGCTGGCCGAACTGGAGGCGTACGCGCCGATGGTGTCGGTCGGGTCGTACATCATTGCCTCCGACGGGATCATGGGCGATCTGGTCGGGGCGCCGCGCAGCAAGGACGACTGGGCGTGGAACAACCCGCGCGAGGCCGGACGGTTGTTCCTGCAGCGCAATCCCGAATTCGCGCTGGTCGAGCCGCCCTTTCCTTTCAACGAAGGTCAGATCAAGCGGCGGGTCAGCTACTGGCCGGACGCGTACCTGCAAAGGGTGCGCGCCCCGGGGTCGGGGAAATGACCACGCTCGACTCCCATCTGAAGGCCGAGGCCGACGAGTTCAACAAGCGCATCGAGGACCGGACGCGGGCCGGCTACATCCCGGATATCCGTCGGGCGGTGAAGTGCGACTACTTTTACAAAAGCTTCTGGCGCGATCCGCATTTCGTGGATCTGTTCCTCGGCCGGACGGTGGCCGCGTTGCAGGACATGCTGCACAAGCACCGCGGCAGGTCGTTGCGCATGCTGGATGTGGGCTGCGGGGCGGGCTACATCTCGCTGGAATTCGCGCGCGCCGGCCACCACGTACTGGGCATCGACATCTCGGATTCGTGCATCACGGCTGCCAAGAAATGCGCGGCCGAGAACCCCTTCCTCGACGGCTTCGGATCGTTGCGCTACGAGGTATCCACCATCGAGCAGGTGTCGGGAACCTTCGATTGCATCCTGTATTCGGGCGTTCTGCACCACCTGGAAGATCCTGGCGCCTTCATCAAGCAGGGCGTGGAACTGCTGGCCCCCAGCGGCGTCGTGATGTGCGATGAGGTCTGCCACGATCGCTGGCGGCCGCAGGACGCCGCACAGGTGGCCCTGCTGCGATCGCTGCTGGCGGTGACCGGCCACTGGTACGAACCGAATCTCGGTGCCGAGGTATCGGCGGGCGACAAGCAACTGGCGACTTACATCGACGAGGTGATGTTCGAATACGCCAACGAGCAGGACAGGTCGGAAGGGGGCCAGTCGCCCAATGACAATTCATCCAACGGCCAGCAGATCCTGGACGCCCTGCGGGCCCAGACACAAGAACTGGAACACCGCGACGGCGCGTCCTTTATCTACCGATTTTTGGGCGGTCTGCGCGGTCCTGACGCGCTGGTGCGCAAGATGGCCGATCTGATTGCCCTTTACGAACGGCACGCCGTCGCCAGCGGCTATTTGCGGCCGAACCATTTCTTCTTTATCGGCAAAAAACGCGCCTAAACCCGGGAAAGTCGCAAACACTTCGCTTGTTTGCGTCGTACCGCCTGCCTTAGGATAACGCTGCGATGGCCGACAAAAATCCCCCTGCACCGATGCAACCCCTGGGTGTCTTCGACGATCCGAAGTACGCGAAGCTGGCGGTGGAAAACGCCGCGAGATACCAGAGTGCAGGGCCTTTCCCGCACATCTTCTTCGACAACTTCATCGACCCCACGTTGTGCGCGGCGGTCAACGAAGCTTTCCCGGAACCCGAACACATCGACTGGGTCGTGCGGGATCACAAGAACACGCTGAAGCGTTATCAGCACGACGAGACCAAGCTGCCGTCGACCTTGCGCGGGATGCTGCGCGAACTGAACTCCAAGCAGTTTGTGCTGTTTTTGGAAACCCTGACCGGCATCGACAACCTGCTGGCGGATCCGTATTTCATCGGGGGCGGCGCGCATTTTGCCGGCACCGGGGACTTCCTCAACATCCATGCTGATTTCAACTGGCACCACAAACTGCAGGCGCACCGACGCGTCAACGCGCTGTTGTACCTGAACCCCGGCTGGAAGGACGAATGGCACGGGGCCCTGGAGATGTGGGACAAGGCGATGACCGGCCCGGTGAAATCGTACTTTCCGATCTTCAACCGTCTGGTCGTCTTCAACACCAGTGAAGATTCGAATCACGGGCATCCCCACCCGCTGACCTGCCCGCCCGGTGTCTACCGACGCGCGCTGAACCTGTACTACTACACGACCCACCGGGCGGCCGAGGAAAGCAACGATCCGCACTTCACGGTGTACAAGACGCAGGCTTCGTCCTTCGCCGTCGAACTGGGTGAAACCTACAGAAAATCGGCCGAAAAGGCTTAGATCGACCGTTACAGGTTCGCGCGGTAGGCGCGCAGCAGACCGGGAAATTCGTCGGCCAGCCTGCGGGCAGAAAATCCAAATTCGGCCGTGATTCGCCGTGCGTCCAGCGGCGCGTAGCGGATGGACGGCGAGCCAGGTTCGACGACCACTTCGCAGCCGAGGTGCTTCGCCAACAAGTCGCCGATCTCACGATTCGTCACATTGAGACCTGAGGCCAGATTGTAGATGGTCTCCCGGCCGTCCCGAGCGATGCGGAAGATGAGATCCGTGACATCGTCGATGCTGATGTAGTCCTTCTCGGAATCCCACGACGTGCGCAAAGCGACCCGCCCGGTGCGCAGTGCGCTGCCAATCACGTCGGTCAGGAAATTGGCCGAGCGCAGATCCGCGCCGTACACGTTGCCCAGCCGGACCACCCGCGGGCGGGCCGCAGCCGACAAGATCAGCGATTCGCCCATGAGCTTCGAGATGTTGTACAGGTGGTCCGGGTTCGCCGGCTGAACCTTGATATCGGAGATCTCGGAGGTGCCGCCGTCGCCACGGCCATAGATGCGTGCCGACGACAGGTAGACGATGCTGTCGCAGCGGCTGTGACGAACCAAGCGCTCCAGGTACGACACGTGCGCCTCGACGGTGTCGAGCAGGCGGGTGCGAAAGTCGGCGGTCAGCCCGATGGTGTAGATGACCGTGCCCAGATCCCGCCCCGTCAGATCTTCATCGCGCCCGGGACAGTGCACCGGCAGGCCGTCTGCCCGCGCTCGCTCGGCCAGCGCCGCCCCGACGAACCCCCGCGAACCCAAAATCGTGATCAAGGCTTGATGATCAGACCCTGTCCGGTGGGAAGCGTCAAAAGGGGCACGCCCTTCTGCGCGGCGAATTCGTCGAAGGCGCGCTTCTGCACGATGTGCCGCGGGGTGAATCCGAAGTCATCCAGCACCATCGCCGCCCCGGTCACCAGCTTCGGCCAAAAGTATTCGGCCGCAGCGATCTCGGGCTCGCGCGAGTTCATGTCGATGGACAGGTAGGCCACCTTCTGCGTCGGTACCTGCGACAGGGTCTCGGGAACTGTGCCGCGGATGATGGTGATGTTCGGGTAGCCGGCGAAGACCTTCTTGACGTGCTCGTAGCAGTCATCGTAGGTGCCGGCGCGCAGGCCGTGACTGCGCTCTTCGTCGGTGAGGTGCTTTTCCGACAGGCCCGCGAAGGTATCCAGCAAATAGAAACGCTTGGGCAGATCCTTGAGGCCGACGTAGTCGGTCACGGTCAGCGCGAAGCCCCCGCGGTCGACACCACATTCGACAAAGTCACCTTCGAGGCGACTGCCCCGGTCGGCCGCCCAGCACAGGACGTGGGCCCGCCACTGCAAGTCCGAGCCGTACCACGAGCCGGTGCTTTTGCCGGCGCGGTAGGCCCGGGCGAAGCGCGGATCGTCGATGAAATCCGCGTTGTGCCGCGTGGCCAGGCCATCCCGGTTGTACGTGACAGGCCCGCGCAACAGCTCGTAGCGGCCCGACCACAACTTGCGAAAGCGATCCCGAAGTTCGGGCGACAACAGTTTGCGTGCCACCCGATCGGCCCGCGCAATCATCGCGGCGGGCGAGCGTCCCGAAGTCGAGCTACCGTTGCTGTCCTTGGCGGCCAAGTTCATTTCTCCCAGGTATCCATCCAGGTCACGGCCCTGTCAATCGGCTCGGGCCGGCGTGAACGATGTATTCCATGGCAACAGGGGTCGCACCACCCCGGGCATGCGACCGGCGTGCTCGCCCCGGGCGGTATCCCCCGCCAGGGTGTCCACCACCTGGAAGGCGACCACATCCTTCTCGTCGACGTGAATGCGCAATGGCTTGGTCGTGGCCAGCGCCAGCGACACGATCACGTTGCCCTCGGCAAGAAGATTGCCGGGAACCGCGACGGCACTGCGGTACAAGCCCCGCTCCCGGGGTCGACTGGACCAGTCGGAGGCGAAATCGAAGGACGTGAACAGGCACGTGCCCTCGTCATTGAAGAATTTGTAGTGAGGCGTGATGACGACGCCGGGCGTGTGGATCTCGTAGACCATCTCGATCGCGAACTCCTTGCGAATGTCGATGGTCGACGACGGCTCGCCGTCGGCACCCAAGACCCGCACACCGTGCAGCTTGACGACTTCGTTGCCGGGGCGGCGGGCAACGTCATCCCACTGACGCGAGGCCGTCGTGCCCAGGCCCGTGTTCAGGTAGGTGCTAACCACGCTGTACGACGGGCCGTCCTGCAAGACCTTGCCCTGGTCCAAAAGGATGGTGCGTGGGCACAGGTGCGTGATGGCCGGCATGTTGTGCGACACGAACAGGACCGTGCGCCCCTCGCTGCCGACGGCGCGCATGCGGTCCAGACACTTCTTTTGAAAGCGCGCGTCGCCCACCGCCAGGACCTCGTCGACCAGCAAGACCTCGGGTTCGAGGTGCGCGGCCACGGCAAAGGCCAGGCGCAGGTACATGCCGCTCGAGTAGTGCTTCACGGGCGTGTGTACGAACTTTTCGACCTCGGCGAAGGCGACGATCTCGTCCAGCTTGCGTACGATCTCGGCCCGGTGCATGCCCAGGATGGCGCCGTTCAAGAAGATGTTTTCGTGGCCGGTGAGCTCGGGATGAAAGCCGGTGCCCACCTCAAGGAGGCTGCCCACGCGCCCTTCGATCCGCGCCCGCCCGCGCGTCGGCTCGACGATGCGGGACAAGATCTTTAGCAAGGTGCTCTTGCCGGCGCCGTTGCGCCCGATGACGCCGACCACCTCGCCGCGCTCGATATTGAAGGAAATGTCCTCCAACGCCCAGATTGTCGAATCCACCTTCTTCTTGCCGGGCCGGCCCATGTTCGACAGGCGACGAAAGGGCGCGCGGACGGCGTCGGTGATGGTGTCGCGCAGCGTTCGATAGGCCTCCTGCGGCCCACCGATGTGGAACAGTTTGCCGATGCCCTCGACTTGAATGGCGGCGTTGGTCATGCGCGAGCGGCTCGACGGTAGAACAGGGGACCGCCTTTGACAAGGTCGCGCGCCGATCACGAGTCCCGTCGAGATTTGGCGTTTTCCATGCTAAAAACCGCCCACCTTGAGGTTCGCCGAGACCAGCATTCCGGGGGCATATGTGCTGACCCAGGAACGGCACGCAGACGAGCGGGGATTCTTCGCCAGGGTCTGGTGTCACGAGGAGCTGGACGCGCATGGCCTCGACGCCGGCCTTCGGCAGGTCAGCGTGTCACACAACAAGAAGCGCGGAACCCTGCGCGGCATGCACGTGCAGGGCGCCCCTGGACTTGAAAACAAGCTGGTCGCCTGCACACGGGGACGGCTGTTCGACGTCATCCTGGATCTGCGCCCGGCCTCGCCCACGCACCTGCGCTGGTTCGGCGCCGAGCTGTCGCAGGAAAACGGGGTCATGATGTACATCCCCGAAGGCGTCGCCCACGGGTACGTCACCCTGGCCGACGACACAGACGTGCTGTACCACATCTCGGCCGACCACCGGCCTGACCTGGCCCGCGGCGTGCGCTGGAACGATCCGGCGTTCGGCATCGCGTGGCCCGTGCAGCCGTCCGTGATCTCCGACAGGGATTCTAGCTATCCGTCGTTTGACCCACAAAGCCCATGATAAGGTTTCAAAAAACGTGCTGACGACCAACACCGCCTGTCGCGTCTGCGAAGGCCGCAACCTGGAACGAATTCTTGAGCTGGGGATGCAGCCGCTGGCCAACAGCTTTGTCGACCCGGGCGCCGCCGACAAACCCGAACTGACCTTCCCACTGGACGTGTATTCCTGCGCCGACTGCGGTTTGCTGCAACTAATCCACATCGTGTCGCCCCAGATCCTGTTTCGCGACTACATCTATGTGTCGACGACGTCGGATGCCCTGCAGAAGCATTTCGCGGGATTGGCGGCGTCACTGAAGGAACGCTATGCGCTGGGGCCGTCGTCGCTGGTCATCGAAGTCGCCAGCAATGACGGCCTGCTGCTGAAGAAGTTTCGTGACCTCGGCGTGCGCGGCATCGGCATCGAACCCGCCACCAACATCGCCGCCATGGCCCGCAAAGATGGCTTCGAGGTGGTCAACGAATTCTTCGGCCTGGAAACCGCCAAGAAGGTGCAGACGCAGTACGGCCTGGCCGACGTCATCTGCGGCAACAACGTGCTGGCGCACGTGAACGACCTGAAAGATTTTCTGGGCGGCGTCGCCCTGCTGCTGAAACCGCAAGGCGGCGTATCCATCGAGGTGCCCTACCTGCGCGATTTCATCGAGCACAAGGAATACGACACCGTCTACCACGAGCATCTGTCGTACTTCTCGGCCGCGGTGCTGGTGAAGGCGTTCGCCCGCGTGGGCCTGACCGTCTACGACGTCGAACGCGTCCCCATCCACGGCGGCACGATCCGGGTGCACGCCAAGAAGGCGTCCAGCGGCGTGGCCCAGACTGAACGACTGCGCCAGGCGCTCGACGACGAAAAGGCGATGGGCCTCAACGACATCGCGTTTCAGCGGCGGTTTGCCGCGGACGTCGCCCGAACCCGGGACGCGATCGTCGGATTGGTCACGCGTCTGAAGAAAGAGGGCAAGCGCATCGTCGGCTACGGCGCGCCCGCCAAGGGCAACACCCAGCTTAACTTCTGCAAGATCGGGACGAATCTGGTCGACTACACCGTCGACAAAAGCCCGCTCAAGCAAGGCAAGCTGACGCCGGGGATGCACCTGCCGGTTCATCCCGTGGGCAAGCTGCTGGAGGACCAGCCCGACTACGTGTTGATCATCGCGTGGAACTTCGCCGACGAAATCATCCGCCAGCAGCAAACCTATCGCGACCGGGGCGGGAAATTCATCATCCCGATTCCCGTGCCGCGCATCGTCGAATAAAGGGAAATCCATGCGCGTTCTCGTGACCGGTCACCTTGGCTACATCGGCCCCCACCTGGTCGAACTTCTGCTCAAGGACGGGCACTTCGTCACCGGGGTGGATCTGAATCTGTTCGAGGACAGCGTCATCTACCCGCACGCGGCCGCCAGCGACAGCCGCGTGATGGATCTGTTCGACCTGACACCAAACGATCTGCGCGGCTACGACGCCGTCATGCACCTGGCCGCCATCTCGAACGACGCGATGGGGATCCTGAATCCGCAACTGACCTGGAAGGTGAACTACGAGGGCACGATTCACGTCGCCGACTGCGCCAAGCGCGCCGGGGTGCCGCGCTTCTTGCTATCCAGTTCGTGCAGCGTGTACGGGAAATCGGACGACAAGCCCATCCCCGAATCGGGCAAGCTGGCGCCATTGTCCGCCTACGCCGAGACCAAGGTGAAGTCGGAAGAGACCTTGGGTCAGATGGCGGACGCGAACTTCACGCCGGTCTTCCTGCGCAACGCCACGGCCTACGGCAGCTCGCCGCGTCTGCGCCTGGATCTGGTACTCAACAACCTGATCGGCTCGGCGTATTCGACCGGCGTCATCAAGATCATGACCGATGGGACGCCGTGGCGACCGCTGATCCACTGCCGCGACATCGCGCGCGCCTTCGTCTACTTCTTGAACGCCCCGCGGGACGCCATCCACAATCAGGCCTTCAACGTCGGGTCAGTTTCCGAGACCTACCAGGTGCGGCAGGTCGCCGAGGCCGTCAAGCACCTGATGCCCGATTGCAATCTCAGCTTCGCCGACGGCGCCACCGCCGATCCGCGCGACTACAAGGTCGACTTCGCCAAGCTCAACAAGGCCTTTCCGGACTTCAAGCTGTCCTACGATCTGGCGGCCGGCGCGCGCGAGCTGCACGATCACTTTTACCGTTACAAGCTGCCCAACGACTGCCTGACGGGCGACCGGTTCATTCGTCTCAAGACACTGAAGCGCAAGCTGACCGAACATCAGGTACCCGCATACTTCCAGCTGGCCACGAATCCGTGAGCGATCGCTTCGACGTCGCCATCGTCGGTGGCGGCATCGTCGGTCTTGCGACCGCCTACCAGCTGACACGGACCTATCCGGACTGCCGCCTGGTCCTGCTCGAAAAGGAAAATCAGGTCGGTGCCCACCAGACCGGGCACAACAGCGGCGTCATCCATTCGGGCCTGTACTACAAACCCGGGTCAGCGAAGGCGCGCCTGTGTACGACTGGCTCTGAACTGATGAAGCGGTTCTGCCGCGACACGGATATTCCTTTCAATCTGTGCGGCAAGGTGGTGGTTGCCGTGCAAGAAGGCGAGTTGCCGGCGCTGGAAGAACTGCACCGCAGGGGCGTCGCGAACGGTGTTCCCAGCCTGTCCGTGATCGGAGGCGAGCGCCTGCGCGAGGTCGAACCGCACGCCGCGGGCATCCGCGCGCTGCACCTGCCCGAGGTGGGAATCATCGATTACGCCCAGGTCGCCCGCAAACTGGCCGACCTTGTCACTGCCGCCGGGGCCGATGTCCGGCCCGGCACGCGCCTGACGAAGGTGCGCGCGGACGCCGACGGACTGGTTCTGGGCACCAGCAAGGGCCCCATCGAGGCGCGCTACATGATCAGCTGCGCGGGCCTTCATTCGGATCGCGTCGCGCGCCGTGAGGGCAGCCACCCCGAGGCGAAAATCATTCCGTTTCGGGGCGAGTACTACGAACTGGTCCCTGACCGCTGCGATCTGGTGCGCGGGTTGATATATCCCGTGCCCGACGCGCGCTTTCCCTTTTTAGGCGTGCACTTCACGCGCATGATCCACGGCGGCGTCGAGGCTGGGCCGAATGCCGTACTCGCCCTCAAGCGCGAGGGCTACCGCAAGATGCAGGTGAACGTGCGCGACGCGTTCGAGGTCCTGACGTACCCCGGCTTCTGGAAGATGGCGGCCAAGTATTGGCGCACCGGTCTTCACGAAGTGGTGCGCTCGTATTCAAAGAAAGCCTTCGTCAGCGCCCTGTCGAAGCTGGTTCCGGACATTCGTGCCGCCGATGTCAAGCCCGCCGGTGCCGGCGTGCGGGCGCAGGCCCTGACCCGAAGCGGTGCCCTGGTCGACGATTTTCTGATCGATGAACGGCCGCGCGCGCTGCACGTCCTCAACGCCCCATCGCCCGCCGCGACGGCGTCACTGGCCATCGGCGCCGAGATCGTCCAGCTGGCCTCCGCGCGTTTCGCCCTGGGCAGCCGCGCCTTCTAAGGCGCAATCGGACGCGCGGCGCTTCCCGATGGTTCCACAAAACAGACCGCCGTGGCGCCCAGCAGAATCAGATCGCGCACGATGGTGGCCGCGGTGATGGGACCGCCGGCGCGACCGAAGCAGCCACAGTCGATGTTGATTCCCCGCAACAGGGCCATCGCGGTCGCCACTGTGAAAAGACCCAGCAGCGCCGCCATCGCCAACGCCCCCGCCCGCCGCCAGGGGCCAGGCGCGGCAACGACCACTGCACCCAGGACCATTTCCGTCACGGGCAGCGCCGCCGCCAGATAGGGCGCCAGCGGCGGGAAAAGCTGGTAATTGGCTATCTCGACGGCAAACCCGTTGGGATCGCGCAGCTTCAAGACGCCTGCCGCGATGAACAGGGCGCCCAGGCTCAACCTGACGATCCAGGCAATCGCTGTCACGGTGCGATTCATCGGCACGGTGCGATTCATCGGCCCGCGGATCCCTTGCATTCAGCACAGGGGCCGGACGAGCAGGCGAATCCCGCCCGGTTCCAGGCGTCGAAGCCCCCCTTCAAGACCACCACGCGCAACGCGCCGCTGGCGCCCCGGCGCAGTTCTTCAGCGACGGGTTGCGCCTCTTCCGTGGTGTCGCCGTACACGATCAACGTATGCTTGCCGGCAAGAAGCGACAGGGCCTGATTGGCGACCACGCGGGGTGCGACGCAGGGCAGATGGATGGCGTTCGCGACATGGCCCTCGGTGAAGCGATCCGTCGATCGCGCATCCGCAATCACGACACCTGGATCGCCGCAGGCGGCAGCCGCCTGGGTCGGTGGCAGCACCTCGATACCCGCAGTCGCCGTGGCCACTTCGCATGAGGCGGGCGCGGCAAAGCCGGCCAGGCGCACGCCATCGGATCGCAAGGCGTTGCCCGCCAGACCGACGGCCGAGGCCGCCACCAGCAACACGAACGCCCGCCCGGTCACAGCGCGCATCGACGGCAATCCTAGCAGGGCTCGGGCAAGAGCTCGCGGGCGATGACCAGCTTCTGGATTTCGCTGGTTCCCTCGTAGATGCGCAGGGCCCGCACCTCACGGTACAGGGCCTCCGTCGTGCTGCCGCGAACCAGACCCGCCGCCCCGTGAAGCTGCAGCGACTGATCCACGACCCTTTGTGCCATCTCGGTAGCGTAGAGTTTTGCCGACGACGCGGACAATGCGTGCGGTGGGCTGTCGTCGCATTCCTGGCACCACGCCGCCCGATACACCAGCAGACGCGCAGCCTGAAGGTCGGTCGACATCTCGGCCAATGCGAAGCGCACGGACTGGTTCGCGGCCAGGGGCGCCCCGAACTGCCGCCGGATGGTGACCCGGCGGCGGGCTTCGTCAAAGGCCCGCAAGGCCAGACCACAGGCCGCCGCACCGACGGTGGGCCTGAACATTTCCAGGGCGCCCAGACACAAAGCAAGCCCCTGGCCCTCGGCCCCGATAAGGGCGGACGGGGGCAACTGGACCTCACGGAAACGCACCGACCCCACCGGGTGTGACGCCAGCAGTTCCTGTGGGCTGCATTCGACCCCGTCATAGGCGGCGGGCACGAAGAAGATCGAAAAGCCCCCCTTGTGTCCCTGCCCGGCCGCCGTACGCGCCAGCACCAGGTAAAAATCCGCGATTCCAGCGTTGGAAATGAAGATCTTGTGGCCGTCGAGGATCCAGCCGTCGCCATCCCGGCGCGCCAGGGTGGTGACGGCGCCGAGATCCGAGCCGGCCTCGGCCTCTGTCACGGCAAAGGCCGCGATGGCCTCACCCCGTGCCACGGCCGGCAGCCAGCGCCCGCACAGCTCGGGCGAGCCGGCCACGACAAGACAGTGACTGCCCAGACCCTGAACGGCGAACAGTGCATCGGCGAGGCCCGAGGCGAAGGAAAGCTCCTCGCGCGCGACCACCAGCGACAGGGGTTCGACCCGCGCGGCGTCGCCCCCGAAGGCTGCGGGGACGCACAGGCGCAGAAGACCGGACTCGCCAAGCGCCGTCAATATTTCGCGCGGCCGGCCCGGATCCTTGCCCCGACGGGGCAGACCCGCCGCGAAGGCGCGCACCCGGGCACGCAAGGCCTCGCGGCGATCATCCGTGAAGGGACGCATGCCCGCCCACGAAACAACCGAAACGGCCCCATGTCCAGCGGCCGTTTGTACGCCGCGGCTGCGACGCGGCTACGGCTGTCGGTGCCAGGGCACATCCATGCCGGCGACGGGAACGGTCATCTTGCGGGTGCTCCACAGCAGATCCGTGCAGGCCAGGCTGCCGGCCCCGAACTCGACGTTCGCGCCACCCGTCGGGTCCACCATGCTGACCACCTTGTCCGGCGTGATCTTGTAAAGCCCGCCCGAGGTCACATACATGTTGCCCATCTTGTCGAAGGCGATGCCGTCGGCGTTGCCAAGCGGCACCTCGGCGAATTTTTCGCGCGAGGCTTCCTTCGACATCGCGTCCAGCTTGATGCGTGTGACCACGCCGGGCTTGGTCCACGACAGCACGTACATGTCCTTGTCTGGGCCGAACGCGATGCCGTTGGCCTGTGCCACCGGTGTCTTCGTCACCTGTGTCTTGACGCCGTCGGGGGTGACGCGGAAGACGTGGCCTGTCGTCTGCGCCGTGTAATAGACGGCCCCGTCCTCGCCCAGGGTCACGCCATTGATGTCGCCATCCGCGTCGGCCAGTTTGTCGATGGTCGGCACGTCCGTCATGGTGATCCGGTACAGCTTGTTGGATACGCGCCCGCCGGCGTACACGACCTTGCGCACCGGATCGAGAATCACGCCCAGGACCTGCGCCGTCGCGTCCGGCATCTTGGCCCACATGGCGTCCGCCGTGGCGTAGGGGGCCTTGTAGCGCCCGACAAACGCTCGAAAGTTCGAAAAATAGACGGTCCCGTCGGGGCCCACGACCAGACCCTCGGGGTTCCCGAGCTTGCTCATCGCGAAGGCGGCTGGCGTGGTGCCGCAGGTCACGGCGCCCATCGTTCCCCCGACGGCGTCGCCCGAAGGCCGCGCCGAATCCCCCGAAGCGCTGTCGGCACCCGTCGCGACATCCGCCCGCCCCGCGTCCGGCGCGCCCTGCGCCCCCGCGGTCCCACCACCAGCGGCACCCGCCGTCCCGCCAGCCATTCCTCCGGCGCCAGCCGTGCCACCACCGCTGCCCCCACCACCCGCACCCGCCTTGCCACCACCGGTCCCCGTCGCTGCGTCGTCAGTCTCCGTGTCCGTTGTCCCCGGCTTTGCCTTGCCCGAGCCCCCTGAACAGGCCGAGCCAACGGCACCAAGTACCAGGGCTAATGCAATGAATCGACGCATCGGGGACCTCCTTGGAAAGGCCGGATACTACAGCAGGGGCCGCCCGTGTGGGCGATATGTGTGCCCTGGCGCACAAAGACGAAGACCGCGATCTGTCTGCTGGAACGCGGCCTCAAGGTCGAGGACCCGATCCTGTGCGTGATCGACGGAGGCAAGGGCATCCGCAAGGCGCTGCGCGATGTGCTTGGCCACCTGCCCGTCGTCCAGCGCTGCACCGTTCACAAGCGCAGGAACGTCCACGACCACCTGCCGAAGCACCGGCAGAACAGCATCGACCGCCAGATCCAAGACGCCTACGCCAGCAAGACGGCGAAAACCGCGCGCAACCGGTTGAAGCAGGTGATCTCGTGGCTCGAGCGCAACGGCGAGGACAGCGCGGCCGAGAGTCTCAAGGAAGGGCTGGATGAAACGCTGACGGTCATCAAGCTCGGCCTCCCCGATGCCCTTCGCCGATTCTTCTCGACGACGAACGCCATCGAGAACCCGCAACGTGAAGCGCTGGCGGTCGGACCAGATGGCTCGTCGCTGGGCCGCCGCCGGCATCGAGCAGGCGCGCGATCGCTTTCGCAACATCACCGCCCGCTAAGGCGCGGTCCAGTTCAGCAACCGCCGAGCGTTGCCACGGTACAGGGCTTCCAGTACCGGCTCGGGCAGCGCCAGCGCGTAGAGGCGCCACCAGTTCGAGCCTTTGAGGTATTCGTCGGACGACTCTAAAAAGCGCCACCAGCGCTGGTACATGCCCTTCTGCGTGCCCATATCCGTCCCAAATAGAATTCTGTCTTTGTACCGGCCCAGGAATTTTGCGGCCGCCCGTGGCTGGCGCCCCAGTTCGTAGTCACGCGCCGAGATGTCGATATAGACATTGGAAAACCGATCCAGGACCTTTGAGAGTGCCGCCAGATCGTTGCCCTGGTTGCTCAGGTGGCAGGCGATGAATGTCATCGCCGGATGACGCGCAAGCAGCCTATCTCGTATCTGCAGAATCTCGCCGTACGAGGGTCCCTTCTTGCCGTACTGGTTGTAGACCTGGTACGAGGGCGATCGCTCCTGGGTGTTGTCCGCGGGCCTCCACGCGGAGGGATGATCTGCCATGTGGAGGTTGGCCGGCATCTTCAGCGCGACCGCCTTCTTCCAGAACGGATCGAGGCGCGGATCGTCCGGATGAAGGGGCTCCCCCCGGTCGTTGGCCCCAAAACCCGCTCCCTTGTCCGACAGTTCGCCGATTCCGCGCGCGCCCTTGCGGTAGCAGCGCTCTAGCTCGGCGGCCGCCCGCTGCGGATAGTCCGGCGCATCGACGTGATCGTGAAGCACACCGGCGTAGAGCTGAAATCGCCCCGGATGCGGCTTGAGATACAGGTCGACCAGACGATCGAAATTCTCACCGACCGCGCCCGTCAAAATCACCGTGGTCTCGACACCCACCTCGTCCATGACCCGAACCCACTCGGCGACCTCGACGGCCGTTTTCACGTAGTGATGCGAATGCGCGTCGATGACCGGAAAGCGGGCCTTGTCGATCTTCGTTTCGGCAACGACCAGTGAAGACTCTGGATTCCAGTCTTTGATCGTCACAGATTGAACGGCCTCGACGGCCGGATTTACCTGTCTGCCCTTGCCGGCCAACGGCGCTGCCGGCGGTGCAGCGACACAATAAACGGCAAAGGTGGTCGCCAGGGCGCTCACACCGAGGGAAATAACTAAAACGCGCTTGGTCATGGGTAACTCAGGCGGTTGGAGGCCGCTCGGAGATCTCCTCGCGTCTGGGATCCCAGTACATCTTCCGACCCTCGCGGTATGCGCGGGCCCCCATGATCGCGGCCACCGAGTGTCGAAAGCCACTGTGAATGTCCCCGTTCGGCTGTTTGCGCGCGCGCATGGACCGCACCCAATCGTCGAAATGGTCCTTGCTGTCGTCAGTGACGTTGGCCGGACCGATGGTGTCGTGACCGGGAATCGTTATCGGTCTGTCGCTGCCCAGGTTCTGGCCCCGGCCGCCACGCGGCGTGATCAACCACCGCTCGCTGCCCTCTCCGCCCTCGGACCACGCAGTGCCGTTCTTGCCCATGATGGCGGAATGGCTGCCCCAGCTATTGCCGAACTGGGCCTGGAATACGTGGCAGAAGCCCTTGGCGTAGGTCGCCACGGCGGTAAAGGTGTCTGGATTTTCACGGCCGTCGTCCCAGGCAAAGATGCCGCCGTTGGCTGTCACAGTAAGGGGCACGTCTTCGTCCATGTAGAAATGCACCAGCCCGCTGCCGTGACTCATCCACTGATCCGCCAGGCCGCCCGAGAAGTCCTTGTACAGACGGAACTCGAAGTAGACCCGCGGGTCGAAGGGCCGGTAAGGCTTGCCCAGAAGCCATCGTTTCCAGTCGGTGTCGCTTTCACGAATTGAACTGATGTCGGGATCGTCGGGTTGCCGCCAGCGCGGCTCGTTGACGTTCCAGGTCTGCTCGATGCGGCTAATCTTCCCCAGATCGCCCGAGCGGACGAGGTCGCGCACCTTGATCTGGTAGGGATCGCTGAGCCATTGCGACCCCATCTGGACGACCTGCTTCGACCCAAGTACGGCCTTGCGGGCCGCCTTGGCCTCTTCGAGAACGTTGGCCATGGGCTTTTCGCAGTAGCAATCCTTGCCGGCGCGGACCACCTCGACAAGCAACTTGGCGTGCTGAAAATCGCCGGTGGCAATCATCACCGCGTCGATGTCCCTGAACGCCAGCATTTCCTCCGAGTACTTGAAGGGGCGGGGCGCCTGGCCGAAGCGCCGTTGCACGTCAGCGGCGGCCTTGTCGCGGTTGCCGGTCCACAGATCGCATACGGCGGTGATGTTGACGTTCATGTCCGTCTTCGAGTTTTGCGCCATCCGACGGTGCCCGGCACTGCGTGAGCCACAGCCCAGCATTCCGATCGAGATCCGGTCATTGGCGCCGGGCACACGCGCGTAGGACGCGGCGGTCATTCCCACCACCCCCGCGGCCGCGCCCACGAACTGCCGTCTGCTTGGGTGCTTCACGATGGCCCTCCTGGTCATACCGTCCAAATTGATGTATCGAGGAATCATATCGATATTCGCATACTTTTGTGACGAACCACCAGGGCAAGGCGGGTTCCGGGATCCAGGCGCTTCTTTCCGTTTCCCGATGGACCTGCAGGACGTAAGGATACGTCTCCTCGAACCGGAACACAGGACACAGCCGGCGCAACCATGACCAACGGCACGATCAAGAACCTGCGCTGGTACATCGGCGGTTTGCTATTCCTGTCCACGGTCGTCAACTACATCGACCGGCAGACCCTCAGCGTCCTTGGTCCGCTGCTGAAGGCCGAGCACCACTGGAGCAACACCGACTTCATGTGGATCATCGTGTTCTTCCGCATCGCATATTCGATCGGACAGACCGTGTCGGGCCGAATCCTCGATCGTGTCGGGACACGAGCCGGCCTGACGATGGCAGTGATCTGGTACTCGCTGGCCGCCATGGCGACGTCGATGGCGGTCGGTCTGAAAAGCTTCTGCGGCTTTCGCTTCTTGCTGGGGGCGGGGGAATCGGCCAACTGGCCCGGTGCCACCAAGGCGGTATCCGAGTGGTTTCCCCGCAAGGAAAGCGGCTGGGCGGTGGCGCTGTTCGACAGCGGCTCGTCCATCGGGGGCGCGCTCGCGCCGTTCATCGTGTTCGGCTGCTACCAGGCCTTCGGCAGTTGGCGTCCTGTGTTCATCGTGACGGGCAGCCTGGGATTTTTGTGGCTGCTGCTTTTCCGGTGGCTTTACCACTCGCCGGCCGACCACCCGCGCCTGTCGCCCGAGGAACGGAACCTGATACTCGCCGGCACCGCAGCCGATGGCGCCCGCCCGGCACAATCCCCGGCTGTCGCGCACCTGCCCTATCGCACCCTGCTGCGCCTGCCGCAAACCTGGGGCTTCATCCTCGGCCGCTCGCTGACCGATCCGGTGTGGTTTTTCGTGACCGATTGGTTTCCCATCTTCCTCGTGGCGCGGGGTTTCAAGCTGGAGGAAAGCCTCGCGGGCTTCTGGGTTCCGTTCATTGCGGCC
Organism: Myxococcales bacterium; assembly: GCA_025350815.1. Classification (GTDB taxonomy): domain Bacteria; phylum Myxococcota_A; class Polyangia; order Fen-1088; family Fen-1088; genus JANXXE01. The sequence continues at coordinate 35,934 of JANXXE010000134.1, read as the reverse complement.
GATCTCGGTAACTTTTTTGGCGGGGGATTTTCCAGCTTCCTCATCCGGCGCGGGTGGTCGGTGGGCGCAGCAAGGAAAGTCATCGCCGTGATCGGGGGCCTCGGCATGACCCTGCTGGTGGCGGCGCTATTTGTCCATTCGTTCGTCGCGCTGATCGCCTGCTTTGCCGTTTCCACATTCACCTACGCCGCCTTTTCCACCGTGCTGCTGAACCTGCCGACTGATCTGTTTCCGTCGCATTCGGTCGCGACGGTCAGTGGCATGGGAGGCACTGGCGCGGGCATCGGAACCATAGCGGCCACGCTGGCCACGGGCTACGTGTCGGACCGCTACTCGTTCGAGCCCATCTTGCTGGGTGCCGGGACCATCGCGCTTATCGCCATGGCGGCGGTGCTTCTGCTGGTGCGGAATTCGCGCGCCACGGACGAAGGGATTCTGCATCGGATCTAGATCACGAAGTTCGGCACGTCGCCTACGGACCCTGGAAGCGCTGGCGATGGGTGCTGCGAGCAGTGGGGGTGAACCGCTGGTCGAAGTCGCGATTGGCGTTCCGATCTGACCGGCCGTGCGCAACCGTCACCTCCGCCAACCGAAACAGGGCTCGGCTTCGGCCGTGTTCTCAACCCTGAACGGAGGTCTCCATGTCCATCTTTTCTTGTCACCGACACGCCGCCACGGCGGCCCTCATCGCCCTGGCACTTTCTGGTTGCGGAAACGATCTTCAGCGCAGCCCGGACACAGCGCAGGTGATGCTCAGCCTGGCTGTCGTCCCCGCGGACGTGCAGTGCCTGCGCGTCACGGCGGTGGGCCCCGGGCGCACGGCCGTGCGCGAATTCGAGGTACCAAGCGGCCAGGCCTTCTCGGAGGCGCTGAGCGGCCTTCCGCTGGGCACCATCGTCTTTACGGGCGAGGCTTTCGCGGCCAGTTGCGACGCCCTGACCCGCACCACGCACGGCAGCTGGGTAAGCGACGAGGTGTCGGCGTCGGTTGTTCTGGGGCGACAGGCCAGCGTCGCCCTGACGATGCACCGAAACGGCCGCGTAAAGGTCGGCGTCGACTTCGCTGACGAGCCGGCCTGCGCCGCGGCTTCGGCCAGTTGCCAGACCAACAGCGAATGTTGTGGGCATTCCTGCGCGCACGGGCAATGCGCCGCAGAATCTGGCGCGGACGCGGGCACCGGGGTGACATCCCCCGACGCAGGATAAGGCGCACACCTTCCGGGCGGCCGGGGCGGATCCCTGGCCGCCCGATTTGCGTCGCGGCCACGCCCAAAGTACGTAAGAGACATGGCCGAACCGCATTTCGAACGGCACGTCTTCATTTGCGTCAACCAGCGCGAGCCCGGCAACCCGAAAGGATCCTGCGCGGACAAGGGCGCCGAGGACGTCCGCGAGGCCTTCAAGAAGGCACTGCACGACCGTGGTCTCAAGGGCCGCATGCGCGCCAACGCGGCGGGCTGCCTGGACCAATGTTCGCGCGGGGTCGCCGTGGTCGTGTACCCCGAGCAGACCTGGTACGGCGGCGTTTGCGCCCAGGACGTCGGCGAGATCGTCGACCAGCATCTGCTGGGCGGCGTGCCGGTTGAACGCCTGCGCATGAAGTAAGGGGCCGTGGCCGTGGGCGAAGGAAGTCTTGCGCCGCAGTTTCCCGAGCGCCTCAACCTGGCGCAGCACCTGCTGGACGCCCGCATCGCTGAGGGCCGCGGCGGCAACCCCGCCCTGCTCACGCCCGAACTGACACACAGTTACGCCGACGTCCTGGCGCAGGCGAATCGCCTGGCGCACGTGCTACGCGACGCCGGCGTTCGCAAGGGCGACCGGGTGTTGCTGGCCCTGCCTGATGGGCCCGCGTTCGTGGCGGCATTCTTTGCGACGCTGAAGCTGGGCGCCGTCGGGGCCATGGCCAACCCCGACGTACCCGTCGATGAACACGAATATCTGCTGGCCATCACCGGCGCGCGGGCCCTGCTGGCATCCGCCGCGGTTGCGGGGCGCGCGCGCGCTGCCATCCGACAAGCCAAGGGCCTGGCCGTTTGCCTGGTCGACAGTGAGATCGACGACGAATTTCCGTCGCTGAACCGCGCTTGTGCCGGTGCACCGGCGACCTTCACGAACGAGGACACGCACCAGGACGACGTCGCCCTGTGGCTGTTCACATCGGGGTCAACCGGAAGACCAAAGGCCGCCGTTCACCGGCACCGCGACTTCGCCTATCACATCGAATGCTACGCCAGGGGCGTGCTGGGCCTGCACGCCGGCGACGTCGTCCTGTCGGTGCCCAAGCTGCATTTTCCCTACGCGACGGGCATGAGCCTGATGTTCCCGTTCGCGGTCGGCGCCAGCGCGATCTTGTTTCCCGAACACCCCACGCCCGACCGCCTGTTCGCGCTGGTTGCCCGTCACCGGCCCACGATTCTGACCACCGTTCCGACAATGACCGCCAAACTGCTGGCCGTCCCGGGGGGCGACCTGTCGTCGCTGCGGCTGGCGGTGTCCGCGGGCGAGGCGCTGCCCGTCGACCTGTACCACCGCTGGAGGATGGCCACCGGCGTGCAGATGCTGGACGGCATCGGGTCGGCCGAAATGTTTCATATCTACATCTCGAACCGTCCAGGTGACGTGCAGCCGGGATCCCTGGGGCGCGTGGTGCCCGGATACCGCGCCCGCGTGGTGCGCGTCGACGGCAGCGACGCGGACGACGGTGAGGCAGGAACCCTGTGGGTCACGGGCGGCTCGACCATGCTGGGTTACCACGCCGATCCCGACGCAACGGCTGCTGTCTTGCGGGACGGTTGGGTGGTGTCGGGAGACTTCTTCCGACGGTCGGCCGACGGCAGCTACCACTACGAGGGCCGCAGCGACGACATGCTGAAGGTCGGCGGCATTTACGTGTCGCCGCTGGAGGTCGAGAACACCATCGCCGCCCATCCCGCCGTCGCCGAATGCGCCGTTGTTGGCGCGCCGGACGAACTTGGCCTGGTCAAACCACGCGCCTTCGTCGTGCCCGCGCCGGGATGCATCGCCGATGAACGCCTATTTGGCGAGCTGACGGCGTGGACGCGCGAGCGCCTGGCCCACTACAAGGTGCCCCGGTCCTGGCAGGCGCGGGAGTCACTGCCCCGCAACGATCGCGGCAAGATCGTCCGCCGCCTGTTGCGCGGCTGATCTCGCTATATGCGCCCCCTTCCGGCACAATCAGCGCCAGCTTGGCCTCGGTTGCTTCCCCGATGACGGCGCGACAGGGCGTCTGGACGATTCTCGAGGTCCTGCGCTGGACCACGACCCGCTTCGAGGAACGCGGCATGGCAAGTGCCCGGCTTGACGCCGAACTGCTGGCCGCGCACGCCTTCGGGCTGTCGCGCGTGCAGTTGTATACACAGTTCGATCGCCCCCTGGACAGCGTCGAGCTGGGCACCTATCGGGGCCTGGTCAAGCGGCGACAGGGCGGGGAACCAATCGCGTACATCACCGGACGCAAGGAATTCTGGTCGCTGGATCTGCTGGTGGACAGCCGCACCCTGGTCCCGCGGCCTGAAACCGAGACGGTTGTCGAGGTGGCCCGTGAACGCCTGCCTGCCACGGGACCTACCCGCCTGCTGGACGTGGCCACGGGTTCGGGGGCGATCGCCCTGGCGGTCGCGCATACGCTGAAATCACGCCCGGAAGTCGTGGTGGTGGCGACCGACGTCTCTGCCGACGCCCTGGACGTGGCGCGTGCGAATGCCGAACGGCTGGGCCTGACGGTGACTTTTTTCCAGGGGACACTGCTGGAGCCACTGGACGGGCAGGCCCCCTTCGACGTCATCACGGCCAATCTTCCGTACATCCCGACGGCCGACATCGAGGGACTGTCGGCGGATGTCCGCAGCGAGCCGCGCCTGGCCCTGGACGGTGGCAACGACGGCCTGGATCTCATCCGCCGCCTGGTCAAAAGCGCGCCCCCCCTGTTGACCACGCAGGGCAGTTTGGTCCTGGAGATTGGTGCAGGGCAAGCGTCTGCCGTGGCGCAATTGTGTAACGATGCCGGGCTGGCCGATGTTGAGCCACGCCGCGATCTGGCGGGCATCGACCGGGTCGTCGTCGCCCGACGGAAAGGGATCTGACAATGAAGCGACGCCTGGAGCTGGCCATCGTTTTGCTGATCGCCACTGCCGCCTGCGTGATAACACCCGCGCAGCGACGCGAGGAGACGCTGGCGCGCGAGGCGCACATGTTCAACGACGATCTGCGCTGGTCGCGTTATGAGCAGGCCGTGCGGTCGTTGCCGCCTGATGAAGCGCCCCTGTTCATGGGCCGCGTGAACGCCGTTGGTGAGGAACTGACCTGGGGCGACAGCGACGTCGTGTCCATCACGTTTGGCGTGCCGTCGGAAACGGCGGTCGTCGTCGTGAAGGTGGACTGGTACTACCGCCGCGATCAGATCGTAAAAAGCACGACCCTCGAGCAGCGCTGGCAATTCACGGACGGGCGCTGGTCGATGATCAAGCAGCGGCGCCTGCGCGGCGATCGCTTTCCGCTGGTGACGGAACCCGTCACCCCACCCGCGCTGCCTGCCGCGGGTCAGCCCGGCGCCAGATGAGGTGAGGTCGGACCGGGTCCGCTGATGGCCCCGGGGTCAGTCGCAGCCGACGGGCTGTGTCGAGACGACGATGTCGTCGAGGTAAAGGTGCACCCCGGTGGCGTCGGGGCCTGTGACAGAACCGACGGTCACCTTCGCCCATCCTGCGGTCGGAACGGTGGCCACCCCGGAAATGATCTGTCGCGTCTCACCGTCGACGAGATATTCAGCGCGGCCGGTCGACGTCTGGGACAGATTGACAATCACCTGCACGCACTGCCAGACATCGCGTTTCAGGGCATTTGGGCTGGACGTCGCGCTCTGCATGCCGGGCGAGACCTCGAAGGTGATGCTGTCGCCCGGCGCTTGCACAAGCTTGATCCGGCCCGGGGCCACGTCGCTTTCCACAAGTTCGAAGAAGACGTTCCACGGCGGCATCGTCGAGTCAGCCGGGACCCGCACGTAAAAGCGCACATGCAGCGGACCTTCGGTCAGCGGGGGTGTGAAGGTCCGATACAGCACCGCATAGCGCGACAAGCCCGCGTTGTCGCCGGGCCGAAATTCCGCCGCGCGCGCGCCGCCGTGCACGACCACCGATTCGCTGGTCACCGACCCGTTCGCGCTGGTCGCGTAACCATAGACGCTGTCCCGCGGTGGGAGGCCTTTCTCGAAATCCTCACACAGCAACACGCCCGGGCCGCGCGCGGCACATCCGGTCGGCCGCGCGTCCGGTTGTGCCCCGGGCGCCAGATCGATTTCCGCGGCATCCCGTGGCCTGTCCGCAACTGCCGCATCCCGAAGTTTTTGATCGACGGCGCCCGCGGCGTCCAGAACCGGGCTTTCGCCCCGCTGCGCATCGGGGATCGGCGATGGCGCATCGGGCGCCGCGGCGCCAACGTCCCGATCCACCCCGGCGTCCATGGCTGCCGGTCGTTCCGGCTCGGTCGTTGCGGGTCCTGCGTCCCGTGCGTTGGGCGAAGCGTCGCGCGCGAGCCCCGGGGGCGACGGTGAATCAGCAGCCATGCCGGAGGCGTCGTCCGTCGAACCCCGCGTCAGCTCGCGTGGCCGTGTGACATCCACGCAGCCCACCACGGCAAAGGCCACGAAAAGAAGCTTGCGACGCCTGGGTCGGCGTGCCGGCAACAGAGGCATGGCATCAAGACTAGCAGGGGCGCCGGGGATTCGGCGCCAAGGACCGCTCAGACGACGGCGTCTTCGTGACGCTCGCCACCCACGGCGGCGCGGCCGGGACGACCCGCCAACAAGGCGCCGGCGTCACCCGATGCGCTGGACAACTGCGTCGAGGCCAACACCGGGGAGGCCAACACCGGGAAGGATCGCGGCGCGACGACCACAGTGCGGCGGCCGGCCCGACCCGCGAAAGCCCCGCGCAATAAGAAGCCCACATGGCCCTGCCACATCGACAGCAGGCCGACGTAGCCGAAGCCGAACAGGAACAGCATCAGGAACGGCATGGACAGGTAGTGGCCGTGCTGAAAAGCGATGACCATGGCGACCACGAAATAGGCCGCCATGGCGACCTCGATCACAGGCGTCAAGGATTTGGCTGCTCGGTACTTTTTGGCGTTCCATTTTTCCAGGCGACCCTCGATGCCGTGCTTGGGTGTGCGCACGAACTCGGTCTCGCGGCCCATCAGCGCCTCGAAGACGGCGCGGGTCTGGTTGATGGACAACCCGATGCCGACGGACATCACCAGCGGCAGGCGCCGCAGAGCCGCCCAGGGCGATCGCACGGCGCCGCCCGGTCCGGTGATGCGCGCGATCTCCCGCTGCGACAGCAGGTAGAACGACGCGATGCTAAGGGTGGTCCCGAAGAACAGCGGCAGATCGATCAGCAGCACCTCGCGGATACCATGGGTCGTGCGCACCACGAGGTTCGGCAACAGCAACAGCGCCAGCAGCACCAGCAGCGGGTACGCAAAATTGTTGGTCAGGTGGAAGAAGGCCTCGACCTTCTGACCGAAGGTCGCGTTCGAACGCAGGATGGTCATCAGCAACTTGCGCGCCACCTGACAGGAACCCTTGGCCCAGCGAAACTGCTGCGCCTTGAAGGCAGACATCTCGACCGGCAATTCGGCCGGCGCGGCGACCTCGGGCAGGTAGACGAAACGCCAGCCGCGCAACTGGGCGCGGTACGACAGGTCGATGTCCTCGGTCAGCGTGTCGTGCTGCCAGCCACCGGCATCCGCGATGGCGGCACGCCGCCAGATACCGGCGGTGCCGTTGAAATTGAAGAATCGTCCCGACCGGTTGCGCCCGGCGTGCTCGATCATGAAGTGGCCGTCCAGCATCAGGGCCTGGCATTCGGTCAACGATGAGAAATCGCGGTTGATATGCTCCCAGCGGCACTGCACCACCGCCACCTTCGGATCCACGAAGTGATCGACAGTTCGTTCGAGAATGTCCACCTGCGGCACAAAGTCCGCATCGAAGATCAGGATCAGCTCGCCCTTGGCGGTGCGCAGGCCGTTCTCGAGGGCGCCCGCCTTGAAACCGCCGCGCTGGGCGCGATGGACGTATTCGATGTCGAGGTCGGCAAAGCGCCCGCGCAGCTCGGCGACCTTGCGCCGGCAGATGTCCTGGGTCTCGTCCGTGGAGTCGTCGAGCACCTGGATCTGAAAACGATCCCGCGGGTAGCGAATGCCCACCACCGATTCGAGCAGGCGTTCGGCCACGTACATCTCGTTGAACAGCGGCAGCTGGACGGTGACTGCGGGCAGGTCCGCGAAGGTGCCCGCCGGACGCGGCAGACGGTCACGGTACTTGTAGAACAGATAAACCAGGTGCGAGCGGTGAAAGCCGTAAACGGCCAGCCCGAGGAAGATCACCAGATAAAGCGCGATGAGCGGTCCCTGAAAATCCATGCGCCCAACATAGGGCGGCAATTGTCATCGAATTGTAATCTAGTGTGTTTTTTGGTCGGTGGGCGGGGGCGGCTCGGGCAGTCTCTTGACGAATTCGGCGGCCTGGCGCAGCCGGCGGCGGGCCATGTCCTTGCCGAGGCCGGTCATGGTTTCGAACAACGGCGGCGTCGCCTTGCGGGCGCTGATGGCGACACGGACCAGCATGAAGAATTCCTTCGTCGCCCAGCCGGATTTTTCGGCAAAGGCGCGCGCCATCGGTTCCAGCCCGGCGGGCGAAAAATCTCGTTGCACGTCCAGCGCCTCGACAAAGGTCACCAGACAGTCGGCGGTCTGCTTGGGGGTGCGCCCCTTGGGCAGCATGTCTTTCACCACGGGCGCGTAATCGAGATCGCCCGAGAAGAAGAACTCGGTCAGCGGCAGGAACTGATCCAGACGCTGCATGCGCTCGCGCGCCAGCGGAATCAACGACCGCAGGTAGTCGTCGGACAGCCGCCACGTGCGCAGGCGCGCGACAACCCCCGCGTCGTCCAGCGCGCGCAGGTAATCGCCGTTCATGGCCGACAGTTTCACCAAATCGAAAACCGGGCCGCCCAGACTGATGCGGTCGAAGGTGAAGACCGCAATCATCTCGTCGAGCGTGAACTGTTCACGGTCGCCCGCGATGGACCAGCCCATGGTGCCGAGGTAATTCAGCAACGCCTCGGGCAGAAACCCCGACGCCCGGTAGTAGCCCAGCGACACCGGATTCTTGCGCTTCGAGATCTTCGACTTGTCCGCGTTGCGCAGAAGCGGCATGTGAATCCATTCAGGCGGCTGCCAGCCAAAGGCCTGGTACAGCACCATGTGCTTGGGCGTCGACGACAGCCACTCCTCGGCGCGGATGACGTGCGTGATGCCCATCAGGTGATCGTCGACCACATTGGCCAGATGATAAGTGGGAAAGCCGTCCGTTTTCATCAGGATCTGGTCGTCGATCTGGGCGTTGTCGAACTTCACCTCGCCGCGCAGGCGGTCGACAAATATGATCTCTCCGGTCCGGGGCATCGCCAGGCGAATGACGAAAGGCTCGCCTGCGCCCGCGCGCGTCTCGGATTCGGTCCGCGTGCGCCCGCGGCACAGCCCGTCGTAGCCCACGAACAGACCCTGACGGCGCTGCTCGTGCCGCAGGGCTTCGAGCCGCTCAGCCGTGCAGAAGCAGCGATAGGCCGCACCGCTTTCGACCAGCTTGGCCACGTGCTGTCGGTAGATCTCGGCGCGCTCCGACTGCCGGTAGGGGCCGCAGGGGCCACCAATGTCGGGCCCTTCGTCCCACTGAAGTCCGACCCAGCGCAGGGACTCCATGATGGCGGTCTCGGATTCGGGCGTCGACCGCGTGCGATCCGTGTCCTCGATGCGCAGGATGAACTGACCTGCGTTCTTCTTGGCGAACACATAGTTGAACAAGGCGATGTACGCCGTCCCGACGTGGGGATCGCCAGTGGGCGAAGGCGCGATGCGGACACGAACGGGAATGGCCGAAGACATGACGGTGGCTATACCATGACCGCCCGGGCCTCAGAGCGTCAGCTACAGAACCAGCTTGTAGCCGGTGCCGTAGATGGTGACGATGTGCCGGGGTTTCGCCGCATTCTCCTCGATTTTCTTGCGCAGCTTGACCACGAAGTTGTCGACCGACCGGCTGGACCCGTGCCCCGTCACGCCCCAGATCTTGTCCAGGATCTCTTCCCGTGTGACCGGCTGGCCCGCGCGTTCGTGCAGCAACCGCACAAGCTCGACCTCGTAGAAGGACAGGGCCACTGTCTTCTTGTTCCTGACCAGCTCGTGCTTGTTGAGGTGAATCGTTGCGGCGCCCACCTGCACGACGTCATCCTGATTCGTGCGAAACAAACGCCGGAAGATGGCGTTGATGCGCGCCACCAGTTCGCCTATTGAAAAAGGTTTGGTGACGTAGTCGTCGGCCCCGACCTCCAGACCGCGAATCTTGTCTGTCTCCTGCGAACGAGCGGTCAGCATGATGATGGGCACCACCGGGTGGGTGCTGCGAATCTCCTCGCACACGGCAAAGCCGTTCATGTCGGGCAGCATCAGATCCAGAATCACCAGGTCAGCGCCGCGCTCGCGCAGAAGCTTGATGCCCTCGCGGCCGAACCCGGTGGTCGCGGCTTCGAACTGCTCGAATTCCAGGGCGTCGCGCAGCCCGCGGGCGATGTCGGGTTCGTCCTCGATGACCAGAATGCGACGACGTGACGACGGTGCGGCTGTCATGATTGCGTGGGGCCAAGGTGGGGCGCATCGTGGCGCGCGGCGGACTCGGCCCCGTCGTGAACCGGCGCCGGCAGGAAGACCCGGAACACCGAGCCGGGGTTGGTTGCGGTGCCCCCCGGTGCAGGGCTTTCCACCGTGACACGACCGCCGTGTGCCTCGGCGATGTGCTTGACCAGGGACAGACCAATTCCGCTGCCGCGCACGTTGCGGTCGCGCGCGCTGCGGGCCCGATAGAAACGCTCGAAGACGCGCAGCTGTTCGTCCACGGCGATGCCCGGGCCGTGATCGCGCACCGCAATCACCACGCCCCCCGGCGTGCGACCAAGCGAGACGTCGACAATGCCCCCGTCGGCTGCGTATTTGATGGCGTTGTCCACGAGATTCAATATCACCAGGGTCATGGCGTTGTGATCCATCCGCACCGGCGGCAGGCCGGGGTCAACCTCGGTGCGCAGCTTCATCTTGTCCTTTTCGACCCGATAGCGACAGACATCGAGGGCCCGTTCAAGCACGTCGGCCATATCCCCCTGGGAAAAATCGTAGCTGGCCTTGCCGCGTTCGAGGCGCGCAAAGTCGAGGACGTTGTCGATGAGGTGCGAAAGCCGTTCGGATTCGCGGGTGATGATGCCGCCGTATTCGCGCGCGACGCCCTCGCCCTTGTGCTTGCCCGTCGCCACCAGTTCGCCAAACATGCGGATCAACGACAGCGGCGTCTTCAGCTCGTGAGACACGTTGGCGATGAAGTCGCTCTTGAGCCGGGACGCGCGCCGTTCCGACAGCACGGCCATCCACACGATGCCCAGACCGACCGCGATGATCACCGTCGACAAGATGATCAGCAATGGCCCGAACACCTTCTTGCGTTCAGCCTTCGCCTGTAACGTGTCCACGTCCTTGGGCGCGATGCGGACGCGCCATTTGTACAAAGTCTTGCCGAATAGATCCTCATACAGAAAGCGATCGTCGCGCCCATGTGGACCCAGCGGCGATCCCGAAATCGTATTGCCGTGCTCGTCGATGACGGCAACCCGCCGGGTCTTGCTAAGCTTGGCAATCTCCTCGTCCAGCCAGTCGGTCTGAATGACATCCAGCTTCAGCTTGGCCGCCACGTAGTACTTCGTGCCGTCGCGCATCTGCCGCGTCGAATAGGCAATCAACACCGAACCGGCGTCCAACGTGCGGTGCTCGTGGCGAAACTCCGACGGGCGCAGCGATTCCCAGTTCAGCGTTCGCTTGTACGTGTCCCACTCGGCCCGCTGGCGCTTGTCGAGAACGCAGACTGACGCCTTCTTCGCATTGAGAACGATGTACGACTCGATCATGGGCCCAAGGTCCGCCTTGCAGGCGGCTTCGAGGGGGCCGTCCTCTTGCGCCAGGTCCAACTGCCGAAACAGGGTGACCGCGGCATCATCAATGCGCGCCTCAATCGCCCGGAACAGATCACTTGCATCACCGCGAGCGTCCTCACGGATCGACGCCTCGAACAGGCGAGACACGTCATCCACATATTGATAGCCGTAGTACGCCAGGGCCAGTGCGGCACCGACAATCGCGGGAAAGACAAACGCCAGAATCAGCGACACCGGCGCACCCGAGCCCGAGCGTGGGTGCCTCATGATCGGCGCCGGGCGGATCGCGCTACACTGGCCATGCCGTCGCCGATTATGACCGAGGCGCCTGCGGAACCATAACGCCATGTCGCGGATCACTCGCCATCTCTTCGTATGCCGTAACGAGCGGCCGGTCGAGGGCCGACCGTCGTGCAGCGCCCGGGGTTCAGCCGAGATCTTCGCCGCCCTGCAGAAGGCCATCGGTGGGCGGCAGGAATTATGGGGCCAGGTCGCGGTCACGCCCTGCGGGTGCCTGGGTCCCTGTTTCGATGGGCCGATGCTGGTGATCTATCCCGAGGGAATCTGGTACCGGGCTGTGCGCCCCGAGGACGCCGCTGAGATCGTGGAATCGCATCTTTTGGGGGGCCGGCCGGTCGAACGGCTGCGCCACGATACGCCGGATCAAGACGAAGACTAGGACGCTGCGGCCGGCCGCCCCAGCCGCCACAAGATCTCCGTGCGTCCCACGCGAACCAGATCCGGCAAGCGTCCAACCCGCGTGAATCCCAGCTTGCGATAGAAAGCCGCCGCCGCGCGGTTGCGCGTGTCGGACGAGACATACAGCCAGCGCCGCCCGACGAAGGTGCGCGCGGCGACGAAGTCCACCAGCGCCCGGCCCACGCCCTTGCCCGCGGCCTCGGGGCGGGCGGCCACCAGGGCTATGAAGGCGCCCAGCAACACATCGGGCTGAACGACGACGATGCCGTCGACGCGCACGCCGGTACGCACGACGAAGACGCCACCCGACCGCGCCGATCGCGCCAGCCACGCGCCCAGCCGGCGCGGGTCGTAGCCAAGCGACAGCCAGGGATCGATGGTCACAAGCCAACTTGCCTGCGCGCGGGCCGCGGACGCTTCAGCCTGCAGAACGCGCACGCGGCTCTTTCGGGGGCACGCGGGTGCTGGCGCGCGCCGGGATGATGCGGGCGTCCGGCAAGCGCAGCAAGTCCGACACGAAGACAAAACGCAGGCCGCGGGCGCGCAGCCGCGCGATGATGGTGGGCAGCGCGTCCTTGGTGAAAGGCCCACGCTCGTTGATGTGGAAGATGACAATCGAGCCGGGGCGCACCTCTGCGGCGACAGTGCGAACCATCGTATCGGCCGCCACGTGCCCGCCGGCATCGCCAGAAACGACATCCCACAACACCGTCGGCAGGCTTCGGTCGGCGGCCATCTTGACGAGTCTTGCGTTCCAGTCGCCAAACGGCGGACGCAGAGCGACCGAATGTCGTCCCAGCGCCTCGATCAGCCGCTCGGTGTCGTCGATTTCGCGGGCGACACGCGCCGGCGACATCCGCGGCAGCCGCGGGTGGGCGTACGAATGGTTACCAAACTCTATGAACTCCGCCGCGGCAAGATCGCGGGCGGCCTCCGGATGGGTCTTCAACCAGCGGCCCGACACGAACACGGTCGCGGGAACGTGCTCGGCCTTCAGGATGTCGAATACAGGGCGATCAAAGCCGTTGTCCTGTCCGGCCGTCGCGCAGGCATCGAAGGTCAGCGCGACGACCGGCTCGGCGGTTTCGACGCGCGCGATCGCCACCATCGGATCCTGGGCGGACCAGGCCAGCACCGCCAGCGTCCCGATCATGCCGCCTCGCCGCTCATCGCAGCTCAAGCAGCATGACCACCGCGTCCTCCTGATCATCGACGTAGTAACTCGGTCGGACACCCACGGCCTTGAAGGCGAAGCGGCGGTATATGCGCTGGGCCGCCTCGTTCGAGCGGCGCACCTCCAGCGTCACCAGGCGGCAGGCCGCACGCCGGCCAAATTCGATCAGGTGCGCCAGCAAGCGCGATGCGTGGCCCTGGCGGCGTTGTTGCGGATGGGTGGCCACGTTCAGTAGATGCAGTTCGTCGGCCACCAGCCAGTAGTTGCAAAACGCGACGATGTCCCCGCCCGCCACGTCCCGCAGCACGTCGACGCGCGCCCAGGTGCGCGACAGCTCCTCAACAAAGACCTGCGGTGACCAGGGTGCCCGAAACGACAGGCGTTCAATCTCCATGACGCCGTCGAGATCCGCGGGCTGGGCGGACTGGATCAAATAAGGCTGGGGCGCCTTGTTGAGTGCCACGCAGGGATAATAGTAGCAAACACGCGCCGCCGCCTCAGTCGGCCGCGGAAACCGCCCGCAACACCGCCGCCCACAGCCCCGGAATGCCCTCGCCGTTGACCGCCGACACCAGGGTCACCACCGGCAGCGACGGGGCCACCGCGGCCCGGCAACGCGCCTTTACCAGTCCCCGCTCGGTCGCCGACAGCTTGTCGACCTTGGTCACCACGATCTGGTATGGCACGCCCAGGCCGCCCAGCCACTCGCACAGCTGCCGTTCGTCCTCTTCGATCCCGCGGCGCGCATCCACCAGCACGAAGAACAGCTTCAAGGTCGGGCGCGCCTCGACGTAGCCCTCGATCAACGGCCCCCAGCTTTTGCGTTCGGTGCGTGCCACCTGCGCATAGCCATAGCCGGGCAGGTCGACCAGGCGCAGCGCGCGGCGTTCGGTCTGATCAGGCCAGCGGGCCTCCAGGTCGTAGAAGATGATGCCGCGGGTGCGCCCGGGCGTCTTGGACGTGCGGGCCAGCGCCTTGCGGCCGGCCAGACGGTTCAACAGCGTTGACTTGCCGACGTTCGACCGGCCCGAAATCGCGATCTCGGCCGGACCCAGCGCGGGCAGACTGGCCTGCACGCGCACCTCGGCCAGGTAGTCGGCGCTTATGATGTCGGGCAGTCGAGGCTCGCTCACGAAATTCCCATCCGCATCCTGCCAGGCTTTGGCGGCGCCCGGGTGTAGGATTCGTCGGCATGGTCGGCCAGCTCAGATTCGTGGGTCTGACGGGCGGCATCGGCTCGGGCAAGTCCTTGGTGGCGGATATGATCCGCGCCTTCGGGATCCCGGTCCTCGACGCTGACCAGCTGGCGCGCGCGGTTGTGGCGCCGGGCGAGCCTGCGCACGCCGACATTGCCGCGGCCTGGCCCGACGTGGTTGCGCCGGACGGCCACATCGATCGCAAGAAGCTGGCCGCGCGCGTTTTTGCGGATCCCGACGCACGCAAGCGCCTCGAAAGCATCACGCATCCACGCATCCACGCCCGGGCGCTGGCCGGGGCGCGCAGCCTGGAAGAACGGGGGCACCGTCTGGCGTTCTACGAGGCCGCCCTGCTGGTGGAAGCCGGGCGACAAAAAGACTTCGATGGTCTGGTGCTGGTCGAAGCCACGCTGGATCAGCAGCTGGCTCGGGTGATGGCGCGCGATCACGTGTCGCGAGACGCCGTCCTGGCCCGCATGGCCGCCCAGCTTCCCGTCGCTGACAAGCGCCGGACGGCCACGCACGTCATCGACAACTCGGGCGACGCAGCCGCGACCCGGCGGCAGGTCGAGCACTTGCTGGCGGCCCTGAAGACCGGCCCTACATCAGCTTGATAAGTTTTTGGTGCAAGAGCACCGACAGCGCGCACAGGCAGTCGAAGCGCGGCAGGGACGATGACGCGAGAATCTGACCGAGATTCGCCACACCATCCACAGCCCCACACACGCCCTGTGCGTTGGCGCCCAACGTACTGACCTGGGCATCGTCAGATGACACCAGAGACACCGGGACCCGGTGCAGGGGCCCGATCTGGGCGGCAAAGGCCTGCTCGAACAGTGGACGCGCTGGATCCAGAAGTTCGGCCAGCGCTCCTGGGCCCAGGCGTTCGGCCTCGGCAACAGCGCCCGCGGCGGCGCCGGCCGCTTCCTCCCACTGCCCGTTGTCGAATTCGGTGCGGCAGCGTTCAATCATTTCGGAAGCCCGCAGGCGCCCCACCCGACTGGGCTCGTCGCGCAGGGTATCGGAAAAGACCGGCGTGACGCCGCTGGCGATCTTCACCCGCGGCTTGTGAACCGCCGAGATGTCGTCCTGCACCTGCGCGGCGGGCGCGCCGTCCTCGCTTGCAGGGGGGCTCCAGTCGGGCGACGTCAGGGGCGCCAGAAACGCCGATATCGGCGATTCGATGGTCATCCGCCCACGCCGCGCGCCTTCCGCCAGCTCGGCCTGCGCCCGAACAACGGCCGCCGCCTCGGATTCGGCACGCAACACGCGGTCGCGCGTCTCGATCTGCGATTCGGGCTCGGTCTTTTCGTCAAGCGGCCAGATACTCAGGTGGTCTGCCCGCCGGGACGGATCGTCGGGCGGCAACATCTCCTGGGCGTGCACCAACAGATCTTGCGCCTGGACATTCTGCGGCTCCAGAACCAGCGCTTTGTCCCATTCAGCGATGGCCTCGCGCAGCTCACCGCACCGGTAGTGCTCGAGACCCCGCTCGATGGTGCGCCGGACGTCCTCACTGAATTTGGCCATGACTGCGTCGGCGCCCCCGCCCCCTAGGCGCCGTCGGACCGATCCGACCGCGGGCTGCCCAGTAACCCCTGAAACATCTTCACCGTGCGCGACAGGGACTCGGACACACCGGCAATGGCCGACGCATCCCGCCGCTCGACGGCCGATCGCGCCTCGACCAGCAGCGACCGCACCGCCCCCAGGCTCTCCTTGTCGAAGGGCGTTCCGGCCAGAATTTTTTCCACCTGGGGCAGCAGTGACTCGGCCTCGTGGACCAAATGCTCGACGGCCTGGCGTGCCCTTTCGGTGTCTTGCTCGGTCGCCAAGGCGACCAGGTGATCTTCGCTTTCGGTGGCCATGACGGCTATTTCGCGCTCGGTCAGTCCGCTGCTGGACACCACGGTGATCGACTGCTGCTGCCCGGTTTCCAAATCCTTGGCCGACACGCTGACGATGCCATCGGCCGAGATCTCGAACGTGACCTCTACCTCCACCTCGCTGCGACGGGCCTTGCGCAAGCCCGACAGGACAAATTCGCCCAGTGCCTCGTTCTGGTCGGCGCGCTCGGATTCGCCCTGGTAAACCAAGATCTTCACCGACGTCTGGTCGTCCCTGACCGTGGTGAAGACGTGGCTCTTCGATGTGGGCACCGTTGTATTGCGGGCGATCAGCTTGTGGAAGAACCCGCCGGCAATCATGATTCCCAGCGAATGCGGCGTGACGTCCATCAGCAGGACGTCCATCAGACCGTCGACCAGGGCGGTGCCCTGTATGGCCGCCCCCATCGCGACGGCCTCGTCGGGGTGAACACCCTTGCACGGCTCACGCCCAAAAAACTGCGCCACCGTCGTTTGCACCTTGGGCATGCGGGTCATCCCACCTACCAGAACGACATCCAGCAGCTCGGCACGATCGATGCCGGCGTCGACCATGGTCAGCCGGCAGATCTCCGCCGTGCGCTCGATAAGATCGCGCGTCAGTTCCTCCAACTTGCGCCGGGACAACACACGCTGCAGATGCAGCGCCTGATTCTTGCCGGTCGAAACGATGAACGGCAGGTTGATCTCAACCTCGGGCAGCGTGGACAGATCGCATTTGGCCCGTTCGGCCGCGTCCTTGATCCGCTGCATCGCCATCGGATCCTGGCGCAGGTCCATCTTGTGATCCTTGGCGAAACCCGCCAGCAGCCAATCGACGACGCGCTTGTCAAAATCCTCACCGCCCAGGAACGTGTCGCCGGCCGTTGATAGAACCTCGAAAACGCCGTTGCTGATCTCCAGGAACGAGATGTCAAAGGTGCCGCCGCCCAGATCGAACACCGCGATCTTCCCGTCGACGTTTTTGCCAAAACCGTAGGCCAGGGCCGCGGCAGTGGGCTCGTTGATGATGCGGATGACGTCAAGGCCGGCGATGCGGCCCGCGTCCTTGGTGGCCTGCCGCTGGCTGTCGTTGAAGTGCGCGGGCACCGTCACGACGGCCTTGGCCACCTCGCCGCCCGCGTGCGCCTGCGCGATGTATTTCATCTCTTGCAGGATGAAGGCGGACATCTCGGGCACCGAATAGACCTGCTCGCGCAGTTTCACCCGCACATCCTGGTGGGGTCCCTCGACCAGGGGGTACGACACCAGATCCCGCACAGTCTGCACCGCGGGCGAATTCCAGTTGCGACCTATCAGGCGCTTGAAGGCGTAGGCGGTGTTCTCGGCGTTGGTAACCGCCTGTCGCTTGGCGATGTGGCCGACCAGGCGGCGCCCCGTCTCGGCGATGGCCACCACCGACGGCGTCGTCTTGTATCCGCCACGATTGGCGACAACCACGGGCGTCGTGCCTTCGACCAGTGCCACGCAGGAATTGGTGGTGCCAAGATCAATTCCGATAACTCGCTCTAGCATGGCCGTTCAACTGCCGTCCGTCGGGTCATTCCCGCGTATCAGCCTATTGACCGTAACACTTCTCGGGCGACGCGGCCACTCGGGGCGGCGGCCTTAGATGCGGGCGCCATGTGGATAAACTTCGAGCTGTTCGTCGGCTGCCTCGTCGGCTGCCGCGTCTGCCTCGTCGGCTGCCTCGTCTGCCTCGCCGCGCTCGCGGCGGGCTTCCTCGGCCTCGTCCTGCCGGCGCATGCCTTCCATCAGCAAAAACGTGGTGGACGCGCGCACCTCGTCCTTGCCGTCCACGTCGGCCTGCCACAGCTCGAACTGACCCCGTCGCCACGCCACCATCCGGTAGACCGCCTCTGCCCCCGAACAGCGCCGGCCACCGTCGATGCGCGCCCGCAACACCCGCCCCTGCCGGACATGCATGCGACCCAGCAGCCGCCCGCCGCCCGCACCGCCACTTTCGGAAAGCAGCAGAATTCCCGACCGGCGCTCCATGTCCAGCATGGTCAGCAGCGTCGGCAGACCGATCCTGTCCAGTTCCCCACGCAGGATCGATCGGGCAGGGTTCGCGGGGACCATCTGCGACCATACTGGCCCAGGCCGCCGCCACCGCCAAAAAAACGGCTACTTTTTCTGGGCGGCGTCGGAATCGGTTTGCAGCAGCCTGAAGGCCCGCGACAGGTGCGTGAAGATCTCGCCCAGGATCGCGCGAAAGGGGCCGATGTCCTTGCGGTAAAAACGATCCGGGTGGCATTCCTTCGAAGCCACGAAATACGCGCGTTTGAGCGCACCGCCCGCCGTACCAGGCGAGACCCCCAGCAGTTCGTGCGGGGACAGATTTGCCAGCCGCCGGTGCACCCGGACCAGGCGCATCTTGAGCTCGGGCGCGAGATCCGGCCCGCCCGACAGCAGCGCGGGATCGACCGGCGAGCCATCATCGAGCCTTTCCAGGAGGGACGCGCCCGCCTGGGGCCGCACCGGATTGCCGTCGCGGGCGCCCAGGATGAAGGCGTCCCGCTTGAGCTTGCGCAAAACCTCGAAGGTCCGCGCAAACCCGAGGCCCGTCACCACACACAGCTGTTCGTAGCTGGACACGCCGTCCACGCGCGACAGCACGAAGGCCTCGGTGGGACTAAGGGAAAACCGTCCGAAGTCAGCAGACGGATTGGGCCTGGGGCAATCTGTCCTCGCCCCAAGGCCGGGAATGTGGTCGGGGACGGTCAACCAAGCGCCCACTCAAGCAACGCCTTTTGGGCGTGCAGGCGGTTCTCGGCCTGCTGCCAGACCAGGCTTTGCGGCCCTTCGATCACGTCGTCGCTGATCTCCTCGCCGCGGTGGGCGGGCAGACAATGCAGGACAATCGCGCGCGCATCGGCGCGGGCCACCAGCGGTGCGTCCAGGCAAAATCCGGCGAACGCGCGCAGGCGTTTTTCGCTTTCCTGTTCCTGCCCCATCGACGTGAAAACGTCTGTCGAGATGACCTGGCGCCCCGCCACCGCCTCGCCGGGATCGCGGCTCAGGGTGATGCGCCCCCGCTCGGTCTGCCGCGCGCGGGCCAAAACCTTGGCGTCCGGCTCGTAGCCCTCGGGGCAGGCCAGCATCAGGTCCAGGCCCAGAATGCCCGCCGCCTCGATCCACGAGTTCGCCATGTTGTTGCCGTCGCCCACCCAGGCGTAACGTTGCTGGCGCAGGACCGGCAGTACGCTGCCAGAATTTGCCGACGCCGGCGCGCCTGCACCAGCCCGGACAGACAGGCCGCCGCTGAAATGCGCAAAGACGGTCTGCAGGTCGGCCAAGACCTGGCACGGGTGCAGCAAATCCGTCAGGCCGTTGATCACCGGCACCGCGGCGTACGCGGCCAGTTCCTCAGCGATGTCCTGGCCGAAAGTCCGCACCATGACAGCGTCGCAATAGCCGGCCAGAACGCGCGCGGTGTCGCGTACGGGTTCACCCCGTCCAATTTGCGAATCGCCCTTGCCCAGGACAACCGCGTGACCGCCAAGCTGGTAGATGGCTATCTCGAAGCTGGCGCGGGTGCGGGTCGAGGCCTTCTCGAAAATCATCCCCAGCACGCGACCCGGCCGCGTCGCGTGCGGCGCACGCACCGCGCGCAAGAAGCGAAATTCCTCCGCCCGCGTCAGCAGCGCCTCTATTTCCCCATCCTGAAGGTCCCAGAAGCTAAGAAAATCTCGTTTGCGGGCCATCACGACACCTCCGCCAAGATTGTATCGAGCACGCCCACGGCCTCGTCGATCTCGGACTTGCCGATGATCAGCGCGGGTGCGAATCGCACGACGTTCCCGCCTGCCGCGGACACCAGCAGGCCGCGTTCGCGGGCGCGCGCAATCACCGGCCCGGCCTCACCTTGCAGAACCAGGCCCTGCAAAAGGCCCCGGCCCCGCGTTGCCTGGACCGCCGGCCGCCGCCGCGCCACCACGCCTTCGAGCGCCGCATGCAGATACGCGCCCATCTCCTCGCAGTTGCGCAAAAGGCCCAGCTCGTCGAGGGCGTTCTGAAGATAGACCGCCGCCGCCGAGGCCAGGGGATTGCCCCCGAAGGTCGATGCGTGCGTCCCGGGCTCGAACGCCCGCGCCACCTCGTCGGTGGCAAGCATGGCGCCCATCGGCACCCCGCCGGCCAGCCCCTTGGCCAGCGTGACGATGTCGGGCGTCGTGCCTTCTTTTTCGAAGGCGTAAAAACTGCCGGTGCGCCCGACGCCGGTCTGAATTTCGTCCAGAATCAACAGCGCGCCCCGTTCGGCGCACAGGCGACGAAGGTCGTGCAGATATCCCGGCGGCGGTAGGTTGATGCCGCCTTCGGCCTGTATCGGCTCGATGATGACCGCGCAGGTCTTATCGCCAATGGCCACACCCGCTGCCGGCAGATCGGCGAACGGCATGAACCGCACGCCCGGCACCAGCGGCCCGAAGCCCTGCCGGTACTTGGCCTGCCCGGTCACGGACAGCGCCCCGAACGTACGGCCATGGAAACTATTGTCGCAGGCGACGAATTCGGTGCGGTCGGGCTGGTTGCGAACGACGATCTGGTAGCGCCGCGCCAGCTTCAGCGCCGCTTCATTGGCCTCCGCGCCCGAGTTGCAGAAAAACGCCTTGCCCGCGAAGGCCCGCTTCGACAGCGCCTCGGCCAGACGGATCTGCGTCTCGATGTAATACAGGTTGGATGTGTGGGTCAGGCGGGCCGCTTGCTCGCCGATGGCGCGCGCAAGCCCCGCGTGGCCGTGGCCCAGCACGCAGACGGCGATGCCGGCGGTCATATCAAGGTAACGACGGCCGTCGGTGTCCCACAGAACGCAGCCTTCGCCGCGAGCCATCACAACCGGCGATCGGTTGTAGTTGTTGATCAGCAGGCGCCGGCCGGTCGCAAGAAGTTCTTCGGACAACGACATGACGGACCACATTAGCAAAAACTGCCGCCCAGGCGTCTAACTTGCGGATGCTGCGGCCGACCGGTCTAATTGGTCGGTGGGGCGCCCGCCATCGGTCGATCGTGCGGAGATCGAGGGCCTCTACCGCAGCTACGGGGCGCTGGTGCGACGCCGGGCCCGCAGCATTCTAAACGACGACCGCGAGGCCGAGGATGCCCTTCAGGAGGTCTTCGTCCGCGTCATCAAATCGGTGGCGGACTTCCGGCGACAAAGCCAACCGTCGACCTGGCTGTACCGCATAACCACGAATCTGTGCCTGAACCGCGTGCGCGATGCGCGACGCCGACGGGCGCGCCTCGCGTCGGTGGGCGATTCGGCAAAAGCGATACCACCCACCGCCACGGGCCCTGCCGAGACCGCGGCGACCGTGCACAACCTGCTGGCGCAATTGCCCCAGGACCTGGCCGAGATTGCCGTCTATTACTTCGTGGACGAAATGGACCAAGCCGAGATCGCGCGCCTGCTGGGGGTCTCGCGCCGCACCATCGGCTACCGCCTGGAACGTTTCGTGGCGCAAGCCCGGCAATTGCTGGCGGAAGCCGGCGTTGCCCCGCCAGGGGGCCTTGGGGTTCCAAAGACTGAAGGAGAATCCGGGTGACCGAGCCACCGACAGATCCCCCCAACGACATCGCCCTGCCCGGAGCGCCCGCGCGCAGACGGTTGGGGCCGGGCTGCGCCTCCGACCTCACGCTGGATCAGCTGGCCACGGGCGAGCTTTCCGTTGCAGAACGGGCCGCGACGCTGGGCCATATCGGCCTTTGTGCGGCCTGCGGGCAGGCACACAATCGGCTACAGGAAAGCCGCGCCACTTTTGCTTCGACGGCCAATCTTGCCGCACTGGCAGCCGATGCCCTGTCCCGCGCCCAGGCGACGACAAGTCAGCGCCGCTGGCTGTTCGGGTGGGCGCCCCGCCTCGCCTTGCCCGTCGGCCTTTCGGCGGCCGCCGTGGTGATGGCGCTGGCCCTGCTCATGCCATCGTCCGGCGTGGCCCCGCCCGACACGCGCACAAAGGGCGGCTTTAGCCTGTCGACGTACGTGAAACATCCCGACCAAGAAAGCGCAGGCACCTTGCACCTGGGCGAACCGCTACACCCGGGTGATCGGTTGCAGTTCCGTTATAACGGCAGCGACGCTGGTTTCCTGACGGTGGTGGCCGTCGATGGTGCCGGGCAGATCTCCATCTATTTTCCCCCGGGGGAAACGGCGCAGAAGATTCAGCCAGGACGCGATCTGCCCCTGCCGAGCGCGGTCGAACTGGACGGCACGCTCGGCCGCGAGATTATCGTCGCGGTCCGCTGCGCTGCCCCCATCGCTGTCAGTGACGTAGTCGCTGCCGCACGCCGGGCCCAGTCCTTGGCCGGGAACAACGGACGGCCAGCGCCCGACATTGGCCCCCTGGGGCTGCCCTGCGTCGAGGCCCGCCAGGAAATTACGAAGATCGCGCAGCCAAAAACGCGCTAGGCAGAACGCGCTAGGATCCATGACCATGCCCAGCGTGCCCGGTCGTAAGAGGCGCCCCAGCTGGGCGGTGGGCGCCGCCGGTCTGGCGGTCATTCTGGCGGCGGGTCCCGCGACCGCCGACGTCAAGCGCTACGCGCTGCTGATTGGGGCGAACCGCGGCGAACCCCACGAGGTGACGCTGCGCTACGCCGAGTCGGACGTCCACGCTGTGGCCGAGACTCTCTTGAAGCTGGGTGGCTTTCCCGGCGACCACATCGTGCGCCTGACGGCGCCCACGGCCAGCAAGGTGCGCGGCGCCCTGGTGGATCTGAACCTGTCCATCCAACAGGACGTCCGGGGCGGCGGTGAGGCGGTGCTGTTCGTCTACTACTCGGGCCACGCCGATGGGCAAACGCTGCATCTGGGCGGCACGGAATTGCCGACCGAAGAATTCAGCAAACTGGTGCGCCTGTCGCCCGCCAAGCTGAAAATCTTGCTACTGGACGCCTGCCGCACGGGCACCTTGACGCGGGTCAAGGGCGGCCGGCAAATCGCGCCTTTTCAGATTGGCGTGCAAGATCAGCTGCGCAACGAGGGCTACGCGATCATCACGTCGTCAGCCGCGGGCGAGGACGCGCAGGAATCAGACGCCCTGCGCTCGTCAATCTTCACGCACCACTTTCTGGCAGCGCTGCGGGGGCCGGGGGACGCCAACGGCGACGGCCTGGTGACCCTGGGCGAGGCGTACGGATACGCATCCGAGCAGGCGCTCAAGACATCCATGGCGACAATCGTCGGCTCGCAACACGCGACCTTCGACTACGATCTGCGCGGGCGCGCGGATCCGATTCTGACCGACGTACGCACCACGGGCGATCTGGCGCAGTTGGTGCTGGTGACGCCAGGCGAGTACCTGGTGACGTCTGTCGGAACCAGCGCCGTCGGCGCGGTCGACGGCGTCATTGTGGAGGCGTTCGTCAAAACGCCGCGGCGCCCGGTGCTGTTGCCACCCGGCCCCGTACGCGTCCGCATGCGCACCCGGACAAATGTGTACGAGGCTGACCTGACCTTGCGCACCGGCGAGACCCTGACCCTGGCCGCGGAAGCCATGCGCCCAATCCCCTTGGCCCAGGTGGTGCGCAAGGGCGAGACCGAGGTCGTGTGGGCGCACGGTCCGACGGCGGGCGCTTTGTTGCACGGCCCTCTGCAATCCGGGCTGTCGCCCATGCTGGGGGTGCAAGTGGGATGGGCCGTCGACCTGCCGCGGATCACACTGGTGCCGCGCCTGGGCCTCAGCACAGGACGCGCGGATGCCCTTCCCGGCAGCGTCACCCGACACACCCTGTCCGAACTCGGTCTGGAAGTCGCCGGCCTGTACATCTTCGACGTCGGGCGGCTGTCGCTGGCACCGATGGCCTCCGTCGGGTGGAGCGTCTTTCGACAGACCCTGGAACTGCCCGATGTCCAGATCACCCGGCCGCAGGCGCTGGTCACCGCGCTTGGCGCGTGGGGCGCTTGGCCCATCGGGCGTGGCTTTACGCTGGAAGGATCGATCGAGCTGGTGAACTTTTATCTGCGGCACCAGGAAAGCCGAAACGGCATTGAAGCGAATGCCCCCCGCCTTGGCACCCTGACCTACCGGTCAACGCTGGGGCTGGCCTACAAATACTGACCGCGACGGGATTGGGCAGCCCGATACGCCCACGTACAGAGAAACCGCATCCTTGGCCAGCCGAGGTGTCATCGCGCGGTGCTCTCCACGTTCTCCAGAAATCGGTTGAGCGCCGTCACGACCTCCGCGGGAGTCTCGTGGCCGCCGTCGAAAGGCACCCACGTCACGCGCAGACCGGCGCGTTTCATGACGTCGCGCAGCCGAAGGGCGATGTCGTAGTTGAGGACGTCGTCGCGGCGCCCATGAGACATGAAAATGGGCAGATTGCGTCGCCTCGACATGCCTTTGGTCCAGCCCGCCTCGTCGACGAAGGTGCCTGACAGCAGCACCAGGGCCTTTAGCGGCTCATCGCTCGAAAAAGCGACATCCGCCGCCACCATCGCGCCTTGCGAGAAACCGCCAAGTATCGTCTGCCCCATCGTCGCGGCGCCCCGGCCCTGAAGATCCCCAACCAATTTGCGCACCATATTTGCGGAAACACCCAGACCCACCGGTCGCGCGCCGGAAAGGTCGGACATCGTTTCCCCCCGCATCAAGAACGACGCCAGGTCGAGACGCCACCAGGCGTGGCCGCCAATGGGTCCATCGGGCGGAATCGTGGGCTCCGGTGCTTCGGGGAAGACGAATCGCGTCCCTCGCGCAAGGCGGATCGTCTCGGTGAACGGAACCCATTGCTCTGCTGACGAGCCATAACCGTGCAGCAGGATGAACGCACGCCGGCCCGCACCGAACTCCCACGTGCGCAGCCCCGACTTGGGATTGTGGACCAATGTTCCCCGGTTCGTTGCGACCGCCACAGCGGGCCCCAAGAGACAGGCCACGACAAATGCAATCACCACGGCCCGCTGATCCCGACTTGTCGCCTTGTCCGTCGTCATCGGGCCCGGTCGCATGGAAGCCAAGGGTTCCAACCTACAGGGCGGGCGCACGCGTCGGGGCCCAAAGGCACCTGTGGGCCCCTGTTTGCCAGCGCCCCGAGGCGGGGAGTACCCTGGTCTTTGGTCGTGGTGAAGCACCTTCTGCTTTCCGGAGGCCGTTTCGCACTGGCGATTGCCGCCCTCGGCTGCGGCGATCCGGTGTTGCCGGGAGACTATGCGGGGCCTCCCGCATCGTCCGTCAGTGGAACGTTGCTGCCGGGCGTGGACGGCATCTCGAAGGACGTGG
Organism: Myxococcales bacterium; assembly: GCA_025350815.1. Classification (GTDB taxonomy): domain Bacteria; phylum Myxococcota_A; class Polyangia; order Fen-1088; family Fen-1088; genus JANXXE01. The sequence continues at coordinate 10,699 of JANXXE010000134.1, read as the reverse complement.
CCCGACCGCAGCTTGCCCTTGTCTGGCTGCCCGGTGACGCCGGCCAGGATGCACATTTGCTGGTCGACCAGCCCGTGTCGTACCAGCGGTCTTCCAGGCTGCAAAACGACTGGGACATCGGGGTGGCGTTACCTTCGGAGGCGGCGAAGTTTCAGGGCGCCGTGGCAGGGGGCGGCAGCGTGCGCATCGCCGTGGCCAAGGTCGTGTATTTCGATGATCGCAACGGCGACGGGCGCCTGGACTGGTCCTGCGACGGACCAACCTGCGACCAGGTCAAGGCGCTCAGCCAGCAGTTCGTGGTGTACGTCGACAATCCGCCCTACTGCCAGATGGGCGACCGCAACCCGGCCGGTCCCCGCCTGACGCGCGGCTACCACTACTTCAGCTTCGACGGGGGCGTGACGCGCGAATTGGCCAAGGGCGAGGGGCTCAGCTTCACGCTGGACGCGCGGACTTTGTCCGAGGTGAATCCCGCCGCCGAACTGCGCGCCTTCGTGGCGGCCCTGTTACGCAGCTGGGCCGTCAGCCCGCTCGGCGGCTGCTAGCTACTTCACCCGCGCGATGATCTCGGGCGGCAGCCACGGCGGGAATCCGTCGTCCCGACTGGGCAGCTTCTTCACGCCCTCCAGCAACGGCGTCATGTCGAGCCCTGGTGTCGGCGTGGATTCGTGCTCGGCAATGTCGGGGGCCTTGTCGGGCGGTATCGGGAACCCGATTGGGCACAGACCGCGCGCCTTCTTGCCACCACCGGTCTGATGCGCGACCTCGTTGCCGTGCTCGATGACGCGTGCGTTCAGCTGGTCGATGGAAAGGCCCGGGAATGCCCCGCTCACCAAACTGGTCGAATCCTTGCCCGCCGCGAACCCGTCGAGCAACGGCCCCATCACGGGCAGGAAGCGGCCATTTTCGGCGTGGATGGTGAAATCGATCATCATCTCGGCGGTGTGCCGGTACCAGCTTTTGTGCTTCTGATCGTAGTCGTCCCAGCTTGCCGTCAACAGCTCGCCCACCGGCAGGTAGGGATCGCCCGACCCGGACGGATCGCCGAAGCAGGCAAAGCGCTTGCCGCCGCCTTCCTTGTAGGTCGCACCATCAGCGTAAGCGGCAAACCCCTCGTGGAACCACAGCGGCGCCTTGGGCAACACCTTGTGAATGAACAAGTGGGCCAGAAGCTGCGTGGAGGCGGACTGCAGGGGCGTCGCGACATTCTGGTCGGCGCCGCCGCTGCCCGAGCCCCCGCTGGTGTCCGCCTTGGCCACGATGAGGCCGTTCTGGCCGATCTTGCCACCGCCCGGCACGCTGGGGATCACCAGGCCACGGCGGCGGAATCCCAGCAACTGACCGAAGTCGTCCTGCTGCAAAAACAGGATGTCGACCTTGCCCAGGTCGGTGTTCTGAAAGATGAACGACGACGACAGCGTCGCGTAGGCGTACTCGAACGACACCAGGGTCTGCTGGTACAAGTGCGTGTCGCTTGCGTACAGCTTGAAGTGTTTCGACTCGACCGTGTTCCAGCCTTCAGGATTGTTGAGGCCCGCGATACACCCAGAGGCGAGCGTTCCGGCCAAAATCATCAGGGACATCGTGCGCTGCATGGGGCCTCCTTGAGATACCGCCGGGCAGAGTACAGCGTCTCGTGACTTTGATCGAGTGAGGCGCTTCAGAGGTACAATCAGACGGCCCCATGGGTAACTTCGGGATTCAATCGAGGCTGCTCGTACTGGTGGCTCTTGCCGCCTGCCGGGCACCGAATCCCGCATACCACCTCGCGATGGATCCCATTGTCGACGCGGGTGCCACAGACGCGGGTGCCACAGCTGATGGGCGCACCGATGCTGCGGCAAGCACCGACAACCGCGCCACCGATGCGCCCAGCGCCACCGCCGCCATGGACGGCCCCGTGGCCGCCGTCCCGCCGATCGTGAAATGCCCCGCCGACCCGAACCTGGCAGCGTGTTTCCGCTTCGAGGGCAACCTCAAGGACGAATCGATGTCGGATTTGGTCTGCCAGGTCAGCAACCTGGCGTTTGAAGCTGGCAAAGATGGGCAGGCGTTGCACGCGACCGAGCAAACCCGAATCGGCCTTACCCAATCGACGAGCCTGCTTCTTCAGCGATTCACCATCGAAGTGTGGTTTCGCCCCTCGGCCTTACCCGCGCCGGGTGTTCGGTCAGGACTGGTCGACAACCAGGGCGTCTTCGGCATGTTCCTCATGCCCGACGGGTCCGTTGTTTGCACCAGCAGCAATCAAATAGTGACAACGGCACCCGGTGCCACCCCCGCCGGCACCTGGGCAAGTCTTGCGTGCGTGTCCGGCGACGCCACCCTTGCCCTGTGGCGCGACGGTGTGCTTGTGGCGTCCGCGGCGCAGTCGACCAGGGCCCTGCCCCGCACAAGCGGAATGGTCATCGCCGGCAACCGCATCGACGCCTTCATGATGGGCCCCGATCCCCTGGTCGGCGCGATGGACAATCTGCGCATCTGGAAGACCGTCCGAACACCGGCCGAGATCTGCGCGGCCGCGCTGAACTGTCCGCCGTGACGATAACCTGGTACGCGCCCGCCGCGTTGACACCCAGGGCCAGGGGACCTATTTTCACGGGCTCACATCACGCCCTCGTCGGAGGAGGAGACTGACTCGATGAACGGCCAGACCACCGCGACCCCGGGCGAGGGCCCCGCGCCCAGCGCACGCACCGAACCGGTCTGCATCGGCATCGACGTGGGCTCGACGACGGTCAAGGCCGCAGTGGTGGATCCGGTCACGCACGAGATCCTGTGGGCCGACTACCAGCGCCACCAGACCAAGCAGGCCGAGAAGGTCCTCGAAATGCTGGTGGCCATCGGCAATCAGTTTCCCAAACTGGCCGCGGCCGGGCCGGGCGCCATCCGCACCTTCATAACCGGGTCGGGCGCGGGGCCGCTGGCGGCGCCGATTGGGTCGAAGTTCGTGCAAGAGGTCAACGCCGTGACTCTGGCGGTGGAGAAACTGCACCCGGATGTCGGCTCGGTGGTGGAACTGGGCGGGCAGGACGCGAAGATCATCATCTTCAAAGAGGGCACGGACGCCGAGGGCGCCAGCACCGGCAAAACGGCCATCGCGTCGATGAACGACAAATGCGCGTCGGGCACCGGCGCCACCATCGACAAGTGTTTCCTGAAAGTCGGCATGCCGTCGGCGGACGCCATGGTGCTGGACTTCGACGATTCGAAATTGCACCACGTGGCCGCCAAGTGCGGCGTGTTCGCCGAGACCGACATCGTCAACCTGGTCAAGGCGTCCATCCCGTCCAGGGAAATCATGTGTTCGCTGGCGGATGCCATCGTGATGCAGAACCTGTCTGTTCTCACGCGGGGGAACACCTTGCGGCACAAGGTTCTGCTACTGGGCGGGCCGAATACCTACCTGCCGTTCTTGCAGCAGTGCTGGCGCAAGCGCATCCCGCAGACCTGGGCCGATCGCGGCTACGACTATCCGAAGGACGTGCCCATCGAGGAATTGATTCTGGTGCCCGACAACGCCCAGTACTACGCGGCGTTCGGCGCGGTGATGTACGGCCTGCACGAGGCAGCGGATGTCGGCGTGTACCACGGGCTCGACAAGCTGAAGGAATTCATCCATTCGGGGCGCAAGTCGAAGCTGGGCACGTCGGCCGGGCCGCCGCTGTCGCGAACGACCGACGAGTTGGAATCCTTCCGCGAGCAGTACCGCATCCCGAAGTTCGAACCGGCCAAGCTGGTACCGGGCACCGTCGTGCGCGCGGTCATCGGCATGGACGGCGGGTCGACCTCGTCGAAGGCCGTGCTGGTCGACGAGAACAAGAACATCCTGAAGAAGGAATACCAGCTTTCGAAGGGCAACCCGATTCAGGACGTCAAGGAGATCCTGGCGCGCCTGCAGGGCTGGATCGACGAACAGGGTTGCACACTGGAGGTACTGGGATTCGGCGCCACCGGCTACGCCGCGGATGTGCTGGAAAAGACCGTCAAGTCGGACGTCAACATCGTCGAGACCGTCGCGCACATGATGTCGGCCACGACCTATTTCGGTGACGTGGATGTCATTTGCGACATCGGCGGGCAGGACATCAAGGTCCTGTTCATGCAGAACGGCGACATCAAAAATTTCCGCCTGTCGAACCAGTGCTCGGCCGGCAACGGCATGCTGCTGCAGGCGATGGCGGATCAGTTCGGCGTGAAGATCACCGATTACGCCGAGACGGCCTTCGGCGCCGATCTGTCGCCCAAGTTCAGCTACGGCTGCGCGGTGTTTCTGGATTCCGACCGCGTGAATTTTCAGAAAGAGGGCTACTCGAAGGAAGAACTGCTGTCGGGGCTGGCGCAGGTGCTGCCCAAGAATGTCTGGCAATACGTCGTCCAGATCCCGCGCATGGCGGCTCTTGGCACGAAATACGTCTTGCAGGGCGGGACGCAGTACAACCTGGCAGCCGTCAAGGCGCAGGTCGACTACATCAAGGAACGCGTTCCCGGCGCGGAAGTCTACGTGCACCCGCACTGCGGCGAGGCGGGCGCCATCGGCGCGGCCTTCGAGACCCTGCGCGTGATCAAGCGGCGCGGCCGGTCGACCTTCATCGGCCTGCACGCGGCGATTAACCTTGGCTGGGAGGCGCGTAACGATGAAAGCACGCGCTGTCATTTTTGCCCCAACCTGTGCGCGCGCACCTTCATCGACACCACCACGCCGGCGGGCGACAGCGCGCGCTACATCAGCGGCTTTTCCTGCGAGAAGGGCACCGTCGAATCCGAGGACGCCATGCTGGCGCTGACCGCCGACCGCAAGAAACTGATGAAGCAGTTTCCCAACATGGTCGACACGGAATCCAAGCTGCTGTTTCGCCATTTTTACGACCAGAATCCGATGCCCGAGCACGGCGCGAAGAAGATGGACGTCGAGGTTCGCAAGACCCTGACCGCTGTTCGTCGCATTCCGGTCGAAAGAACCTTCGAGCGATCCAGCGCCGCGGCGTGGGAGAAACGCCGGCGCATCCGCGTGGGCATTCCGCGCGTCCTCAACATCTGGTCGACCGCGCCGTTTTTCCGCACCTACTTCGAGACGCTGGGCATTCCCAAACAGAATGTCGTGTTCTCGGACTACACGACTGAAGAGATCTGGCTTGAGGGCGGCAAGTACGGCTCGGTGGATCCCTGCTACCCGTCGAAGGTCGGCCAGGCGCATATCCACAACCTGCTGTTCCACCACCACAGCGACGACAAGCCCCTGCCCTTCATCTTCAACCCGACGCTGACGCACGTTCCGTCCTTCGTGAAGAACGCGATGGATTATTCGTCCTGTCCCATCGTCGCGGGGTCGCCCAATGTGCTGAAGGCCGCGTTCACCAAGGAGATAGATTTTTTCGCCCAGCGCGGGATCAAGTATCTGGACCCGGCGTGCACCCTGATCGAACCCACGCTGTTGCGGCGCCAGTTGTTCCAGTCACTGAAGGACCACTTCGGGATGACCGAGGACGAGTCGGACTTTGCCTGTGACGAGGGCTTCACCGCGCTCAAGAAGTTGGATCACGAGATGGAAGCCAAGGGCCGCGCCATCCTGGACCAGGTCGAGACCGAGAACCGCATCGCCATCCTGCTGATTGGCCGGCCTTACCATCTGGATCCGGGGCTGAACCACGCCATCCCCGAGGAATTCCAGATTCTTGGGTATCCGGTGCTGTCCATTCGGTCGATTCCCAAGGACGAGGCGTACCTGGCCAAGTATTTCGAAGAGGATCTCAAATCGGGACGCATCAAGACGCCGCTGGAGATCAACGACGTGTGGCCCGAGAACTATTCGTCGAACTCGTCCATGAAGGTGTGGGCGGCGAAGTTCGCGGCGCACCACCCGAACGTCGTGGTGCTGGACCTGTCGTCGTTCAAATGCGGCCACGATGCCCCCACCTACGGCATCATTGATCGGATCATCACCCAGGCGGGGACACCCTATTCGGCCCTGCACGACATCGACGCCAACAAGCCGGGCGGGTCCATCAAGATTCGGGTCAAGACGTATTCGCACAGCCTGGGCCTGCACAAAGAACGCCTTGAAGACCTGTCCGAGCGCAAGCAAGAGCTGCTGCACAGAATCGACCTCAAGCGCCTGGAGCTGCTGGGGCTCAAGCGCCAGCAACTGGCCGACCGTTCGCAGAAGGACGAGTCCATCGAGCGCCAGATCGTCGATCTGGGTGTGCGGGTGCGCGCGTACGCGTCGGCCCGGGCCGAAAAATCGGATACGGAGAAGGCGGCAGACGCGGCCGACAACATGAAGAAGGCTGGCATCGTGCGCATCGGCATTCGTCGGGCGGACGAAAATGACATCGCGAGAATCTGAGGACTGACACAATGTCGAGCAAACCCACTGACAATCCGACCACGTTCCGTCTGCCCGTGCTGGGCGAGACCGTCGACGTCGACGCCGAGTTGCAGAAATTCGAAGACGAAGAGCGGGCGCGTCTGGGCCTGAAGATCGACACCAACCACTGGTTCGACAGCATGATCGACCCGCAGTTTTCGAAAAGCGAACGCGGGACGGTGACCTTGCTGGTGTCGGGCCTGACGGCGGCGCACGACTTTCTGGTGCGCGCGGCCCTGGAGGGTCTGGGCTACAAGGTCGAGGTCATTGCCATGGCGGACAACGACGCCCTGAGATACGGCAAGGAATTCGGCAACCGCGGGCAGTGCAACCCGACGTACTTCACAGTTGGCAATCTGGTGAAGTTTCTGACCGAGCGCAGCCGCGAGCGCAGCCTGACCGCCCGCCAGATGGTGGATAGCTACGTCTTCCTGACGGCCGGCGCCTGCGGACCCTGCCGCTTCGGCATGTACGCGACGGAATACCGCAAGGCCCTGCGCGACGCCGGCTTCGACGGTTTTCGCGTGATGCTGTTCCAGCAAAAGGGCGGCCTGAAACAGGCCACCGGCGACGAGGCGGGACTGGATCTGAATCCGAAGTTCTTCACGGGTCTGCTGAAGGCCATCGTCGCGGGCGACGTGATCAACGGTATGGGCTACCGCCTGCGCCCGTTCGAGCGCGAGGTTGGCGCGACGGATCGGGCGATGGAACGCACCAAGGGTTACGTCAACGACGCGCTGGTGAACGGCGGGTCAGTACTGCGCGCCTTGTGGCAAGGCCGGCGCGAATTCGCGCGCGTGTCGTGCGATTGGACGCGCACGGCGCCGCGCGTGTCGATCATCGGCGAATTCTGGGCCATGACCACCGAGGGCGACGGCAATTATCAATTGCAGCGCTTCCTGGAATCAGAGGGCGCCGAATGCGACATCCAGTTCGTCACCAACTGGTTGCTGTTCATGTTGTGGGAGGGCCGCTACGACACCAAGCTGCGCGCCGAATTGCGCGGCGTCGACGCCGGTCGCAAGGGTCTCAAGGACGTGGCCATCGGGCGCAAGCTGGTCGGTCTGTTCGTGGCCGATCTCGCCATCCGCGCGGCGTTCCAGACCTTCGGCGCCTGTATCGGCTTTCGCGGCTACCACCTGCCCGACATGGACGAGGTCGCCGAGACGGCGCACAAATTCTACGACAACAACGTGCGCGGCGGCGAAGGGCACATGGAAGTGGGCAAATTCATCCTGAATGTCCTGCACAAGAAGGCGCATATGACGTTGTCGGTGAAGCCATTCGGCTGCATGCCGTCGTCGGGCGTTTCGGATGGCGTGCAAAGCATGATCACCAGCCTGTATCCCGAAAGCATCTTCTGCGCGATCGAGACGTCGGGTGACGGCAAGGTGAACGTACAAAGCCGCGTGCAGATGTTCCTGTTCAAGGCGCGCCTGGCAGCGCAAAAGGAATACGCGGATGCCCTGGCGGCGCTGGGCGTGACGGCCCCCCAGGTCGCGGCTTTTCTTGAACGACACCCGCACTTCGCCAGCCCCCTGCACCGGGCGCCCCACCGGGCCGCCGGCACCGCCGCGGATCGCCTGGCTGAAATCGCCCCGCTGCTGGGCCAGTCGGATCGTCAGATTGGCGTACTGCGAACGCGCATGGCGATGCGGTCTGCCGTCGACGCGTTCAAGGCGCTGCCTGGTTTCGTGGCCAAGCTGCGCAAGAAGGTGGTCGCGCGATCACCCGAGCTGTTCCAGCAGGCGAAGGAGGAATGGATCGAGGCGCGCCCCATCTTGGCCCAGAAGGTGCGCGACACTGCCCGTTCCACTATGAATGAAACCATGGCGCGCCTCACGCGCCCGGGTGCCGCCCGTTCGACGACCGCGCCGCGCCCGGCCGAGGCCGCCGCCTAAATTAGTGCTGGGCGATTGCCTTGGTCACAGCCGCGACCGCTTTCTTCGCCGCGGGACTGCTGCAGACCGGCGCGGCCCCTGACCTGGCCGACACGGTCGTCGACACGGTCGTCGACACCGTCGGCGATGCCAGCCTGGTCGTGTTCGACGAGCCCCAACCGGGCCGCCAGACCAGCGTCACGATGGCCACCAAGGTCAACGCGCAAGCGCAGGCGCTGCGCGCGTTGCTGACGGATCCTGCCGCCTACCGACGCGCCATACCTGCGTTTGTGAAGGCAGACGTCTTGCCGGCGCCGAAATCCCCTCAAAGCCCGGATGCGCGCTTCGTCGCATGGGAGCTGGAGATCCCGCTTTGGAACCTCAAGGGCAAGCTGTGGCTAAAACCGACGGCTGCCGGCGTCGATCTTGAACTGATTGAGGGTGACTTCGCCCCGGGTCTGTTTCACATCACCGTACGACAACGCGCGCACGATACCTTGCTGACGGTCGCGGCACGGGCCAACGTCCGCGATGTCAACTGGTTGACCCGGCGCCTGGTCGCCCGCCACGCCTCGATGGAACCCGCGATGACCGCCGCGGCCACCTGGGTACTGATGCGCGCCTTCACGCTGGACAGCGAACACGGTCATCGTTCCACCGCCGCCCTGACACCGCCGACGCTGGCTGATCTGGATACGCGGCCACTCGGTACTGCGACCCGCGGCGTCTTCGGCGACCGACTGGTGGTCGGCCTGGTGCGCAGTAAGCCGGACGGGCGCCTGGCTCACGTCGAGCTGGCAGTCACGGCCCGTAGATCACCCGCCGGCGTGGCCAGGCAACTGACCGACAGCACCACCTGGCGCGCCCTGCCCGGCTGGCAGCGCGCGAAAATGAAATCGGCCTTGCCCCTGACGTGGGATGTGGATTCAAACCTGGCATTCGTGGACTTCGATGCGCTGTGGACCGTGTCCCCGGGCCCGCCGTTTCGGGCGCGCTCGACGGGCGACTGGTCGGGCGCTGTCATGGGCTGGGATCTATCGCCGGCGTCGGACGCCTCTGCCTGCCTGGCCATATTTTCGATGCACCCGCGGCTGGACAAAACGGGATACCTGCCGCGCAAGTTCATCGAGGCCGAACCCCTGCTTGAGCACGGCCTGGCGCTGGGCCTGGGCTACGTGAACGCGGTGGCGCTGGTGCGCGCCCTGGAAAAAGCACCCGCGCCGCCACACTAGGGGGTGTCCCCAATTATCAATCCGTACGCGTCACAGATCGCAAACGCCCGCGGGCGTATAGCCGGACAGGGTGCGACACATCAGGCGCCCCCCGCATGCGGGTGTCTCCGTCGAGCAGACCCCCTGACACAGGAAGTTCGGACACAGCAACCCGGGCGCGCAGTCTGAATCCTTCGTGCACGAGCCCCCGGCCTGACCTGCCAGAGTCGACGGCGCGCATTCGGTCCGACCACCCGCAACCCGGTAACAGCCCGCGCGGCCTGGACAGTCCTGCTTGAGCAATGAGCACGAACCGTTGCCGGCGTCAGGTTGCGCAACGTCGACGCTGCGCACGTCGGGCGAAGGGGCGTCCTTCTGACTTGCGGCCGCCCCGTCGGTGGGCGGCGTTGTCGCGACCGGCGTAACAGAATCGGGGCCGCCTCCCACAATCGCATCCGTGTCGTCGACCATCCGTCGGGGCGGCGCCTCGTACGCGGCATCGCCGTTGACCGCGCCGCCGCCGTTCAGCGCCGGCCCGGCCGCCTTGCAACCGACCGTCAGTACAGCAACCAGCAACATCAACCTGACACCGGGCCCATTCCGTTCTAGTGCACCCACGCCGCTACTTTAACCGGTTTTGCATTTGCCGGCGGCCCCCCCAAGATGGCCGCCATGGATGTCCCCCCGTCGTTGCGCCGCTGGTTCATCGCCCACTTCGTCGTCGATGTGATCTTCGCGGTTCCCTTGATGTTGATGCCGCAGGCGTTTCTCGGGACGCTGGGCTGGAAGACCATTGATCCCACATCCGCCCGGCTGGTCGCGGCGGCCTTGCTGGGGATCGGCACGCAGTCCCTGCTGGGCCGTAACGCCAGCGTCGAGGTCTTCTTGGCCATGCTGAACCTGAAGATCATCTGGTCGGCCGCCGCAGTCATGGGCCTGGCGGTGTCGATCGCCCAGGGCGCCCCCGATGCCGCGTGGGCCTTCATGAGCCTGTTCATCGCGTTCTCGGGCGTGTGGATGCACCACCGCATCCGTTTGCACCAGATGGCCGCCGCCACCGACTGACCTCTCGGGTTGGCTCCGCTCGCGTTGATCACGGTCGGGTGGAGGGGACGGGGTGTGGCTTTTGGCGGACGCGCTGATGCGGCCGCTACGCGGCCACGCGCTCGGGCGCCCCTTGGCATCGGCCGCGGCCGGCCGAGCAGGCACTTACGCCGCCAAAACCCACACCCCGCCCCCAC
>JANXXE010000124.1 GCA_025350815.1 Myxococcales bacterium | reverse complement strand
CGACGATCAGGATCTCGCCCGTGGTCAGGACCGTCGCCGTGTGCTGGGCGCGCGCGGTCACCAGGCGGCCGACGCTGCCGCCGAAGAAGATCTGATTTGTGGCAGCACGCGGGTTGATGACCTCGATGTCTCCGGTGACCGGTTGCCCGTCGCCCCCGTCGCCGCCGATCACGAACACGCCGGTGAACGCGCGCGTGCCCACCACAGACATCGTATGCCAGCGACGGCCGGTGGACAGCGTCCCTTCCTCGCGGACGGTCGCGTTCTGAAACACCACCACGTTGGCACGGGCTGCGCCATCGGCGAGGCCACCGCCCGAAATCAAGACGCGACCGTCGGGAAGCGCCGTCGCGCGCAGCCCGATGCCTGCCACGCCGACGGAATCGGGCACCGCACGGAAACCCTGGCCCGCCTGATAGGTTTCAACGCCCGGCAAGGGGCTGCCCTGGGCATCGGCGCCGCCCACGACGATCGCCTGGCCGGTGGGCAGCCCCGCCGATTCGGCGCCGAGGCGGGCCGACCGCAGCGACTTGTCGGGTGACCAGGTGCCCCTGGTGGGATCGTAGATTTCCGCAGTCGCAAGGGCCTCGCCCGCGGAGTTGGATCCCCCCGCCACCACGACAGCGCCATCAGGGCGGGCGAAAACCACGGGTGCGCGCCGGGTTGGCTCGGCCGTGCCGGCGAGGCGAGAAAACGATCCGATGCGGCTGACGAACAGCGACACCGAGGTGGGTGACTGGGTCGGCAGCACGTCCGTCGGGCAGCTTTGTCCCCGGACCAGCGCCGCCCCCATGAACAGACCCTCCAGCAGGAAGGTCAGCTGGGCGCCGCGCGCGACGTCGTCGAGGCGCAGCGACGGGCTGTCCTTGCCGAAGCGGCGGTAAAGCAGAGGGCGGCCGGTCGCGTCCAGCACCGACAGGGCAAAGGTGTCGATGTCGGCGCGCAGCAAAGGGTCGGGTGCGCTGCGCAGTTCCAACGTCCAGACGTCCGGTGATGAACCGCAGGCCGTAAACGCCAGGCAAGTGAGTGCTGCCAGCGAGTCGCGCTTCATCTGCCGAGGCCCGTCGGATCAGCGCTGACGGAAAAGATCGAATGGGGATTCCGGTCCCGCCCGACCACCGCGGCGACGACACCAGCCGCCGCGGCGACCGCCACGGCCGCTGCCACCAGCACCCAGGTGCGCCGCCGTTGCGTGCCGGCGTCGGCGCGATTTGCGGCGTCGAGGGGGACCTTTGTGTCGAGAAGCAATCGTGCAGCGTCAGGAGCCTGGCCAGGGTGGTCGGCCGGGTTGCTCTGCGCCTGTTTTTGCACGCGGCCGAGCGCCGCCTGCAGCGCGCCGGGCGCGGAAAGAACGACCACGACGGTCGAGCGTCGAAGAGCCGTGCCGGTCTCGACGAGTCGCAGCTCAAGAAGAGATTCCGTGCCGCCCGGGCGCGGTTGCGCCACCAGGGCGAAGGCGGCCCCGGCGTGTTTCGCGACGCCCGCTGCCGCTGCGTCGTCGAGCGATAGCTCGGGCCGGGCGGGGACCTCTATTTCCAGTGTGGCGGCGGTCAGGGGCAGGGTGGTCACCCACGGCCAGTGCCCCGGCTCCTCGACGCGAACCAGATGTTCGCCGTACGGCAACCCGGCAAACAGCGCGGGCGAATGCACGGGCGGCCTTGCATCCACAGAGATCGTCGCAGCAGGCGGCCCTTGGATGATCACCGAGCCGCGCGCGCGGCGCTGGACGGCCACGGTTGCGCGGTTCCACGCATCGAGGGCGGCGGGTGGCACACGTCCGGGATCCAGAACGCGTTCGGGGTTGACTGTGGCGGCACGCACGTAGTCGTCCCAAGCGCGCCCGCCGTCGGTGGGGTCGACCTTCTGTCGCGCGATGGCCCGATAAAGGTAGATGTCGCCCAACTGTGGATTCGTCAGGCCGGCGCCGCCGGTTGCTGCGGCTTCGGCCGCGGCGGCGTCGAGATCCCGCAGGGTGTCCTGCAGGTGTAGCGCGCCCAGCTCGCGCAAGGCGGTTTCCAGGGTTGCGGCAGTGTGGTACGCGGGCGGGCCGGCGAAATCCACGGGGTGCACGGGGCGCCAGGCGAAACGGCCACTTTCGGCCCGCAACGTGTTCAGCGCGGCGTCGTCCACCGGCACGCCGGGCAGCCGCACAAAGATGGGTTGAACCGTTCCTTGGGCCAGGGCCGCCGACGGGAACGCAAGCAGTGCGGCTAGTCGAAGTACCAGGCCGCAATTACCGGGCATGAGGACGAATTGTCTCCCGACGGTCCCGGGCGTCAACTATGATCGCCGCTAATGAGTGGTGATCCCCAGCCGGCCGGCGACCGGATCGGGCGATACGAGGTGGTCAGAAGCATCGCCCGGGGTGGCATGGCCGAGGTCTTCCTGGCGCGCGCCGTGGGGCCGGGGGGAATCGCCAAGCAGGTTTGTATCAAGCGCCCGTTGCCTGCGCGGTCGTCGGATCCGCGCGCCATCCAGCGCTTCATGGAAGAGGCGCGCACGGTGTTGGCGTTGCAGCACGCCAACATGGTGCCCGTGTTCGATTTCGGGCGAGACGAAAATGGACCGTTCCTGGTCATGGAATGGATCGACGGTTGTGACCTGTCGGCGCTGCTTGCCACGTTTCGCGAGCGGGGCGAGACGATTCCCGCCCTGGTGGCCGTCTATGTCGTGGCGGAGGTTTGCAAGGCTCTTGCCTATGCCCACCAGAGGACCGACGCGACGGGGCAGCCGTCGGGCATTCTGCACCGGGATGTGACGCCGCGGAACATTCTTTTGTCGCGGCTGGGCGAAGTTCGCCTGACGGATTTCGGGATCGCGCGCGCGATCACCGCAGCCGGTAGCGTCGCCGGGACGCCGGCCTATATGGCGCCCGAGGATGCCAGCGGCGCCGATCCCGATGCGCGCAGTGATCTGTACAGCCTGGGATTGGTTCTGGCCGAGATTCTGGTCGGACGTCCCCTGCGGACCGAGGACAAGCTGGAGGCCGCCCGCGTGCCCGTGGTCGTACCGCCCCTGCCCGGGGTGCCCGACGACATCGCCACTGTGGTCCGCAAGCTGCTGGCGCCGGCGCCCGGGGACCGGTTTGCCACGGCGGCGCTGGTGCAGACGGCGCTCATGCCATCGCTGGCGTCCGAGGTTTTGCGTGGGGGTGAGCCGCCGGCGCAGGTGCTGGCGCGGATGGTGTCGAATGTCGCCGATCCCGCTGATCGGTCGGGCGACGAGATCGTCTTTTCGACGCAGGCGTCGGTGACCGTGGGAACGCTGCTGCCCGAGCTGGCGCTGGGGGATGCACGGGTCTCCCGTCGCCGCCTGGTCCGAAACATTGTTGCGGGCAGCCTGGTGCTGGTGGTGGCGGCCTGGGCGCTTTTGCAGGGCCGGTTGTTCCAGAAGCCTGCGACCGCGCAGCAGGCTGTGCCGGCGGTGGCCCCGCGACACCAGGAGACGGTCGAGGCCCCGCCTGCCCCTGCGGCGGCAAGACCTGCCGACGATTCGCTGGTACCGGAAGCGAAGGCGGGCGCCCGGCGGGCCCGGCAGGCGCACCTGGAGATCCGCGCGCCCGGAAGCTGGGTGGCGGTGTATCTCGACGGTCAGAAGCTGGGCGACGACGTCGGGGATTTCGAAATCCGTGCGGGGCGCCATCAGTTGCGCGTCGAGAATCCCGCGCTGCACTTCGTGCGTGAGCAGACCATCACCGCGCGCGCTGGCGAGACGATTTCCCTGTCCTTCGATCCGACGCCGTAGCTCAGCGCCGAGTGGCAAGTGCGCGTTCGAGTGCCGTGTCCCGACCGGCGCTGATATCGGCGATGGTCGGGGCGAAAGTCTCGTCGGGGGCGACGCCGAGGCCCTCAATCGGACGACCTTCTCTGTCGAACATCGCCCAGGCTGAAACGGTCACTCGCGCACCGCTGCGGGGCAGGGTGAAGGTGAAGGGGGCGCCGCTTGAACCGCCCGTCCGTTCACCCACGAGCCGCGCGCCCATCGCCCGCAGCAGCAACGCCAGGGCCTCGCACGAGCTGCGACAGCCGGCGTCGATCAAGCCCGTGATGCTGGTGGCCGTCAGGTGTTTGCCAGCGGGCAGCGCCGTCACCGGTTGCGGCAACGACCAGCCGGGGCGGGCGGGATCGTCCGCGAGGGATCGCCACTCGGGGTGTTCCGCACGGGCCCGGGCGGACAGACGCACGCGCACCGCACCGCCGGTGATCGGTTGCGAGATCAGCCTGGACGCCACCGCGCGCGCCGCCTTGTCGTGGCCGCCCGGGTTGCCGCGCAGGTCGATGACCATCGGTCCCGGATCCGCGGTGAACGCGGGCGCGATTTCGTCGAGGAGCCTGTCAATGTCTGCCACCGCCCCGGCGAGGGTTGCGATCTTCAAGATCGTCGCGCTGCCGCGCCGACCGACGGATACGGCCCGCGTGTCACGTCCCGCACGTGGTGCGGTTTCCGGCTCGACGACCAGTGTCTCGTAGGCACCATCGGCCGCCTCGCGGGTCAGCCGGCGCGTGGGTGGCGGGTGGTCTGCCTCGACCCGCCCGGCCGGCCACTCCTCGGCGAAGTCGTACCGGGCGGCCTCGCTTCGCGACCAACTGCGCAGCTCGCTGCGGGCGCCCAACTTTTCGTCGACGGTGCGGCCGTCGATGGCGGCGATGCGGTCACCCCTGCGCAGACCAGCGCGCTCGGCGCCCGAGCCTGGCCACACGTCCGAGACGACCAATGCGTCCGCGACAAAGCGCGTTTCAAGGCCCAGTCGCACGATGCGCCGGCGCACCTCGGACGGTCCGCGCGCTCGGCGCCACGCCACGTGGGCATCGTGAAACTCGCTGACGAACGCGACCATCACGCGCTCGTAGCGATCCCAGGTGTCGGCCTGGCGAATCGCGGCGGTGGTGCGTGGGCACAGTTCGCCCAGATCGAGACCCCATTGCGCGCGTTTGGTCTCCAGATGGGCGTAGCTGTCGCGCAGCACCTCGCACAGCTCGGACAACTCGGCGGCGCGCTCGTCGGGGCCGAAAGGAACGCGGTTTTCCAACTTTGTCCCCACGTTGATCACGGCCGCGACGGAGGGCGTGGCGGGGGATGTTCCGCACCCGCTGCCGGCCACCAGCACACCCAGACAAAAGAACGCAGTTGGCGATCGCAAGACTGACGCAAGTAGAATACACCGAGGACCGCGGCGCCTGTGTCGCAGTTGGTGCGCACCATCACCCGGCGGGAAATGCGCTTTTCCCGTTTCGATGCGACTGCGAGGTAGCGACCGCAGTATTCTGTCCTGGGAGCGTGCCTGTATGTCCACCGATTCTGCACCGTCGCCTGTCGCCCGTCTGACGTCACTCGACGCGTACCGGGGCTTCGCGATGTTGTTGATGGCGTCCGAGGGTTTGGGTTTTGGTCCGGCCGCGCGATTTTTCCCGGGCAGTGGCTTTTGGCGGTTCCTGGCCTACCAGACGGACCACGCCCCCTGGCGCGGCTGCGCCGTGTGGGATCTCATCCAGCCGTCGTTCATGTTCATGGTGGGTGTCGCCATGCCGTATTCCCTGGCAAGCCGGCGCGCCAAGGGGGATTCATTCAGTCGGCTTCTGCGCCACGCACTGGTTCGGTCGTTGACGCTGGTTCTGCTGGGGGTTTTCCTGCGGTCGGTGGGGCGCCCGCTGACCAACTGGACCTTCGAGGATGTGCTGTCGCAGATTGGCCTTGGTTACCCGTTCTTGTTCCTGCTGGCCTGGACCAGGCCGCGCACGCAGGCCGTGGCCGCCGGGGTCATCCTGCTGGGCGTGTGGGCCGCCTTTGCCCTTTACCCCTTGCCTCCGGCGGGCATGGACACGGTGGCGCTGGGCGTACCGGCGGACTGGTCCTACCGCCTGCACGGCTTCGCCCAGCACTGGGACAAGCACAGCAACATCGGGGCCCATTTCGATCAGTGGTTCTTGAACCTGTTTCCACGCACGCGGCCTTATGTCGTCAACGATGGCGGCTACCTGACACTAAGTTTCGTCCCATCGTTGGCGACCATGATCTTCGGCATGCTGGTGGCTGGCCTGGTGCGCAGCGGGGCGCCGTCGATGAAGATCGCCCGCACGCTGTGCACAGCCGGGGTGGTCGGGCTGGTCGTGGGATTCATTTTCGACATCACCGGCCTGTGCCCGTCGGTGAAGCGGATCTGGACGCCGGCCTGGGCCATCTTCAGTACGGGCTGGACCTGCGTGTTCCTGGGGACCTTTTACGCGGTTATTGACGTCAAAGGTCGCAAGGGCTGGACGTCGCCCCTGCTGGTCGTGGGCATGAACTCGATCGCGATGTATTGCCTTGTGCACCTGATTTCCGGCTTCATCGTCTTCACCTTGAAGACCCATATCTCACAGGACATCTTCAAGATTTTCGGCCATCCCTTCGTCGCCATGCTGGAAAGGGCGACCGTGCTTGCCGTGCTGTGGCTGGTCTGCCTGTGGATGTACCGGCGCAAGATCTTCCTGCGCATCTAAAGGAATCAGCCGCGGGCGCGGTGCGCGTGGTGGCGCGTGTGAAGTCTGGCGAGGTGGGCCCGGCCGGCCATCGCCAGCTTGCCGTGGGGACGCATCTGGATTCTTACGGGGGTGGCTTTCTTCGCCACGGCGTGTGACGCCGCGTGGTGCGAGGGCCGCGGCGATGCCATGACGGGCGGACCGAAGGTGATCGAGGCGAGCGCTGGCGGCGAGGCAACGGGGCCCTTGTCGCGCACCCGCCAGGACCAGCCGCCGGTCGTCAGGCCAATCGTCACAAAGACCGCGCACAGCCCGGCGACCCCTGTCATCGTGGTCAGCACGCGTCGACTGCCGCGCCCGTGGGCTTGGGGCGGGTCGATGAACACTGGGTCCGCCGCGTCGGTCTTGGCCTGCGCGGTTTCGAAGAAGGTCTGTTCCAGTGAGCTGAAAACTTCGGAAGATAACGCCGCCGACGAGGTCCGTGCTGACATGTAGGCACTGTCCCACGGGATGACGAACCTGCAAAAAAAACTCAACGAATCATTCCAGCAATGGCAGCACGGACCAGCGCGTTGAATCCGAACTTGTCGTCGCTGCCCACCCATGCGAATACCAACGGCACCACACATGGATCTTGAGCGACGCATTGGTTTGACGATGGATGGTCGGGCGATGGTCCCCGATCGCGCCCGGATGATTCGTTCGATCGTCTTGAAGCTGGCGGCACTTGGCTTTCGCATTCCCGACGAGGCTGAATACCAGGATGTGTTGCAGCTGGGACGAGATCTGTTTGCGCGCTACCGCGAGCAAAGCCGCCTGTTGAGCGACCACCTGAATCCGGCGGACCGCCGCATCCAGGCATTTCTCGACAAACAATTCGCCAGTTTGAATCTGCCGCACAAGGTGCGCCTGCCACCGTCCACCTTCATTCTCGACCGTCACGGCCTGGCGCGCGAGCTGTCGTTTCCCAGCGGCGCCGACGTCTATCACAACGAATATGTCAGCAGCTTTCGCACCGCGAACGGGGTCCTGCACAACCCGTCGAACGATCGACGCACCACCCAGGGTGTCTTCCACGTCGCCGAGGGCGGTCTGCCGATTCCGGCGGACAAGGTCGCCGTACCGTTGCGAACTTACGCCTTGCTGCTGCGCGAGGCCTTGAATCCGCCGCCGGATCTGTTGCGTCTGCCGTTTTCCGAGGGCTGGGATCCCCCGGTTCACACCACGGCGTCGCTGTTGTTGCGCCCGTTGGTTTGTCCAGCCGTGCCCGGTGTCTCGACGGAAAAGCGGATGGAGGTGCGGTTTTTTGCGCCCGCCAGCCTGGTTTCGAACCTGGACTTTGTTGAAAGCATTTTCGCCAACGCGGGCGATCCGTATCTGCCGGAAAACGACGCCGGTCTCGATATCGACAGCTGGACCGGCCACACGGGCTGCGTCGTTCTGGCGCCGCACCTGACGCGGATGCGCAAGAAGGACATGGGCCTGCCCCCGATCAGCGAGGCCACGGCGGCGCAGAAGGCGAGCGGCATGTGCTGGAGCCGCGAGGACGAACTTTATAACGAAGGCCGACCCTTCAAGATCACGGCGCGCGACATCGACGGTGTGATGGTGACGATCCTGGCCGACAATTACTTCGGCTACTGCAAAAAAGAGGTCAAGACGCAGATCGGGTTTTCGGCCAACCTGTTCGGGCTGGCCGAGGAGGAGCATGCGGGTGGGGCGCTGGCGTTTTCTACGTGGAGCATTGGTGACCGGTTCGTGCCGGATTCACGGTTGCTGGCCGGGGGACATCGTTTTGCCGAGGTCAGCACCTTGCTGGGCGATGCCATCGAGGTGCATCCATCGGGCTACGGGACGGACCGTCGGTACCCGTCGGTTCATTACCTGCCCGAGGAGGCCGAGATCGATCTGCACAAGCAGGACATTCGCTGGCTGAGCAAGGGCGAGGAACAACATCTGCGCCTGCTGCCGGGCCATGTCTATGTCTACCCAAGCGGTCACAAGCGGCGCATGGAGAAGCACCCGGCTGCGCCCAGCTGGCGTCTGGTCGAAACGTCGCCCGAGGGGACCTTCTGCCACAAGCCGTGCACGGTGTCGGGCGGCGGTAAATCGGAGATCAGCAAGAGCCTGATCGACGCGGTTCTTTACGGGCCCATTTACGTCAACGACTTCGAGCGGGACATGGCCCTGGTCGACGAGATCTTCAGCCGCGACTACAGCGATCGGTTTCTACCGGGGCGGCGCAATGGAACGGGGCCGTCGCGGCCGGTGCTGTCGCCCAAGCGATCCCTGGGTTCGGTCATCAAACTGCTGACGCCCAGCGACCTTGATTTCGTGCCCGCGTACAACACCTGGCTGCGCGGCATCCCCAATCACATCCGCGCGATTGTTTACATCATCAAGCGCTTCTACAAGCAGGGCAGCGGCCACTGGCGCGAATCCTTCAGCGTGGACGCCATCAACGGCGCGCCCGGGCACGAGCTGAAGTACGAAGGCCGTAAGCTGGTCGGCAGTTACCTGCGCGTCGGCCAGGAGCCGCAGGGCGGTTGGCGCACATTCAAGTTGCGGCAGGATTTCGTGTCGGCCGACAAGGTCCAGATGGAGGACGACATCAGCGCGTCCGTCGTTGTTTCGGCGGCCAAGCTTTTTGGCCTGCCCAGGTCCTACGATGGTCACGCCAGCGTGAAGTTGGTCGAAAACTGCGAATGGCGCTTGTTCCAGCGTCCCGACGACGCGATCGAGCCCGGTTTCGATCGGCAGACCGAGGCGGATATGTCCGACCCCGGGCTGTTCGCATCGAATTTTCAGCCCCTGCGGCCGGCGGACGCCCAGGACATCATCGAACACGCCTCGGTCTTCGACGCGTTCACGCGGCCCATGCAACAGCAGCTGTTGCGAGCGGCCGAGCGCACCGACGGTTACGCCATCTGTTCGGCCAGCCCGCGTCTGGTCGGCGGCAAGCCCAGTCAGAATCCGCGTTACCTACAGATCCGGCCGGATGTCTCGCGACCCCGTGATCGTTACCTGGCCGAATTGGGCGCGCGCCTGCAACGGCGGCTACCGGCGCATCGTGCGGTGATCTTCGCCGTCCACAGCGTGCTGTCCGGGCGACGGAACAACCCGCCTGAGCCTGGTATTCGACCCCTGTGTGTCTACAACCCGATTCACTACCAGGAATTGCCCGAGCTGTTCATGGACTACATATCGTCGCTGACGGGCAAGTCGCCTAGCACGACGGGTGCGGGATCCGAGGGTGCCCTGACCAAGGGGCCCTTCAACGCCCTGTGCGCGACCGCTGATCTGAACAATCTGCTGGTGTCGCTGTTGCTGTGTGGCTACGGCGGTTTTTCGACGGCGGCCGGATGGATCGGGCCCAAGCACCGGGTTGATCACGACGTCAGCCTGCTGATTCCCGAGCTTTGGTGTCGCCTCAGTCCCGAGGAACGCGATCCCGCGCGCCTGATCGCGCACGGACACCTGGACAAAGTCGACGACTTCCAGCACGACGGGGCGCCGGTGCTGGCCAGTCGCCTGGGCTATCGCATCACGGGCAAGTTCGTGCGGACCTACCTGGGGCGCATTTTCGACAATCCTACCGCGGTGTTCACCGACGACATCCTCAAACCCGAGATGCAGGATCTGGCGGTGTTCGTCGACGGTGTCCGCAACATCGTCGAGGCGCACCAGCGCGGGGCCCTGGCGTACTTTCAGGACGGCAGCATCGACGACGCGTGTCCGCCTTTGCAGGCGCTGCTGCACATCATGGCCCACGGTCACTGGCAGGGGCGGGGCGTGGGGGATTCCGAGCTGCGAAACTTGTTCACGCGCGAGTCCCTGTTGTCCAGCCAGTGGTACCGGGACCGGCTGGAGGTCAAGCGGAGTCGAGACATCGCCTTCTGGCAGGCCAACGTGCGCGAGGTGACCGAGTTTCTGGCACTGTCGAGCCACCGCGATGAGGCCGAGCGCCTGGCCATTCCGGGCCGCCTGGCGTACGCGCGCGCGCAACTGGACCGGGTGAAGTCGCGCGGTTATCTGCTGGAACTGCAGGGCACGATCGGCGCCGATCCGATTCACCGGGGCGCGCGGGGAGCGGGCCAACGTGCCGAGGATGACGGCAGCGTCGGCGGCTCGCTGTCGGTCGTGCGCTAGTAACTAGTAGGGGCGCTGGCCGATGTAGTTGCCGGGCGGCGAGAAATTGCACACCCAGAACTCCCAGGTCGGCATGGCCTTGCCGGCAAATGGCCAGTTCGCGGTGCACACGGCGACACCACAGCCGACGGCCTTGGTCGTCTTCCAGACAATCTGTGTGTAGTGCCCGCACTGCATGCCCTTGCAGGTGTTGGTCGCGTAGTCGTAATCGGCCTTCTCGTCCGCCCACAGCTTGAAGGGCTCGGACACGGGGCGGTTGGTCGGGAAATTGGCGGCGATATTTTCGCCCAGGTTGGGTGCATGGCTGTGTTGGTACACGCACTTTTCCGCGTACGCCTGGGCGATCGCGGCCAGGTTGGGATCCCAGGTCAGGGGCGGAACGGGGATCTGTGCGCGCACGGCATTGTGCAGGCGGGTCATGCCAGCCAGGCGCGGCGGTTCGGGATCGGTCGATGTCGCGACGTCGGAAACGACGGCGTCGATGGGGCGGGGTGCGGCGTCCGCTACCTGCCCGTCAGGGCTGATGGTCCGCGTATCGCCCGCAGCGGTGTCCGGTGCAGGGACGCCCGCGTCCTTCGTTGCCGTTGCGGTGCTGCCCGTTGCGGTGCTGGCCGTTGCGGTGCTGTCGCCCGCGTCCGCACCCGCGTTCGTGGCGCCCGCGTCCTTGCCGGGTCCGCTGGCAGCCGGGCCGGCACCCCCCGCGTCCGCCAGGGACGCCTCGTCGACGGCCGCCAGCTTTTGACAGCCGACCATCAGAATAAGGCTGCCCAGGGTGATGACGAGGCGCGTTGATGGCATCGGCGATTGCCCCCCTTTCCCAATCAGGGTACGCCGGGTGTCACCGTCATCAAACCAAATGGATTTCCCTGACCAGTGATCGCACCAGGCGCGCTAGCTCGGGCAACGCGCGGTCGGGGGACGCATCCTGCACGTCATCGACGTTCCAGTAACGAATGCTGTTCGCCCAGTGCGGGAATCGCTGCTGCATCAGGGGGCGGTGTTCGGATTCCTTGAGCGCAATCGCCAGCCCGGCCGTCTGGAAGTCGGCGTCTGTCGCGTCGCGGGGATAACGGGGCCGCTGGGGTAGGGTGATGCCAGCCGCGACAAGGCCCGCTACAGCGTGGGGTGATATCGGCCCCGGATTGCGCGCGCGGCAGTTCGGTTGCAGACCGGCCGAATCCGCCCGCCACGGCAGCGTGGCCCGCGCGGCCAGATCGTTGAACAGAATTTCCGCGAAGCGACTGCGGTAGTAGTTGCCCGAACACAGGAAAAAAATCGTCCGGGTGGGCGTCATGAACCCGGGCGAATCAGGCCAACACTTTCAGGTTGGGATCGGACGGCCCGTTGATGCCGGCGAAGAAGTCGTTCCCCTTGTCGTCGACGACGATGAAGGCGGGAAAGTCGACGACATCGATCTTCCACACGGCCTCCATGCCAAGTTCCGCGAATTCGAGAACCTCGACCTTCTTGATGCAGTCCTTGGCCAGCCGGGCCGCGGGGCCGCCGATCGAGCCCAGGTAAAAACCACCGTGCTTCTTGCACGCGGCCGTGACGACGGCTGAACGATTGCCTTTGGCAAGCATGACCTGGCTGCCGCCGTGGGACTGAAACAGATCGACGTACCCGTCCATGCGTCCCGCGGTCGTGGGGCCGAACGAGCCCGACGCGTAGCCTGCGGGCGTCTTCGCGGGGCCGGCGTAGTACACCATGAAGTCCTTCATATACGCGGGCATGGGCTCGCCGCGATCGAGGGCTTCTTTGATCTTCGCGTGGGCAATGTCGCGCGCGACGATCATCGGACCGGTAAGGGACAGGCGGGTCTTGACGGGGTACTTGGAAAGCGTCGCTCGGATTTCGCTCATCGGGCGGGCCAGATCGATGCGGACGACGTCAACCCCAAGCTCGGTGTCGGCGGTGTCGGGCAGGTACTTGGCTGGATCCGTTTCGAGCTGTTCCAGGAAGACCCCGTCGCGGGTGATCTTCCCCAGTGCCTGGCGATCAGCCGAACAGGAGACGGCGATGGCCACCGGGCATGAGGCTCCGTGGCGGGGCAGGCGGATGATGCGCACGTCATGACAGAAGTACTTGCCGCCGAACTGCGCTCCGATGCCCGTACGTTGGGCCAGCGCCAAAACTTTGGTTTCAAGTTCGCGATCGCGAAACCCACGACCGAGATTGTTGCCGTCGGGCGGCAAGCTGTCGAGGTAGCGCGCCGAGGCCAACTTGGCCACCTTGAGTGTGTGCTCGGCCGAGGTGCCGCCAATCACGATGGCCAGGTGGTAGGGCGGGCACGCCGCAGTTCCCAGTGAGCGCATCTTGGCTTCGATGAAGCCGAGTAAGCTTTGCGGGTTCAGCAGTGCCTTCGTTTCCTGGTACAGGTAACTTTTGTTGGCGGACCCGCCTCCTTTGGCAAGGAACAGAAATTTGTAGGCGTCTCCGTCGGTGGCGTAAAGCTCGATCTGTGCGGGCAGGTTGTTGCCCGTATTGGCCTCGCGGTACATGTCGAGCGGCGCCAGTTGCGAGTAGCGCAGGTTGGCCGTCGTGTACGTTTCGTGAATGCCGCGCGCGATGGCTTCTTCGTCGCCGCCACCCGTGAAGACGTACTGGCCCTTTTTGCCCATAACGACGGCCGTGCCGGTGTCCTGGCACGATGGCAAGACGCCGCCCGCCGCAATGTTCGCGTTTTTCAGAAGTTCGAGCGCGACGAAGCGATCGTTGGGCGAAGCCTCCGGATCTTGCAGGATGCCGGCCAGCTGGGCCAGGTGTCCGGGCCGCAAAAGATGGGCGATATCGCGCATCGCCAGACGCGCCAGCAACGTCAATGCCGCAGGTTCAATCTGAACGAAGGTCTTCCCCGCCGCCGTAAAGGTCGAGACGTGGTCCGTTGTGACCAGGCGATACGGGGTCTCGTCCGGGCCCAGCGGCAGCACGTCCTGGAACTGAAAGTCGCTCATGTCCGTCGGTGCGGAAGCATAGCCTAGAAGCGCCCGTTCAGCGCCAGCGACACCAGCTGGCGGACGTTCGGCGGGCAGTCCACACAGGTCGCGTCCTTGACCCACAGGACGCCGCTGTATTCATCGCAGGGGGCCAAGATTCGCGACGAAACATCCGCGACGAAGGCGAAGTTCATGTGCAGCCCCTTGCTGCCGGCGGCGTGTTCCTCGTAACCGATGAGACCCGCGGGCGTTCCGTCGACGCCGAGGCCAGTCGGAAAAATTCCTTCGAGACCGGTTTCCTCCTGTAGCTCTCGTCGGGCCGCCTCGAGGGGCGTTTCGCCTGGTTCGATCTCGCCGCCGATGGGCAGCCAGGTGGCCAGTCGCTTGTGACGGATCAGCAGCACCTCGCCGTGGTTCCGGCAAAACACCGCAACCGAGAAGGCGCGGCGGACGAGGTCTGACATCGCAAAGATTTTAGCACCCGGTTCGGCCGAACCGTGGACAATGGCCGCATGAAGCGATTCCGGTTTGCGATGCTGGGCACTCTGGGGCTGTGGGGCGCGCTGCGTGTCGAGGCGGCCGATGCGCCGCCGGCCCCACCTGTTGTCCGTCGGGGTGGGCCGACACCGTCGTCACCGTTGGTCAGCGATGATCGCCACGTCACGTTCCGCATGCGCGCACCCGACGCCAAGCAGATCCTGGTCAGCGGCCAGTGGGGCAAGGACAAGACCGCGCTGACCAAGGATGCCGACGGCCTGTGGAGCGCGACCGTCGGCCCCGTCGAGCCCGGCGTCTACGAATACAGCTTAAGCATCGATGGGCGCGCCTTGCCCGATCCCGGTAATCCCGTCGTCAAGCCACAGCGCCTGCAGCCCCCACCGAGTCTGCTGGAAGTGCGTGGCACGCCTGCGCGCCTGACCGAGTTTCAGGACGTGCCCCATGGCGCCGTCAGGATTCATCACTATCGTTCGAAGGCCGTCGGGCAGGTACGTCGCCTGCATGTGTATACGCCGCCCGGATACGACAAGAAGGGCGCCGGCGCCTATCCGACGCTGTACCTGTTTCACGGTTCGGGCGACAACGATGCGACCTGGACCGTGGATGGACGCGCGCCGTTCATCCTGGACAACCTGATCGCCCAGGGCAAGGCCCGTCCGATGGTCGTGGTGATGCCGGATGGTCACCCGGTCGCCCCGGATGCCGCGCCTGCGCCCGACGCAGCGGGATCCAATACGGACGTTTTCGCCCGTGATGTTTTGAGTGACGTCATGCCCTTCATTGAAGCCAACTACCGCGTGAAGAAGACCGCCGATACGCGGGCTGTCATCGGCCTGTCGATGGGCGGCCAGCAGTCATTGACCATCGGTCTCACGCACCCGGAACTGTTCGCCTGGGTCGGGGGCTTCAGCAGCGCGCCGCCCACCGATGCGACCCTGGGCGCCGCCTTGGCCGATCCGAAGGCCGTCGCGAAGAAACTGCGCTGGCTGTGGCTTGGGTGCGGCAAGGATGATTTCTTGTTGAAACGCAACGAGGCGCTGGTCGCCACCCTGAAGGAAAAGGGTGTGCCGCTAATCTGGCATCTGACCGAGGGCGTGCATTCGTGGCTGGTTTGGCGCGACTACCTGGCCGAGGTCGCGCCGCAGTTGTTCGCGGGCAAGTAGGTCGCGCGTCGGCCGGGCTAATAGGCCATGCGGGCGAGGGCTATCATCCGGCTGACGTAGATCGCGAAGGCCATCATGCCAAGCGCGGCGGCCGTGATGGCGAGCGGCCGGCCAGCGGGGTGACCCATAAGCAACGCGCCCGCCGCGCAGAACTGGGCCACCGTCGCCGCCTTCCCGATCGGATGGGCCTTGTAGTTGTAGCGAAGGCGTCGCAGCGACGCCACCGACTTGTAGATGATGAGGGCAACCACCTGAAGAATGTCGCGCGACATGGTCATCAGCAGCAGCGACACGGGCGGTTGGCGAGCCGTGTAGATGGCCAGCAGCACGAAGGTCAGGAAGATCTTGTCGCACAAGGGGTCCAACCATTCGCCACGGGTGTTTGGTATCAGACTTTGCTCGGCCTGCCGGCGCGCGGCCCAGCCGTCCAGCACGTCCGTCAGCGCGGCCGTTGCCAAAATCCCCAGGGCCCACGGCGGGCTATCGACCAGGGCCAGGAAGAACACGCCCAGGGGAATACGAACCAAAGATAGAAAATCGGCTAACAACAAGGGATCACCAGCGATGAAAAGCGGGGTGGCCTTCTTTGACCGCCACGAATACCCCGCGACAGGTGGCGGTCACGACGCCGTCCGCCGACAGCGTGGCCTCGATTGTGGCGCGGTGGTCGGAAATTTCGCCGGGCCACGCGCGCAGATCAAGGGTTGTCAGCAGCGGCGTCGGGCGCTTGAGTTTGACGTGAAACTCGGCCGTCACCGTGCACGGCGGTGCCGGCAACTGGCCAGCCCGCATCAGGGCGCAGGCCGCCGTCCAGTTACTGTGACAGTCGAGCAAGGCACCGATGATCCCGCCGTTGAGGACGCCGTCGAATGCCTGGTGGTGGGCCTCGGGGCGGAAATGCGCGACTAGCTCATCCAGCGCGGTGCCCGGGAAACTGCGCAGCCGCAGCCCCTGATCGTTGGCGACGCCACAACCGAAGCATCGGTTCGCCGGGGCGTAACGTTCTTGCACGCTGGGTTCGACAGACGGCTGATCGATGGTGACTGGCAGGTGACGATCCCTAGGAGGAAGATTTCTTGCCGCGGCCGATGGCCATGTCGGCAATCTTCTCGATGAACTGCGGATAAAGATTGCCGCCTTCTTCAGCGGCCCAGGCCAGGTCCTCGCCGTCGGCCAAATAAGGATTGGGGTTCGCCTCGACGATGTAGATTTCTTCGTCATGGGCCAGGCGCACGTCGATGCGACCGTAGTCGCGCAGGCCCGCCGCCTTGTAGGCGCGCACGGCTGCGTCGGCCAGGCGCTGCTGCAAATCCTTGGACAGGCCGGTGGCGATCATGTTCTGGATGCCGCGGCTTTCACGGTACTTGACGCTCCACTTGGCCTTGAAGGTGGCGATCCGGTTCTCGACGTTCGGCTCGTTGCCGAAGACCATCTCGATGGGCGGCAGGGCGCGCGGGGGATCGTTGCCGAAAACCCCAACATATAGTTCCCGTCCTGCGATGAACTCTTCGACGATGGCGTCGGTGTGGAATTTGTCGTGGATGAAGGCCACTCGCTCGGCCAGGGCCGAATCGTCTCGCACCACGGAGGCCTGCGAAATCCCCACGGAGGCGTCCTCGTCCAGGGGCTTTATGATCAGGGGGAAACGCAGGTCGCTGGGGCGTTGCACGGTCTTGTCGCCGTGGTGGCACACCATGAAGTGGGGGATGCGCAGGCCGTGGTAGGCCAGCACCATCTTGGTCAGTGCCTTGTCCCGCGCCAGCATCAGTCCTTCGGATGAGGCGCCCGTGTGGGGCAGGTTCAGCATCTCCAGCACGGCCGCGATGGTGTAGTCGAGCGCCGAGTCGCCGCGAAACCGTTCGGCCAAATTGAACACGACGTCGGTCGGTTCAGCGCGCAGACCGGCCGTCAACTGATCGAGATCGTTGCGGAAGCCGAGCATGCGCACCTGGTGGCCTTCCCCGATCAGCGCCCGTGCGACGTCGAATTCCGCCTCGTCCGCCGATTCGATCTCTTTCTTGAAGTCCTGTTGCACCGGTGGCTCCCCATCCGTGTCGAACAAAACCAAGACGCGCGCCTTCTTCATTGAATCTCAGCCACCGTGCTCTTTACAGACAACACTGTATCCGATCGAAACCGAGTGCGCGAGCCTCACGGTGCCTCACGGTGCCTCACGGTGCCTCAGGGTGATCGGTGTCGGTGATGAAGGACTCAGCCCACGTGGCGGGGCCCGGGCTTCACAAGCTGCGCGGAATATCCGGCGGCACCCAGTGCCCGCATCAGGTCGTTGCCGTGGTCCCAGCCGCGCATCTCGAGAACCAGCTCGACCACGACTTCACTTAGACCCGCATCGGCGAAAGTGCGTTCGTGATTGATCTCGATGATGTTCGCGCGGGTGCCGGCCACGGCGGTCGCCAGCTGGGCCAGCGAGCCACTGACATCGGGAATCCTGACCTCAAGACGCATGAGCCGCCCCGATCGGGCCAGGCCGCGCTCGATGATGCGGCTGATCACGTTCACGTCGATGTTGCCACCGCCGATGACAAGCGCCGTCTTGCGCCCCTTCACTGCGGGCAAGCCGTCGTGCAACAGGGCCGCCAGCGGCGCCGCGCCAGCCCCTTCCGCAACGGTCTTCTCTTTTTCCAGGAGGGTCAGAATCGCGGCGGCGATTTCTTCCTCGTCGACTAGCACAATGTCGTCGACGTAGCGTTTGGTCAGGGCCAAGGTGCGGTCGGACGCGCGCCGTATCGCGATGCCTTCGGCGATCGTGCGCGCGGCGGGCAGGGTCACGGGACCGTCGAGACGCACGGCCTCTTTCATCGAGGCCAGCGCCGCGGTCTCGACGCCGTAGACCTTGATGGCGGGGTTGGCCGCCTTCACGGCGACCGCGATGCCGCCTATCAATCCGCCGCCGCCGATGGCCACCACCACCGCCTCGAGGTCCGGGTTCTGTTCGATGAGTTCAAGGCCCACCGTACCCTGGCCCGCGATCACCAGATCATCGTCGAAGGCATGCACGAAGGTACGTCCCTCGGCGGCCTGGATGCGCAGCGCTTGCTCGTTCGCGTCGTCGAAGTTCGCACCGTGAAGGACGACCCGCACCTTGCCCGTCGTGCCACCGAAAGCCCGCGTGTTTTCGACCTTGTTCAGGGGCGCGGCCTCCGGCATCACGATCGTGGCGTCGATGCCCAGGCGTGCGGCGTGGTAGGCGACGCCCTGCGCGTGATTGCCGGCGCTGGCGCAGATGACCCCGGCTGCGACCTGTGCGGCCGTCATCGCGGTCAGCTTGTTACACGCCCCGCGCTCTTTGAACGAGCCGGTCATCTGCAGGTTTTCCAGCTTCAGAAAACACTGCGCACCCGTCAGACGGCTCAGGGTTTCGCTGTGCGCACACGGACTTTCATAGATCCGGCCCGCAATGCGCAGGCGCGCCTGCTGTATGTCGGCGGCTGTGATCAGGCTAGGCCTTGGGCCCCGGCACCGCAATCACCGGCGGCGGCAGCGCACCCCATTCGTACTTGGCGGGGGACAGATCTTCCTTCGAGTCCATCGCCTGATCCCAGGTGATCAACTGCCCGGTGTAGCTGGCCATACGTCCCATGATGCCCATCAGCGTGCTTTTGGCCATGTAGTCGCCGTTGTCGATCCGCTGGCCCCGGCGAAGGGCGGCGAACAACGCGTCGTGCTCGCTTTGATATTTGTCCGATTTGTCCTCCCGGGGCTTCCACGTGCGCTTGCCGGTGGTGATGCGCAGGTCGGGGGTCACGACCGCCGCTTCGCCCTTGACGCCCACGAGTGTGACCTCGGTGTTGTTGAGGCAGCCGCTGTACTGCCGACAATGCGACATCAGCTTCATCCCGTTGGCGAACTCGAAGGTGACCGCGTGGTGGTCATAGATCGTTCCGGTTTCGGCGTCGTTGCGCCAGGCGCGCCCGCCCGTCCCGTAGGCCTTCACCGGGTACTGACCCTTGAGCGCCCACGAACAGGTGTCCAGCAGGTGCACGTGCTGCTCGACATTGAAGTCGCCCGAAATCCACGGGAAGTAGTACCAGTTGTGCATCTGGTACTCCATATCCGACCATCCGGGTTTGCGCGGCTTGGCCCAGATGGGTCCGCGGAAGTCGTTGGCGAAGATGGCGCGGATTTCCCCGATTGCGCCGTCATGGACGCGCCGAATGGTCTCCACGTGCGGTTGGTGGTAGCGCCAGCACAGACCCGACAGCACGGACAGGTTCTTCTTCTTCGCGTCCGCGCACGCAGCCAGGACCTTGCGCACGCCGGGCGCGTCGACTGCGACGGGCTTTTCCGCGAACACGTGCTTGCCCGCGTCCACGGCCGCCTGCATGTGCAGGGGACGGAAGTGCGGCGGGGTGGTCAGCAAGATAACGTCGATGCCGCTGTCGATGACGCCCTTGTAGGCGTCGAATCCGACGAAGCGCCGTTCCTTGGGTACATCGATGCGGGACGCGACTTCTTCCTTCTTCTGCAGAAGCGCCAGGCTGCTTTCCAGGCGGTCGGCGAATACGTCGCCCAGGGCGACCAATTGCACGTTTTTATCGGCCGCCAGGGCCTGCGCCGCGGCGCCCGTCCCGCGTCCGCCGCACCCGACCAGGCCCACGCGCAACACATCCTGGGTCGAGGCGCCGCGGGCGCGCGGAGCCCGCAAAAGATGTCCGGCCATCGCGCCCGCCGCCGCAGCGACGCCCGCGCCCTTGACAAAGCCCCGTCGTGACGCCGCCGCAAATCGATTGAAGATTCTGTCGCTCATGGGTTGTTCCTCTCGGCCAGCATAATGACCCAATTACCGGCGCGCCGGGGCGAAGAACAGCGGGGTAGGGGCGACACCGCCCGGATAGCGCATTCCCACCACAATCGATCTCGGCTAGACTGCGCCGCTTCCAGATGGCTGACCCGATGGCTACGAAGACCGCGCCCGATGGCGCCGCCCCCGCAGGCGAGCTGCATCGTGTGATTGGCCTTTGGGGTGGCATCGCGTTGGTCGTCGGCCTGACGATTGGCAGCGGCATCTTTCGCAAGCCGCCGACCATCGCGGCGCTGGTTCCGTCCCCAACGCTGATTCTGGGCCTTTGGACGCTGTTCGGGATTATCAGCGTGTGCGGCGCACTGACGCTGGCCGAACTTGCCTCCATGTTGCCGCGCACGGGCGGTATCTACGTCTACTTGCGACTGGCTTACGGCAACGGCGCCGCGTTCGCGTTCGGGTGGCTGTATACGTTGATCACGGGGCCCGCCGCCAGCGCGTCCCTGGCGACAGTGACCGTGGATTTTCTTCTGGCGGCTTTGAACATATCGCCGCAGACGTTGCCCCCGATGTTCGTCCCGTGCGTCGCGGTTGGGATGATTGTCGTCGTGACCGTGATCAATCTGTTGGGAACAAGCGCCGGCTCTGCACTGGGTGCGGTGCTGACCCTGGTGAAGGTCGGGGCCCTGGTGGCGATCTTGCTGGCGGCCTTCGGCTTCTCGCACGGGTCGTGGTCGCACCTGACCCAGGCGACGGGCGCGGCCGTGGACCACGCGGCCCTGGCCCGGGCGGTGGCTTCGGTGATCTGGACTTACGACGGTTGGATCGGCGTCAGCATGGTTGCCGGTGAGGTGGTCGCGCCCGAGCGTCTGCTGACACGCATAATCGTGGCCGGCATGTTGGTGATTGTGGTTTTGTACCTCGGCGCCAACGTGGCCTACCTGTACGTCGTTCCCGTGGATGCCATGGCGCTTGAAAAGACCGGTATCGCCGCCCGCGTGATGCGCGAAGTGCTGGGGCCGACGGGTGGCACGATCGTCGGCCTGTGCATCGTCGGCAGCGTATTCGGCTCGCTCAGCGGCAACGTCCTGGTCAAGCCGCGGGCCACCTACGCGATGGCGCGGGATGGATTGATCTTCCGGATTCTCGGCCATCACCACCCGACGCGCTTCACGCCCGACGTGGCCATCCTGGTGCAGTCGAGCATCGCCGTGCTGCTGGTTTTCCTGCTGCGCGACTTTGACAAGCTGACGACCTACTTCGTGGTCGTCGAATGGTGCGCGCTGCTGTTCGCCGTGGGTGCCGTGTTCGTGCTGCGCCGAACGATGGCGGACACCGCCCGGCCCTTCCGTGTGCCCCTTTATCCGCTGGTTCCCTTGCTGTTCGTCGTCGGGACATTGGCCGGTGTGTCGGCCATCGTCTGGGGTGAATGGAAGGATGGCAATTACTCGCCCATTTACGGCCTGCTGATCGCCGCCCTCGGCTTTCCCGTCTATCGCGTCTACCGTCGCTTCAGCGTGCAGACGGCGCAAACGGATCGATAAGCGTCGACCTGTTCGCCCGTGGGGCGGACACATCTGGCGCGAAGGGATCCATGGGACCCGCCCCGCTCCGGCCAACGGCGGCAACGGTGGAGTGCGCGGCCCGTACCGGATCGGGCGCGTGTGCGGGCCGCGGGCGTTTGGCGGGAATCTGAACCGCCACGGCATCTGCCGCGCGGGGCTCGGGCGGATCCGCGACGGTGCGTCTTGGTGCCGGGCGCCGTGCACGGGCGATGCTGATGAACGAGGGGGCCGACCCGGGTGAGGGAGTCGCGACCGTCGCGCTTCCGCCCCTGCCACCGGTCGGCCAGGTCGACGCCAAAATAAGCGCGCCGGTCAGCAGCGCGGCGGCAAGGACGCCACCCGCGACACCGTTCTGTCGTCGCCCTGAACCCGCAGCGTGAACCGGAAACGGCAGTGCGGGCGCCGCCGGTAACTCGGGCGCCCAGGCAGGCATGGCGGGCGACGTCCTGACGCCCCTGCGGCGCGGGCGCGGGGGCGTCTCGATCCGGGTCACATCGGACGAAGTGCCCGCGTCCCCCTGCGGTCCCGTATTCTGCGAGGCGGGTCGTCGCCGTCTGACCGTCACGTGATCGCGATCCGGGTGCAGCCCGGGTAGTTCGGTGAATACCAAATCGTCGCCCGGGAGGGTCGCGCCGCTTTCGATCTGCTTCGTGCGCTGGTTTCGCGCGGGTCTGCCCTCGGGAAATAGCTGGCCCAGAAGATGGGCTAGCGCCTGGCGTTCCAGGCGGCGTGCGCGCAGGAAGGGCGTCAGTGCGTGCGCCAGGGCGCGCGCTGAGGCGAAGCGCTTGGCCGGGTCGCGCTCGAGCGCGCGCAGCACCACCTCGTCGAGTTCATCCGGGATCTCGGCGCGGAAACATGACGGAGGGGGAATCTCGGCCTCGAGCACATTTGTCATGGTCGTCGACACATTCGGACTGGCGAACAATCGACGGCCGGTCAGCATTTCCCACAATACGACGCCCAGGGCGAACACATCGACACGCGCGTCGAGGGGTGCGCCCCGCACTTGTTCGGGGGCCATGTACGCGGCTTTGCCCTTGATGCGCCCGGCGACGGTGCGCCCCTGGCGCACGAACTCGGTCAGCTTGGCCACACCGAAGTCGAGGATCGTCGTGGCACCGCTGAAGCCCAGCATGATGTTGGCCGGACTCACGTCCCGGTGGACCAGTCCCAGGTGGCGCCCGTGCTGGTCGGTCAGGCTGTGGGCATGCCCAAGGGCACCGGCCACCTGGTGGGCCACGAAGACGGCGACCGACAGCGGCAGGTGATCTACGCCCTGCCGGGCCAACGTTTCCATCACGGCGGCCAGATCCTCGCCGTCGAGGTATTCCATCGCCAGGATGTACGTGTCCTCCACGGTGCCGTGTTCGAAAATCTTGACGATGCCCGGGTGGCGCAAGGCCGCGGTGATCTGCGCTTCGTCCTCCATCATTTGCGCCATCGCCACGGACTGCTGCTTGTCCGCGCGAATCCGTTTGACCACGCACAGACGAGAGGTCCCATCGGCCTGGCGCATGACAGCCTTGAAGACATCCGCCATGCCACCGCGGCCGATGCGGTCAAGCAAGGTGTACGTGGTTCGCCGCGCGCCTGCTCCTCGACGGGAACGCTCTGTCGCCAACGCACGCATTGCCCTATATCTTAACAATAAGAACAGTAAAGTACATTACTGATTGAGACGATGAGATAGTTTTGGGCGTCGCCGCGGGTTTTCGAAAACGACACCCAGCTGTCACACAGGGTCGACATAGTGACAGTCCATGAAACGAAAAACATGTGAGCTGTTCAGCATTTTGCCCCTGAGCTGGGTCTTGATTTCTTCGCCGGCACTGGCCGAGGCGCCTGCCGCCGAAGCCCACCCCGCCTTCGAACCCCTGAAGATCAGCGGGTACATCCAAAGCCGCTATGAATGGCATGACGACGCCAACTTCGGGCTGGACGCCGCCGGCAAGCCACTGGGGACGAATCGATTCTTTGTCCGCCGGGGCCGTCTGAAGGCCGTGCATGCGACGGCAAATGCCGAGTACCTGTTGCAGATCGATGCGACCGGTGACGGCGTGGTGGTGAAGGACGCCGAGGCCACCTTCATCGACACGTGGACGCCGCTGAAGCTGCACCTGACAATGGGGCAGTTCAAGGTTCCGTTCGGCTACGAGATCTTGCAGTCCTCGGGCGAGCGAGAGATGCCCGAGAGATCTCTGGTGATTCGAAAGCTGTTTCCCGGCGAGCGCGACCGAGGCCTGCGGCTGAAAGCGCAGTATGGCCACCTGCGTTTCAACGGCGCCGTGATCAACGGCAATGCGTTTACCACCGACAGCCAGTACGGCACCTTCGATCAGACCAGTTTCAAGGATCTGGTGGGACGCGTGGGGGCGGAATTTGGTTTTGTGACCCTGGGCGTGTCGGGACACTGGGGACACGAGCTCAAGACGACGTCCGCCAAGGCCGCGACCGCCGCCGTACCCGCGATGCCGGCCAGTTACGACAACTTCAGCCGCCTGCGGGTCGGGGCCGATGCGCAGGTATACGCCGTGGTCCCCAAGCTGGGTAAGTTCGCGCTCAAGGGCGAGATCATCTGGGCACGCGACAAGAACATTGAGTTTTCAGGCGTGGCCGCGAACCCCTGCAAGGACGCCACCGCGTTCGGCTGGTACCTGACGATGGTCCAGGATCTCGGCACGCATCTGGGCGTGGTCGTGCGCGTCGACCAGTTCGATCCGAACACCAGCGCGAACTCAAGCTGCCCGGATACGGTCACTGCGCCGGCCGCAATTGATCGGGTGACCACAGTGGGTGGCGGCTTGCTGGTGCCCGTGTCGGCGAATCTTCGCGGGACCCTGGTTTACGAGCACCTGGCCGAGCAGGGCGTGAACAGCCGAGGAAACGATGTCTTTACGGCCCAGCTACAGGCCAAGTTTTGAGGGGCGTCGTGAAGCAATGCGTGATCAGAGGGTTGGGATGCTTGCGTGATTGTCACCCAGTTGTCACGGTACCCATGGCACAGTCGCGACCGTCGGGCCGTTACACCCGCGATGAGAGATTGACGTGACCCATTTCGAGGAAAGCCTTCAACGCGACATCGCCCGTATTCGCGGCAAGGTGACTGAGATGGCTGGCCTGGCCGAAGTGGCCCTGCGTAGTTCCTTGCAGGCGCTGGCGGAAAGGAATCGCAAGCTCGCCTATTCGGTGATTCTGCGCGATCAGCGCATCGACGAGCTGGAAAAGGAAGTCGACCGCCTGTGCCTGGAATTCCTGCTGCGCCAACAGCCGGTGGGCGGCAATCTTCGCTTCGCGTACGTCACCATCAAGATCAACCTCGAACTGGAACGCATCGGCGACTATGCCGAGAGCATCGCGCGGCAGATTCTGACCATCAGCGAGATGGAGTTCGAAGTTCCTCACGACCGCTTCGTGGCGATCGCCAATCTGGCGCTGCCCATGTTGCGGGGTGCGGTGCAGGCCTTCGTGACTCAGGACGCCGATCTGGCCAAGAAGACGATGGAAGCCGAGGACCAGGTGGACGTTTTGCGCCACAAGGTCAATGACGAGCTGGTGCAGCTTCAGCAGCAGAGGAAAATTCCGCTTGAAGCGCTGAGCCCTCTGATGACCATCGTGAACCGTTTCGAACGGGTTTCCGATCAGGCAAAGGCCATCTGCCAGGAAGTTCTGTATATGTGCACGGGCGAGTACGCCAAGCACCGGGGTACCGAAACCTTTCGGCTGCTGTTCGTGGACGAGCACAACTCGTGCCGCAGCCAGATGGCGGAAGGCATCGGATATTCGCTGGGGCAGCCGAAGTTCATCTTCGCCAGTGCCGGCCTGGACCCGCGGCCCGTGGACCCGGCAACGGTCTCATTCCTGAAGGAAAAGGGAATCGACATCTCGGGCAACACGTCGAAGGCCGCCCACCAGGTGCCGCACTTCGACCACTACCAGATCGTGGTGGCCCTGGCGAAGGAAGCCCAGAAGGTTTTCCCGCCGCCGCCCACGAAGGCGGTCTGCCTGGACTGGAGCGTCCAGGATCCGTCGACTGTGAAAGGGACACCCGCAGATGTACGCGCGGCCTACGAGGCCACGTACCAGTTCCTGCAGGCGAACATTCAAGATCTTGTTGTTGCCATTCTCGGCGACAAGGACTGAAACGGCACTAGGAGCATCGCTATGACCAAACCGACGACATTCGTGTGTTTTGTGACCTTGACCGCCTGCGCGGCGCTGGGTTTCGTGGGTTGCAAGAAGAAGGAATCCGAAGGGGCGTCGGCCGAGCCGGGCGCGGCGGCCCCCGGTCCTGCCGGCGGCAAGAAGAAGGCGATCCAGAACATCGGGTCCGACACGATGATCAATCTGGCACAGGCGTGGGCCGAAGATTACGGCAAGGTTGATAGCGCAACCTCGATCGAGGTGTCGGGCGGCGGGTCGGGCATCGGGATCGCGGCGTTGATCAACGGCACGGCGGATATTGCGAATTCCAGCCGCACGATGGAGCCCAAGGAGATCGAGGCGGCAAAGAAAGCCACGGGCAAGGAGCCGAAGGAATTACTAATCGGCTACGACGCCCTCTCCATTTATGTCCACAAGAGCAACCCGCTCAATGAAATCAGCCTCGAGGAGCTGGGGGAGATCTACCGCGAGGGCGGCAAGATCGATAAGTGGTCGCAACTGGGGGTGAAAGCCATCCCGGGCGGCGAGGGTGAAAAGATTGTGCGCGCCAGCCGGCAGAATAATTCGGGTACCTACCACTACTTTCGCGAGGCCGTGCTTGGCAAGAAGGCCGACTACAAAGCGGGCTCGCTGGACATGAATGGCTCGAAAGACGTGGTGGACCTGGTGTCGAAGACTCCGAACGCCATCGGCTACAGCGGCCTCGGGTATGCCACCCCAAGCGTGAAAATTCTCAAGGTGTCCCGCAAGAAGGGCGAGCCCGGTGTGATGCCCGCAATCGCAACCACCCTCGACAAGACCTACCCGATTGCCCGCCCGATGTTCATGTACACGCCGGGCGAGCCCAGCGCCGACGTCAAGAAGTACCTCGACTGGATCCTGTCCGACGTCGGTCAGATGATCGTCGAGAAAAGCGGATACGTTCCCCTGCCCAAGAAGTAGACCGTGGGTGACGGAGCGATCGACCTAGCCGCCGCAGCGGCCGAACGGCGGCAGCGGGCCAGCGTGGTCGCGCGGGGCGCGGCGTCGCGGCGTCGTCGATGGGAACTGGTGGGCGAGTCCGCGCTGGAATGGCTCATCCGTCTGTGCGGTGTCAGCGCCATCGTTTTTGTTTTCGGGATCTTCTTCTTCGTCTTGCGCGAAGGGGCGGGCTTCCTGTTTCACGGCCTCAACCTGCGGCAGTTTCTGTTCAGCACCGAGTGGTATCCGACGTCCCAGAGCAACGTGCGCTACGGCGTGCTGGCGCTCATCGTCGGGACCTTCAGCGTCACCACGCTGGCGATGCTGATCGCCGTGCCCTTTGGGTTGGGCGCGGCCGTGTTCGTTTCCGAGTTTTGTTCGAGGCGCATGCGCGAGGGCCTGAAGATAGTCATCGAGCTATTGGCCGCGATTCCTTCGGTGGTCTGGGGCTTCATCGGTCTGGGGGTGCTCAATCCCCTGATCCAGAAGGTATTTCGCGTTCCCGTCGGTTTGAATGTCCTCAACGGTGCCTTGCTGCTGGCGCTGATGAGCGTGCCCATCATGGTCAGCATTGGCGAGGACGCCTTGAAGGCGGTGCCGGATTCGTACCGCGAGGCCGCGCTGGCCCTGGGTGCCACGCGCTGGCAGATCGTCTACCGGGTGCTGCTGCCGGCGGCGAAGAACGGCCTGCTGGCGGCTGTTCTTTTGGGCGTGGGGCGCGCGGTCGGTGAAACGATGGCCGTGCTGATGGCCACGGGACACGCCGTCAACATTCCCCACAGCCCCTTCGACCCCGTCCGGACGCTGACCGCCACCATAGCGGCGGAACTTGGCGAGGCGGCGGCTGGCTCGCAGCACTATCAGGTCCTGTTCATCATCGGGATTCTTCTGTTTTCCATAACCTTCGTCGTGAACTTCACCGCCGACTTGGTGGTCAAGGGCATCCGAAAGCGCTGACGGACGCCGCCGATGTTCACGCAAACGCCCCTGGTCCGGCGCAAGCAGCGCAACGAGATCATCGCCAAGTGGATCTTCGGCGCGATGGCCGTGGCGATGGTTGTGCCGCTGCTGCTGATCATTTTTCACCTGGTCTCCCGGGCGTGGCCGTTGCTGTCCTGGGATTTTCTGGTCACCAATCCGGTGGGTGGCATGCGCCGGGGCGGCGTCTGGTCGGCGTTCCTTGGGACGATTTACCTGGTCGTCATGTCCCTGTGTATCTCGGCGCCCATTGGGGTGCTGGCGGCCGTGTACCTGAACGAATACGCCCGCGACAGTTGGTTCACCCGCATCATCAACCTGGCCGTCGTCAATCTGGCGGGCGTGCCCAGCATCGTCCACGCCCTGTTCGGCCTGGGCGCGTTCGTGATCTTCGCGGGAATGGGCCGTTCCATACTGGCGGCGTCGCTGACCTTGGCCATCATGACCCTGCCGGTGATCATCGCCAGCACCAAGGAATCTCTGGCCGCCGTGCCTGTTTCTTTTCGCGAGGCGTGCTGGAACGTCGGCGCCAGCCGCTGGCAGACCATCCGCCGCATCGTCCTGCCGAACTCGATCAGCGGCATTCTGACGGGCGTCATCCTGCAGGTGTCGCGCACAGCGGGCGAAACGGCGCCCATCATGTTCACGGGCGCCGTGTTCTTCAAGAAGATCCCCGAGGGCGATCTGTTTGCCTACAACCTGCGGGACCAGTGCATGGCGCTGTCGATGCATCTTTATACGGTGACGACACAGGTCACGAACGCGCCCGAGGCCTTGCCTTACGCGATTGCGGTGATCTTGCTGGCGACGGTGCTGTTCGCCAACGCCCTGTCGATTTCGTTGCGCGTCTACCTGCGCTCGCGGAAGAAATGGTGATGACCGCGGATTCGCCTGGCAAGAAGATCGAGGTCGACGGCCTGCGCCTGAGGTATGGCGCAAAGGAGGTTATCCACGGCATTTCCTTTCACGTCGAGCCGCACGAGATCTTCGCCATCATCGGTCCGGCGCAGTCGGGCAAGACTTCGCTGCTTCGCTGTATCAACCGGACCATTGAATTCACAGCGGGCACGCGGGTGGGGGGCAAGGTCCTGGTCGACGGTGAGGATGTCCAACAAGTCAAAAGCGTGTACGAGCTGCGGCGGCGGATCGGTATGGTCGCGCCACTGCCGGTGGGTCTGCCCCTGAGCATCTACGACAACGTCGCCTTCGCCCCGCGGGCGGCCGGCGTTCGAGGCAAGGACGATTTGGATGGGCTGATCGAGCGCTGCCTGCGGCAGGCGGCGCTGTGGGATGAGGTCAAGGATCGCCTGGACAGCCTGGGCACCAAGTTGTCGGGCGGCCAGCAACAGCGCCTGACGATTGCGCGCGCCCTGTCGCACCAGCCGGAAGTGCTTTGCCTGGATGAATTTTCGATCGCCATCGATCCGGTGACGACGATGCGTATCGAGGATGTTCTCAAGGAACTGAAGAACGAGATGACGATCATCCTGGTGACCAACCTGGTGCAGCAGGCGCGCCGCCTGGCCAGTCGCACGATGTTCCTGTGGAACGGCAAC
The DNA here is from genome assembly GCA_025350815.1 of Myxococcales bacterium. Taxonomy (GTDB): domain Bacteria; phylum Myxococcota_A; class Polyangia; order Fen-1088; family Fen-1088; genus JANXXE01. The sequence continues at coordinate 32,363 of JANXXE010000124.1, read as the reverse complement.
ATCGTCGAGGTCGACCGAAATGAAGTGATCTTTTCCGATGCGCCCGCCAGCAAGCACACGCTCGACTACGTTAACGGGATCTTTGGATGACCGACGCCGCGCCCGCGCTGAGCATCGAGACGCAGGACCTGTCGCTGTGGTACGGCAAGTTCCAGGCGCTCAAGAACGTGAGCATGGGCATCAAGAACGGGCTTATCACGTCGCTGATTGGGCCGTCGGGCTGTGGCAAGACCACGTTGCTTCGGTGTTTCAACCGGGTCAACGAGCGCTACGGCTACGTCACGACCAAGGGTGAGATCCGAATTCTACAGAAGAACATCTACGATCCCGACATCTCGCTCATCGAGTTGCGCAAATCGGTCGGGATGGTGTTCCAGCGGCCCAATCCGCTGCCGCTCTCGATCTACGAGAACATCGTCTTTGGTCTTCGGATTCACGCCGAGGGCAAATTGGGCAAGGGCCACACGGATGAGGTGGTCGAGAAGAGCCTGCGCGAGGTGGGCCTGTGGGACGACCTGAAGGATCGTCTGAAGGGGCGGGCCACAGGACTGCAACTCGAACAGCAACAGAAGCTGTGCATCGCGCGGCTACTGCCGCTAAAGCCGGAAGTTATTCTGATGGACGAGCCGTGTTCGGCCCTGGACGTCGAGGGCACCCGCGCGATCGAGGAGCTGATGTGGGAGCTGCGCGGTCGGTACACGATTCTGATCGTCACGCACAACATGGCGCAGGCGCGGCGTTCCAGCGACGAAAGCATCTTCATGCTGATGGGCGAGCTTATCGAGCACAGCCGCACCGAGGATTTGTTTCTGAATCCGGTCGACCCGCGGACGGCTGAGTACATCGAGGGTCGTTACGGTTGAGGAGGGCGTAGCCTGCCATGCGTTGGGGCTTCCGCACAAAGCTGTTCCTTGCGTCGGCGGGCCTGATCGCCACGGCGGTGGTTTGTGCGGACGTCTACCTGACCCACGGGCTGAACGACCAGTGGGGCGCGCTGATGCGCAACGATCTGGCTGTGCGATTGACCCTGGTTGGCGGTCAGGTCGAGGGCCACGGCGCGGCCCTGAATGATTTCGGCGGCTGGGACAGCCTGGCCGATGAACTCGGTCGCCGCTCGGCGACCCGTGTGACCGTCGTCCGCGGCGATGGCGTCGTCATCGGTGACTCGGAGGTCGGCATCGGTGAATTGCCCGGGATCGACAACCACGCCACACGCCCCGAGGTAGCCGAGGCGATGCGGACTGGGCACGGTGCCAGCGAGCGCATGAGCGCGACGGTGGGAAGGCGAATGCTGTATCAGGCGGCGGCGTTTTCGCGCGCGGGTCAGCGTGTTGGCGTGGTGCGGGTGGCGCTGTCCTTGACGGAGGTGGATCAGGCTATCGACCGTCTGCACCGCGTCCTCGCCACGGGCTCTGTGCTGGCCCTGGTCTTGGCGCTGCTGATATCCAGCATCGTCGCGCACATGATGACCAGGGGCCTGCGCGACGTCACCCGGGTCACGCGGCGCATGGCGAAGGGGGATCTTGAGGCGCGGGTTCATCTGGAATCGGGGGACGAGCTTGGGGACCTTGGCCGCACGCTGAATCAGGTGGTGGCCAACCTGTCGGGGACGCTGGGGGCGCTGCGGGCCGAGCGCGATCGACTGGGCCAGATTCTGGAGGCGATGGACGAAGGCGTCCTGGTGGCTGACGCCGGGCGGACCATCGTCCTTGCGAACAGCGCCCTGCGAATGATGCTGCTGGCGCATGTCGAGCCGGGCTACACGGCCGAGCCGGACCATCCGACGGATCTGGTGGGTCGGCCCCTTGCGGACGTGGTTCGCAATGCCGAGCTTGCCGTGATCATCGAGTCGACCTTGTCGTCAGCTGCGCCTGTGACGGGAGAGATCGAGGTCGGCATTCACCGGCTGCGGCGGTTGTTGGTGCACGCAGCGCCGCTGTCGGGCGTGCCGGCCGGCTGCGTGGTGGTGTTCGTGGACGTCACCGAGATTCGGCGCCTGGAGGCGGTCAGAAGGGATTTTGTGGCCAACGTCTCGCACGAGCTGCGCACGCCGGTGACCGCGCTGCGCACCGGCGTCGAGACCGCTCGCAGCGCACTTTTGCAGGATCCCGCGAGCGCGGAGCGTTTTTTGGAAATGGCCGAGCGCAACGCGGAGCGCCTGGTCAGCTTGTTGAACGATCTGTTGGACCTGTCGCGCATCGAATCGGGTCACTTCAAGCTGGAATTGGAATGCGTGGACGTCGGCGCGGTCGTCGCCCAGGTCGTGTTGCTGTTCCGCGGCTCGGCCGGCAAGCGCAAGACGCGCGTGGCGCGTGAGCTGCCGGACAATCTGCCCGCCGTGCGCGCGGACCGTCAGGCGCTTGAGCATGTCCTGGCCAATCTGGTCGACAACGCCGTCAAGTACAGCGGTGACAACGGCGAGATCAGCATCGCCGCCAAGGCAGCGGGAGCGGCTGTGTTGATCTCGGTCTCCGACAACGGGCCCGGGATCGAGGCCAGGCACCTGCCGCGTCTGTTCGAAAGATTCTACCGTGTCGACGAGGGGCGTTCCCGGGATCGCGGGGGTACGGGCCTGGGCCTGGCGATCGTCAAGCACCTGGTCGAGGCGATGGGCGGCGCCGTCAGCGTCGAGAGCGCCCCAGGGCGAGGCACCGCGGTCACGGTCAAGTTGCCGCAGGCCTGAGGGTGGCCGTGTAGGCGGGTTAACGTCGTCCGCCGCGCCAGCCACCGCGCCCGCCACCGCCACCGCCACCGCTGCTGGGTCGTGGTGCGGGGCCACTGCCGCCCCGGCCACCGCCGCCCGTCCGTGGCGCGGCGTAAACGCGGCCGCCGCCGTAAAGTCCACCATAGTAGCCACCATAGTGGCCCCCGTAGTAGCCGCCAGGGCGTGGGTAGTACGCGTACGGGCGGTAGCCCCAGGGACCGAAGTCTCCGTACATGCCCCAACCGCCGTACCACCACCAGGCAGGACCGAATGCCAGCGTCACACCGGGGCGGTAGACGGGCTGGTAGTAGCCGTACTGCGGTTCGCGCCCCGCCAGGCGTTGAAAGTTGGTGGCCTCGGCGATGATCTCGGGGCCGCGGTGCAGGCGCCAGGACAGGGTCGCCAATGGCGGCTCGCCCTGGGCGGGCAGCGCGAAATACAGATCGATCGAGCCACGACCGCCCGGCGCAACCGACAGCGTGGGGCCGCCGGATGACGCCTGCGCGAACGAAGGCAGCAGGCCTTGGCCGCCGCCCAGGCTCAGCGTCTGCTCGTGCGCGGCGACGGTCCATGGCGCGCTGTCACCGTTGTTTTCGGCCGCCACCCTGACGTGCAGAAATGGGCTTGGCCCCTGTGGACCGGCGGGCAGCTGTTCGGCGCCCAGCGACACGACGTGCAGATTGCCCCTTGGTGCGGCGGCCGGCACCGGATAGGACGCGGTCGCCGGACCCTGGGCCTCGGTCTGATCGCCTACCTGTTGGTAGTCGGCCGGATAGTGCGCACAACTTGCAGCGGAAACCGCGGCGAGCGACAGCAGGGGTAGCGCGTTGATTGACATGGTGATCTCCTAAAAGAACGCCAGGGTGAGGTTCACGCCCGCGGTTTGCCACCATTCGTCGAACGCGTACTTGGTGACGCTGCCGCTGGCTTCGAGCCCGAGGGCGATGTCCGGGGTCTGTACGAATTCGTATCCGACGCCCGCCACGAACGCGGTGCCGTTGTCGGAGGTAAAGGTTCCCTGGTTTGTATCGTCCCCGACGGTCCCGATACCCGCGCCGGCGCGCAGGTAGAAGCGCTGATGTAGATGGTACTGAAGGCCGAACGACCAGATATTTTGGCTGAGCCAGGAACTGGTGCCCGTCGACCCGCGCGTGCTGCTGCTGCCCGCGCCTTCGTATCCGATGAACAATGAAAAATTCGGCGCCACGCCAAAGCCCAGGCGAAACACGCTGTAGGAAAGGGCGAGGTTGGTTTCGCGCCGGCCGTCGAAACCGTAGCCATTTAGAACGCCCGGGCCCACCGACAGTGTCAGACTGACCGGCCGAAATACGCCGTGGGGCGGGGGCGGCGGATAGCCGTAACTGGGATAGGGGCCGTAGGGATTGTACTGGCCGTACTGGCCGCCGTAGGTGTTGGGCGGTGGCCCGGCAGGCGGGTAAGACGGGGCGGCAGTGTTCGCGGGGGGCGGGGGAATGTAGGGGTACGGTTGCGCTGTACCATCGGTCGGCGCGGCGGGTGGCGGCGCGGTTACCACCGGGGGCTCGGGTGCGGCTTCTGCTGGTCCTGCGGGCGGGGGCGTTGCAGGTGCTTGGGCGTGCGCCAGCGAGGGCCAGAGGCTTATGGCCAGGCCGATCGCCGGGAGAAGACCAGCCGAGGGAAGCGCGCGGTTCATATTCAACCTCCGGTAGCGATAACTAAGCATCGTACGTGCCTATTCCTTTAGACCCGGCAGCCGCATCAGAAGTGATGTTCCCAGCGTCGCATGCTGCCCCGCGGGGGCAAAACGCCCCGCGTTCACGTTGCGTCAGGGATGAAATCGCTGTGCCTCGTGGGTCCATGAGCGGACGGCTGCGGCGTCGTCCTCGCTGAGCGCACGGCCGGCGGGCGGCATGGTGTGCTTGACCAAAACGCGTTCGCGAATTTCGTCGCGCCGCGCGGCCCAGGCGCTGGCGCTGGACAGGTCCACGTCGGAGCGACCGCCCGGCAGGTGGCACTCGCTGCACGCCCGGGTGAACACCGCGCCCAGTCCATTGTCCCAGTCCGCCGCCGACGAGGATTCTCGGTTGGTGGCAAGAAGTGTCACCTGTCCCCCGGCCAGCGCCCACACGCGGCCGTCGCCCGCGCCCAGCAGCCGAGACGTCGGAGCCAAGGCGGGTGCGGTCGTCAAAGCCGTCGACCCATCCTCAACGTGACCAAGGGTGGTGCCGTCAGCAAACCACAATGCAAATCCCGCAGCCACGACCGACGTCAAGCCGGGCGCCCCGGCAGAAAGGTAGATCAGCGACAAACCACCCGATGAATTTTCGCGGTACAGGGCGCTGCCCGCCGCGACGAATAGCTGGCCGCGGGCGGTCAACGCGACCGCCGTGGGTGCCTTCATCCGGAAGGACCGCCCGCGTGGCGTGCCATGCGGATTCTGGGCCGTCGGCAGCAGTCCATCGATGACGTCGACCCTTTCATCGAAGCGCACGGCCACCCGGGTCCCGCCTCCGGTCACCGCGCGAACGCCCTGCGCCGGATAGCGGGTCACACGGGCGCCATCGGCAATTGCGTAGGCGTCTTTCAGCAGCAACGCCACGAGGCGGCCCCCGGCGGTCGCGACGTCCGCGATCTGCTCGTGTTCAAGCCCGTAGCGTGCGCCGACGTCTTCGGGGTCGACGCCGGGGCGCAGGCGACACAGGTGGCCGTCCGCGTCGATCGCGACGGCCCAGGTTCCGGCACCGTCGGCCGCGGGGATCAGGGCAGCCTTGAGCCAGTGACGCTGCCCCTGGGCGCGCTCGATGGTTTGGCCCCGTATTATCCAGGGGCCGTCGTCAGTCAGGACGACTTGCCTGGCGCCGTCATCGGCCATCGACTGTACGGCGCCGCGTGCACCCAGTCGGGTCGGGCTCTCGCGGCGCAGATCAAGAGCAGCGAAGCGGCCGCTGTCGCGGCGGTAGGGCGCGAGATCCGCGCAGGACAGGCACGCCAGCAAACACAGGAATGACGGCCCCGGGCTTTTCGTCATCCGGTCAGCAACTCTGGCACCACCTCGCCCTCGCGGAAATATTTTCGGGGCGCGATCCCAAATGCGGACACAAAGGTTGCCAAAAGATCGGGGGGCGTGATGGCGCGCTGTTCGTCGGAGAATTTGCGCGTGGCCAGTGGCAGGACCTGGTCGGGATCCGTGCGACCAAAGGTGCGATTGCCGCGAAAGCGCGGCGAAATCACCAGCGCCGAATTGTTCGGGTAGTGGTCGCGCCCGCCGCCCAGGTTGATCTGCGGCGTTCGGCAAAATTCACTCATGATCAGGATGTGTGTGTGCTCGGACAGCTTGGCGCCGGCCTTGGTCGGATGGGGCGTGGTGTCGAGGCCACGCAGCAGGGTGGCGACGATGTCGAACATGGTTTGCTGAAGCTGGGCCTGCTGGCGGTAGTTTCCGGCATGCGTGTCGAAACCACCCAGCGCGAAACTGACGCAGCGGACGAGGTTGCGCTTCATCGCTTCGAGGGCGAAGGCCGCATTGACGGCGCTGGGGCCCATGCCGCGCGCCTGGTACTTGAACTCGGGATGCGCGGCGCGCAGCTTGGCGTCGTTGAACAGGTTTTGCATCTGGGGCGAAAGCATCCCGGGCAAGCTGCGGTACTGCAGGGCCATCCCGCGCAACACATCGCCGTAGGCCGAGCGGGATGCCAGGGCCGTCGCCTCTTGCGACAGCAGCGCTGTCACCGCCATGGCGTCGCCGTCCAGAGCGTATTGCGGGGCGCGCGACAGGACGCCAGCGATGTTTCCGACGCGGTCGATCATCAGCGGGACGGCCCGGCGGTCCAGATGGTCGCCGCAGTACGACGACGGAAATTGCAGCGACACCGACGGAAACGTCTGCGCCAAGCCAAGTTCGTTGGCCATTGCCGTGTTGATGCTGGGCTGAAGGCTGCGGCTGCCCTGCAGGTGCCGGCCTGTGACCGAGAAGGTGATTCCGTCGGGGTGGCTGACGGTGTTCATCGCCAGACCGTTGATCACGCACAGACGATCATGGAAATCCAGCAGTCCGCCGATGCCGGGGCCGAAGACCAGGTTCGAGCCGGACGGCTGCAACAACTTGAAGCTGTGGATGTCCCCGTCCATCGTCTCGTCCTTCCACAGACGGACCCCGCCGGTTTCGGTGTTGGCGGTGGAAGCGGGTTCGACGAGGCCAGCGCGCGTGTTGCGCGGGTCGGCCCACAGCGTGACGTCCCAGCCGCCGGCGGCGTGAATGAAGATGAAAAACTCGTCCTTGCCGGCATCCCCGAAGGATTGTTCGTCCGCCAGGGCGCGCAGGGCCAGGCCACCCGGCAGCAGGGCGGCCGCCCCCGCGGCCCCTTGGCGGAGAAGGTCCCGGCGTGACGGCAGTGCAGCGTTATTGGATTTCATCCGTGTCACTCCCTCAATCAGTACGTGTGGAATTCTGGATGGCGAACCAGGCCCAGGCAAACCGCCATCCATCCGGCCTGGACCGGCGTCAATCGTGTGCGGGGCGCCTTGCCGTCTGCATGGCGGGCGACGATGTCGCGGTAGACATCGAAAAAGGCGTCCGTGCGTCCTGCCGGTGCCAGGCGCGCCGGGTAGCCCAAAAATGTCCGGTGCAGCAGGTCGAACGCCGGCGCGAACGCCACCCGATCGGGCGTGGCCGGCGGGTTGGCAAAGGCGAAAAGCAGACGTTGGGGCAGGGGCGTGGCGTCGCGCAGATCGTGTTCGGCCGCGCGTGCGCACAGGGCCATTCCCAGTCGGTCGAAGGTGGCCATCATCAGGCCGTTGGTCTGTGTCGACCGCGGCAGATCGTTGCGGTAATCGGGAAAGCCCAGCGCAGCCAGGTAGTCGTTCCAGTTATCGAACAGGGCCGTGCCTTCATTGCCACGCGCGCGCTGCTGAGCCTCGACGGGGGGGATGCCGCCGAACAGCTGCAGATACGTGCGCAGATAAACCTCGGCTGCCAGAAGGCGGACGTCCTCTTTGGGCGTGGTGTCTTGCGGAATGACGGCCGTCGCCAGCAACGGTTGTACGGTCGTCGGGGCAATAGCGATGGGCGGCCGATGACACGCCGACAGCGCAAGCGCCAGTGCGGTCGCAGAACCCGCGGTGAGGCGCGTCGTCATTCGTGATCGCCCCGTCGCCAGATGGCCGAGCTGATGTTGTTCGAGCGTCGGTACGCGTCCGATAGAAGGATCGCTCGCACCAGCGGGCGCATGCGAAGGCCGTTGCGGCGAAATTCCGAACCGAGGGCGGTCAGCAGATCGTCGTCGTCGCTGGTCAGCGGGCGGCCCAAAAACGACGATGTCACCCGCTGCACGGCGCACGCGGCGAATTCCGGGGCGTCGCCCAGGGCCACAGCCGCGCCCGCCGCGCCCGCGGCTGCATGATCCAGGGACGCGTAGGCACCGCGCAATACGCCTGCCGTCGCGTCGGAAAAGTCACCGTCGTAGAAAACGTTACAAAAGCCCGGTAGGCGCCCCTGCGCGTTCTTCTTGCACGTGAGATTCCGCAACGGGAAGCGCCACGCGGGCAGGAAGGTCCAGTTGGCCTCCTCGACGCGCGAGAAATACGCGGCCAGTGGTTCCAGGGTCGCGTGGCAACTGGCGCAACCGGGCCGCACCGTCAGGTTCGGCTCTTGCGATGGCGTCAATTCTTCTTTGCCAGCGACGAAGTTGCGACACAGAAAGGTCGTATAAAGCGCGGCGGCCCGCGAGCGGCGGGAGGCATACTTCGCCAAGAAGACGGGCATCGTGACCAGGCCCGCAGCGTGGGCGCCCCGGTCGGGCACCATTTTCCACGTGCGGGTGTCGAAGGGCGCGAGATCGGTCGGCAGCGCCTTGGGATCGAAAAGCGGTTCGGTGCTTTCGATCATACCGAAGGCCTTTTCGCGATCGCAACAACTGGCGGGCGCGCCAGTGCGGTAGAACGCCGCCAGCGGCCCGTTCACGAATGAATAGTGCGCGGCCAGCACCTCGCGAAAGTCGCGATCCGCGCTGAAAAGGTAACCCAAAAAGCGCGCGGCTTCCTGCGTCCACCAGAACTTGTACCAGTCCGACACTGTCTGGGGCGTGCTGCCAAGGGGCAGGTCCAGTCCCAGGGGCAGGCGCGTCGGCAGGGAAAACGCACGCGGGTTGTTGGTGCCGCTGTCGCCCGGAAGGCAGTGGCGCAGACCTGGCCCGCAGCCGCAGTCCGCCGACATGGTCAGCGCGCCGGCGCTGCGACAGGAGATGGGATCGCCGACGTGCGCCTTGGCGTAGGCGTCGTCGGCCGGGTACGGGCGAAAACGTCCGCGCGGCAGGTCCGCCGTCGGTGCCCCCGGCTTGGGTGCCTTGGCGGGCGCAGGCGTGCGGCCCGAACTGAACAGCGCGCCCACGTCGGCGGTTTGCGCTTCTTCGCGGCACACCCGCACCTCGATGGTGGGGCTCTTGTCCGGATCGCGCAGCAGTTCGTCGACGGGAACGAACAAGGGGTCGGCGTTCTTGCCCTCGGTCGGCAGGCGGACGGTCGCGTGGGGCGCCTCGAAATCCCGGTACAGCCACCACGGCCTGACCACGACAGTGCGTTCATCCAGAATCTGCTGCGGAACCGGCTTCGATTCGCCGACGGCGATCCCGGCCAGGGGGAACGACAGGCCCGTCTCGGCCTGTGACAGACAGAATTCACCGTCGGTAACGTCGCGCCGCCGCCGCTGGCCCTGTCGGTAATAGACGTAAAGTTCTTCGCCCTCGGGCCCCTTGACCAGCTGCCGTCGGAGGATCACGGAGGCAGGCGTATAGGCGAAGGCCGGCCCCACCTCCAGGCGAAGCGCGTCCATGTAGATGCGCGCAAGCCGTTCGGGATAGCCGGGTCCAGTCAGGCGTTTGTCGATCCAGGCCTCTTGCTTGAAGTCCGGGCGTTCGAAATCCGTCAGTTCTTGGCGCGTCGGCGTGCGTCCCAGCAGATCGATCGACAGCGCGCGGAAGTGTCGGTAGTCGTCCAGGGTTCGGGCGGCAGCAGGATTGGCCCCCTGGGCCGGGGCCTGGCCGGCATGGCCACACAGGGCCGCAACACCAAGCAAGCCGGCCAGCCCCCACGCCCGCAACCACTGTGGGTGGCGTCGTCGCGGGGGAGAAATCTTGGGTGGCACACCAACATCATATTCATCTCGCTACCTGGCCGCCACTGAGGAGATCTGCGCAGGAATGCCACGGTGCCATTGCAAGGCGCGCGGGGCGAGAATGGTAAGATGCGGCCCGCATGACTGACCTCACTGCGGGCGTCTGGGACCAACGGCAGATCGAGCGCCTGGGCGGCGCGATCATGGGTGCGGCCAGCGGTGCACGCATCGGCATCTCTGTCATTCAGATCGATCAGCCGGTGGCGCGCACCCTGTTCATGAGTGACGTCGGCGCCGAAATCCTGGGTTATCCGAAGGACGAATTGCTGGGCATGTCTCCGTCGGACCTGTTGGTGCCCGAAGAACGGGCCTCGCGCGCGGAAGAACGCGCCCGGCGTCTGCGTGGCGAGCCCGCACCCCGATCGTTCGAGACCGTATCGAAGGCGAAGGATGGTCGCCTGATCCCACTTGAAGTCTCGTTGTCGGAGATAACGCTGGAAGGGCATAAGGCCATCGTCACGTTTTTTTTCGACATCACCGACCGACGGCGCAGTCTCGAGGCGCTGGGGCAATCCGAGGCGCGATTTCGTAAGATGACGGAAAGCGCGCCGGACGCGATCTGGATCTTCGACGGCCGCCGCTTGTGCTTTGCGAACGATGCCGCCGCGCGAATGCTGGCCTACGCGACTGTCGAGGAATTGCTGGCGATTGATCCGCGCGATCTCGTCCACCCCGATGAACGCGCAGCGCTGGTTGAACGGACGCGACAGATGTTTGCCAGCGGCCAGCCGTTGGAAAGTCGCGAGTACCGCACCTACCGGCGGGACCGGGTCCTGATTCCGGTCGAGGTCCAGTCCGTGCCCATTGAATGGGAGGGCGTCCCGGCGGTGCTGTCGTTCGGTCGCGACGTGACCGCGCGCAAGGAAATGGAAGCGCGCCTGATTCAGGCCGATCGCCTGGCGGCTCTTGGCACCTTGCTCGCCGGCGTGGCGCACGAGATTAACAACCCGCTGACCTTCACGCTGCTGGGACTAGAACAGGCGATGATGGCGCTCGACGCGCCGGCGCGCGGGCCCGGGACCGTCGATTTGGCGCGTGAGCGGCTGCGTGACGTCCGCGAGGGCGTTCAGCGGATTGCCAGCATCGTCGGTCACCTTCGCAATTTCTCGCGCCCAGAGACGGACACGCGCGGGCTGGTCGACCTTCGGGCCGTGGCCGACGGGGCTGCCCGTTTTGCCGAGAATGAAATTCGCCACCGCGCGCGCCTGACCACCACGTATGAAGACATCCCGGCCATTGCCGGCAGCGCTTCGCAGCTTGAACAAGTCATTTTGAACCTGTTGGTGAACGCGGCCCAGGCGCTGCCGGAAGGGCGCGCGAACAACGAGATTTGCATCGTCATTCGCGCTGAAGGCACGCGGGTCGTACTGGAGGTGTCAGACAACGGGGCGGGCATCGAGCCGACGGCCCAGTCCCACGTTTTCGAACCCTTCTTCAGCACGAAGCCGGCCGGCGCGGGGATGGGGCTGGGCCTTTCGATCTGTCGCAGCATCGTCACCGAGCACGAAGGAACGATCGAGGTGAACAGTCAACTGGGGCGTGGGACGACCTTTCGCATGACTTTGCCCGCGCGCAGCGGGCATGCGGGGGCAAGGGTCGGACTGTCAACGGTTGCCCCTGCGCCGGCGTCGCCGCGTCGCCGACGAATCCTGATCGTCGACGACGAGCCCACCGTCGGCGAGGTGTTGAGGCGGTTTCTCGATGCGAATCACGATGTGTCGGTCGTGGTCGAGGGGGCGCAGGCGCTGGAATTTCTCGCCCGACACGCCGACGTCGACGTGGTGTTGTGCGACCTCATGATGCCGCGAATGACCGGCATGGACCTGTTCGCCGCGGTCGCGCAGAGGCACCCTGGTGTTGAACGCCGCTTCGTTTTCATGACGGGTGGGGCTTTCACCCCGCGTGCCGCAGAGTTCCTGGCGGTGGTCCCCAACCCACGCTTGGACAAGCCGTTTTCTTTCGCCGACGTGGAGGCCGTCATCGCGGCCAGCTAGTGCACCGCTGTCGAAATAGCATTCACCGCTGGCTTGCAGGCCGGGTTCTAGCTTCAGCGTTCCAGGGTCACCACGGTTTCGACGTGGTAGGTCTGCGGGAACAGGTCGACCGGCTGCACGTTGGTGATCCGGTAACCGAAGGGACCAAGCTCGCCCAGATCGCGGGCCAGCGTCGTCGGGTTGCACGACACGTAGACGATGCGCTCGGGTGTCGAGCGCGCGATTCGGCGCATCACCTTACCGCCGGCGCCCGCGCGCGGCGGATCCAGCACGAAGACCCGCGGTGTGCCCCGGGCGGCCAGGACCTCGGGCAGGGCCGTGCGGGCATCGCCCACGTGAAAGGTGGCGTTCTCGATGTGATTGAGCTCGGCGTTCTGGCGTGCAGCCTCGATGGAGGCCGACACGATTTCAATACCCGCCACGGTTTCACATTGGCTGGCCAGCGCCAGACTGAACAGGCCGACGCCGCAGTACAGGTCGATCCCGACACCGCCCCCCGGGCCCGCTTGTTCCCGCACCAGGTCCACCAGCTGTTCTGCTTGCGCGGTGTTGGTCTGGAAGAAGGTCGTCAAGGCGATCTGGAATTTCAGGCCCCGGGTCGCCTCGGTGATGGTGGCATTCCCGTGCAAAACGTTGGTGCGCAGAATGGGCGCGGCGTCCGACACCCCCGGACTGACAGCATGCAGGACGCTGGTGATGCGCGCATCCAGGGCCGCGATGTGCCGGCCAAGGGCGGTCACCACGGCTTGCGGCCCGTCGGTGGTCACGATGCCGACCATGATCTCGCCCGTCGCGACGCTGTTTCGTATGACCAGCTCGCGCAGGAACCCTTGCTTGGTTCGCGGGTCGTACAGCGAAACGCCGTGTTCCAGCACGAAGGCGCGCGCCGTCTTCACTATCTCGACCGACAGGGCGGACTGCAGGAGGCACGTTTCGAGGGTGAAGATCCGATCCCAGGCGCCGCCGACGTGCAGGCCCAGTCCCCCCAGCGGATGAAAAGCAAACTGCATCTTGTTGCGAAAGTACCAGGGGCTGGTCGCCGCAATGATGGGCCGCAACGGCAAATCGCGAAATCCGCCCAGTCGTTCCAGGCTGTCGCGCACCAGACCCTGTTTGGCCGCCAGCTGGGCCTGGTAATCAATGTGTTGCCAGCTGCAGCCGCCGCAACCCTGCGCGACGTGGGGACAGCGGGGTTCTACCCGATCGGGCGAGGCTTGCTCGACGGCAACCACATCGGCCTCGCCGTGGCGTCGGCGAAGTCGCCTCACGCGGGCGCGAACCACCTCGCCGGGCGCGGCCTTGCTCACGAACAGGACAAACTGTTTGCCGTCGGGACTGGCGTATCGACCGACCGCCTCGCCGCCGTAGGCCAGGCTGTCGATGTGGACAGAGACTTCGTCGCCCGGCCGCAGGGGCGGCGTTGGCGCGCGGCTCGGCTCGTCGGTCATGCGGGGGCCGTCAGGCCTGGCTGGCCTTCAGCGTCCGGATCAGCCGGGCTAGCGCCTGCTCCGCTTCCTGCGTCGGGGACACGAATTCGACGCCATTGCCGATGCCGGCCAGTGCGTGGACGACCTTGCCCTGCATGCGGATGGGATCGGCCGTCGCATCGTCTTGTATGGCCAGCTCCACCACCGCACCGCGTGGCAGCGGCGCCACCATGGCGATGAAGATGCCCCGCTGGGAGATGTCCTGCGAATGGCCTGTCAGCACCGTCTCCCCCGCCTGCAGCGTCACCTTCAGAATGATCTCGAAGCGCTCGTGCTTTCTCCGTTCCGCGGAATCTCGATCGCTCATTTCATTCATTTCATTGGCCCTTGCGCGTTGATTGTCCCGATGGTGCCCTTCGGCATCGGACCGTCCCGCGTGATCAGCAGTGAGGCGGCGATTCCAGCCACGATGACGCTTCCGGCCGCACCCCAGAACCAGGGCCGTCTGTAAAAGGCAGGGTCGTGCGGCGAATCGGCAGCCGCTGTCGGTTGGGACAACAGGTCACCCTCACGCGGCGGGGTCGACGCCCTCAGGTGCTCGCGTTCGGCGGCCGATCTCTTGGCCGCGGCCGCCTGCTCCTGCTCGCCCAGTCGCTTCTGTTCCTCGGCGATCAGATCTTCGACAATCTTGCGGTTGGGCGGATCCGGTTCAAGTGCCAGGTAACGCTGGTAGAAGAAAAGCGCCCGTTCGTGGTTCCCGACGTTCCGGTGACACTGGGCGATGTTGAAAACAAAAGGGGTCAGGGCCAGTGCCTCGTACGCCGCCTCGTAGCCGCGCAGCGCCTCCTCGAACTTGCCCAGGTCATAAGCCTGTTCCGCCTTCTCGAAGTGCAGCCGCGACACCTTCTTCGCGTCGGCGGAGGACAAGGGGCGGTGAGGCGCGGCGCCGGCATGGCCCGTGGCAAGGCACAGCGCCCAGAGGGCGGCGAGCAAGGAAACCCGGAAGGCGGCGCGACGCGGAACCATATCGTTGAGGGGGGCGACCCCCCGATTATCACCCACCGGGCGTTCACGGCAACAATGTGAAACTACGGCGCGAAAGGATTGAGTGTCGTGCCCCGCGTCACCTTGTGCCGGGACGCGGGCGGCGCCGCCCCAGACGGCGCGGCGGACTCTGCCCTTTTGGGCTCCTGGGTGGCGACGATCCGTCGCAGCCTGCCCCCGACGGTGGCGTCGGCGTTGGGTAGCAACTTGAATCGCCGCGGGACATAGCCCGGCAGCACCATCTCGATCTCCTCCTCTTTGTCACTGGCCTGTCTGGTGACCTTGAAGTCGGTGAGGCCCAGAAGATCGGGATCGCCCACCCGTCGCGTTTCGGCGCCCGGAGGATCCGATTCGAAGGTGATCACAACTGATTTGTCGAACACAAGGGGCACGACCACGGGCCCGGTCGCCTGGGCCTCGACAGCGCGCGCCGTGCTGCGGGCGAGGTGGGGACCGCCGGACGACAACAGGACCCAGGCCAGGGCGCCTGCGACCAGGGCTGCGGCGGCAAACGCGGCGATCGCGGGCCACTTTTTCGACCGACTGGCCAAGGCAGCGGCCGTGCTGATGCGCGGGCTCTCCATCGACGACGCGCTTGCGGCCAGGGAATCGAACACGGCCGTCAGTTCTGCGGCCGAGGCCCAGCGATCAGCCGGGTTCTTGGCCAGGCATCGCTCGGCCACCGAGAACAGCTGGCGCCCGATGCTGGAACGCATGACGTCGGCAGGCGGTGGCGGCACCGGCGCGGTGATGTGTTTGACCAGGTACTCGCCGAAATTGTTGCCTTCGAACGGCAGCCGGCCGCACAGCAGTTCGTACAAGATCACGCCCAGCGAATAGATGTCGGTTCGACGGTCAAGGGGCTTGCCGGCGGCCTGCTCGGGTGAGGCATAGGCGGGGGTTCCCACGAAAGTCCCGTCTGCGGTGGCGTGAACGATGGTGCTGCGCGAGGCCTTCTGGGGCTCGGCCGCGGACATGGGCGGCGGCATGGCCGTGCTGAGTGACACCGGTCCTGCCGGCGCAGGGCTGATCGCCAGATCGCCCGCGATGGATTTTGCGAGGCCGAAGTCCAGCAGCTTGACGTAGTCGCGCTGACCGGCGCGCGCGGTCAGGAAGATGTTGTCGGGCTTGAGATCTCGATGCACGAAGTCGGCCGCATGGGCGGCGGTCAGGGCGCCTGCGACCTGGACCATGATGGGCACGTAGCGTTCAGGCCCCATCGCGCCGGGCGGCTGCATCGCGTGGCCGAGAGACTCTCCCTCCAGCAGTTCCATCACGATGGCGTTGATGTCGCCTTCGTCTTCGGCCTGGATAAGGTCGGTGACCTCGACGATATGCGGGTGGTTGATCTTGTTGACGGCGCGGGCCTCGCTGAACAGGCGCTTGATGGCGCCCGGACGCGCGGCATGCCCCGGCGCGAGGATCTTCATGGCGGCGCGGCGGCCGACTTTCAGGTGTTCGACCTCGAAGACGCGGCCCGCCGCACCTTCGCCAATCATGCGCAGCAGACGGTACGAGCCAATCTTGTCCCCAATCTGCGGCTCGCGCACACCTGCGGCGGGATCGGACGCCGCCACCGGCTGCGGCGTGTTCCCGTTCATCTACTTAAAAGGATTGATCGTCTTGTTCCGGGAATCCAGAACCTTTTCCCCGTTGTTGTCGGTGGCCGCGGGGGCTTGGGGTGGTGGTGGGCCCACGCGCGGGGTGCGCGACAGTCTGGTGGCCGTTGCCGCGCGGCCCAGCTCGGGCAGCTCGTGCAGGCCGTGCAGTTCGTGCAATACCACGGCCTTGGTCGTGGCGGCGTCGACGCGGAACGAGAGCTCGGCTGATTCGTAACCACGGCGGTGGACGGTCAGTCGCTGGTCGCTACCCACAGGTGCCCACAATTCGTAAGGGGTCTGCCCCAGCTTGGTGCCGGACTTTGTGGCCAGCTCCGCTCCGGGTGGGGTGGATTGCACCAGGATCTTGACCAGTCGATCCACCTTGGGACCGACCTGCGACCCGGTCGAGGTCGCCCATCCCGCAGATCCCCCCTGGGGCAGCGACGACCTGCCGGATCTTGTGGGCGAGCTGGGCCACGCCAGCATCACAGCCGCCGCAGCCGCGGCCGTCGCGACCCCGCCGAGAGCCAGGCGACGCCGCACTGGTGTCCAGGCAAACGCGGGGAAGGTCCGTGGCGCCTCGCCGGAAGCGGAGGCGGGCAGCATTCCCAGCCCGCTGGTCGAGCTGGCGTAGGGGCCCGGCCGTTCCGTCAGAAACGCGCCGCTTGTGTCGAAAGGCTGATCGATGGCGGCGCACAATTCTTTGGCCAGCTCCATCGCGCTTGGTGGTCGCTCTGCAGGCTTCTTGGCCAGGCAACGCAAAAGGACGGTTTCCAGGGCCTCCGGCAGGGCGGGGTTCCACTGCCGCGGAGGAACCGGGGCCTCCTTGACGTGGCGAACCATGACCTCGGCGTGACCACCGGGGGGAAACAGGTGGCGGCCTGTCATCATCTCGTACGCAATGACCCCCAGTGCGTAGAGATCCACCCGGCCATCCATCGTGTCGCCGCGGGCCTGTTCAGGCGCCATGTATTCTGGCGTGCCCAGCACCATACCGTCGCGGGTCATCCGCCCGTCGCTGTGTTCGAGCTTGGCCAGTCCAAAATCCAGCAGCTTCACGAAGTCGTCCCGATCGTTGCGCCGGGTGAGAAACACGTTGGCAGGTTTGAGATCGCGGTGGATCAGGTTGCGCCCGTGGGCCGCCTGCAGGGCGCCGCAGATCTGTTCGAGAATGAGGATCGTGCGGGGCAGGGGCAGCGGTCGGCCGCCGGCATCGTAGATAAGCTGGTGCAGGTCCTCGCCGACGAGAAACTCCATCACCAGATAGATATCGGGGCCGGCACTGACGAAGTCGTAGATGTCGACGACATTGGGATGCCGGATGGTATTCACCGCCCGGGCTTCCTGGAAGAATCGCGCGATGGTGGTTCGGTCTGATACGAGCGACCGGTGCATCATCTTGATTGCGACGGTGCGGCCCAGCTTTTCGTGCACGGCCCGGTAGACGACGCCCATGCCGCCGGTACCCAATCGCTGCATCAGACGATAGTGCCCAAGTACACTGGCCTCGGGCCGCTCACGTCCCAGGCGCGTGCTATCGACGGGACACGTATCGAGGGTGGACTCGAGGCGATATCCGCAGGTGCGGCAAAGCTTGGTCAGCGGGGTACTGGGGACGGGCACTGCGTAGGGTCTCTCTTATAGAATCCAACGTATTTTAGCCGGCCGTCAAACAACAGGGCCGAATCAGGATGTACTGCCACCCGCGCGGATTTTCTGTAGCGCGGCGCGCGCAGACAGCGTAATCTGATACGGCATGGCGAGCACACCGGGCGCGTGGCAGGAGATCTTCGGGGCGTTGGAACGTTTTCACGGCAAGTGGCCGGCGACGGATTGGAGTTACGACCACAGGCTTCGCTGCGTGACGTCGGTCATCGAATCGGCGCAGGCCGCGGGGGCGCGGACCGCGTTGACCGACCTTCTGCCCATGGAATTCAACGCCGCGACGATTGGCAGTGCCGCCGACGGGGTGAGGGCGGTGGCGACCAATTCAGGCGGTCTGCGTGGCGGGCAGCTACTGTTGTGGAGCGGCGCCCCGGGGGCGTCGGGCCCCTTTGGTCTGTGGTGGCCGTGGGGCGACGGTTCGTCGGTGTCCCTGCGCGTCGGCCTGCACGACATCGACTTGCCGAAGGAACGTTATCCGCGCCTGCGCGAGATCTTCGGCATCGTGCCAGCATCCGTCGTCTGACGGACTGCCGTTCACAATCCGCTGTGGGTCAGCAGGGCCCGCGTCGTCGCATCCCGGCCGCGGAAGGCGCGAAATACGTCGGCGGGCGGGCGGCTGCCACCCAGTGCCAGAACGGTGTCGCGAAAGCGCCGCCCCGTGCGTGCCACGGCCGGTGGGTCTTGCAGCCCCGCCTCCTCGAAGGCTGCGAAAGCGTCGGCGGCCAAAACCTCGGCCCACTTGTAGCTGTAGTAGCCGGCCGCGTAGCCGCCAGAAAAGATATGCGAAAAGCTGCACAGGAAGCGGTCCTCGGGCAAGGGCGCGATGACCGTGTTCTGGGACGAGACTTCTTTCACGGTGGCCATCACGCCCGCCATGCCCGCCGCCGGGTCCAGGTGGTGGTGCAGCTGCAGGTCCAGCGTCGCGAAGTAGATCTGTCGCAGGAACTGCGAGCCGGCACGGTAGGTGCGGGCAGCCACCAGCTTGCCGAACAGGTCTTCACCGAGGGGCGCGCCGGTTTCGAGGTGCCGCGCGAAACCGAGCAGCGTCGGGCGGTGGTAGCACCAGTTCTCCATGAACTGACTGGGCAGCTCGACGGCGTCCCATTCGATGTTGTTGATGCCGGCGACGTCGACGTAGTCGACCCGGGTCAGCATGTGCTGCAGGCCGTGCCCGAATTCGTGGAACAGTGTCTCGACCTCGCGGAAGGTCATCAGCGACGGCTTGCCGTCGACGGGTGGCGTTTGGTTGCAGATCAAATAGGCCACGGGTAGGCGGACGTCTCCGTCGGCGCGGCACTTTCTGTCGAGGCAACCGTTCATCCACGCGCCCCCGCGTTTGTCGGCGGGGCGGCTGTAGGGATCGAGGAAGAAGGCGGCCATGGGCTTGCCGCCTTCGTCGACAATGCGAAAGAAGCGCACGTCCGGGTGCCACACCGGCACCTCGCCGTCGGCCGGTGCGATGGTCACGCCAAACAGGCGGTTCGCCAGCGCGAACAATCCGTCGAGCACAGCCGGCAGGGCAAAGTACGGTCGCAGATCTTCGTCGCTGTAGGAATAGCGTCGCTCGCGCAGGCGCTCGGCCCAGAAGGGGACGTCCCACAGGGCCAGGGTCAAATCGGCGGCACCGCTTTCGGTGCGCGCAAATGCGGTCAGGTCGGCCAGTTCCTGTTGGGCGTGCGGTAGGGCCGCCCGTCGCAATTCATCGAGCAGGCTTTGCACCGCTGGCACCGCGCCGGCCATCTTGCGGCTGAGGCTCAGCGTCGCGTACGACGCGTAACCGATCAGGGTCGCCTGTTCGCGGCGCAGGCGCAGCGTCGCCTCGATCAGTGGCTGGTTGTCGTACTCGCCAGCCGAGGCCCGCGCAATCGATGCGCGGTACAGCCGCTCGCGCAGATCACGCCTGTGGCTGTGTTCGAGAAACGGGATGGCAAGGGGCGCTTCCAGCGTGAATCGCCAGGGCCCGTGCTCGGCCGTGGCCTGCGTGGCCGTGGTGTCGTCAGCGGCGGCGGCGCGGGCGGACTGTGCGGCCGCCGCCAACAGACTGGGCGGAAGGCCGGCCACTTCGTCGGGCGTGGTCAGCACCAGCGCGTAGGCCCGTGTGGCGTCGAGGACGTTATTGGAAAAACGTGTGCTCAATTCGGCCAGTTCGGTCTCCACGGCGTTGAAACGCGCGCGCGCCTCGCCGCGCAGGCCGATGCCGGCTTGCTCGGCATTGCGGATGGATAGAGTCACGATGCGCCGCTGGGCCTCGTCGAGCCCCTGCCAACCCGGGCCGTCGCGCAGCGCCAGCAAGCCCTGGTAGACCGGCTGACTTTGCGCCAGGCGCATGCCGGCGGCCACAACCTCGCCCTCGACGGCTTCCTGGGCCTCGCGCAGGGCGGGGCTGTTGCGCACGGCCAGCAGGTGGTGCACCACCCCCCAGGCGTACGCCAGGGGTTCGGCCAGTTGTCCGAGCGGTTCCAGCAAACCGGCCCAGTTGGGTTCAATGTCGCGTTCGAGCGCGGCGAGGGCGGCGTCCTGCCGGGCGATGCCGGCGCGAATGGCCGGCACCACCATCTGCGCTGTGAAGAGGTCGAAGCGCGGGATCTCGTCGTGTCGAAAAAGCGGCTGGTCGCCGGCGCTTGTCGTTGTCATCGGGCTCAGTTGTGGCTGTGGCCGCCGGTGGTCGCCGCCGAGGCGAGGCGCAGATAGAGAATCGCGCCCAGGGGATGGCGTGAGCTGTAGAACGGTTCCAGCCCCTGGGCCAGCAGATTGACCGTTCCGCGCACGCCGACGCCCGGCTGCACGCCGGCGAAGGCGCCGAGGTTTCGCAGGTAGCCGACCGACACCGTTCCGAGGTCGAACAAGAAGCGTTGCAGATCGCCGGGAAGCGCCAGTGCGTTGCCGGCCTTGCGTACGTACTCGGCGCGCCCGAAGATCACATTGCGCCCGTCGAGGTTGACGTCGGTTTCCAGCAGCGCCGAACTCGCGCCGAATTCGCCCTCTTCCTTGTTGTACCCGTACGCGGCCGTGGTGGCGCAGTGACCACCCGAGGAAAAGGCCTGGTAGTGGCTGACGGAAGCGGTCACCCGCCGGACCGATTGGTCAGGTGCCAGCGCCTCCGGCCCCGACAAATAGCCGACAGAAACCTGGCCCACCAGCGACGGGACTGGGCTGGCTGAAAGGCGCGCCGCGAACGAGTCGAACGTGTGCAGTTCGATGTCCGAGCGTTTTTCGTCGGGTTCGCGGCCATTGAACCAGGAACCCTCTAGCTTCAGGTGGCGGGTCACGAATCCCGCCGTCAGCACGCCGAAGCTGATGTGCGTCGAGTCCTGCCAGTGGTGGCCGATGGGCGCCATCGGATCGGACGCCGCCGAAATCCGGTGGGGAAAGCCGGGCGGACCAAGGGCCGGCTCGCCAACCGGAGCGGCGTACAGTTGCAACGCCGTCGCGGGTCCGAGATCCATGGTGTAAATGGCGGCGATTTCCATGAATAGGTCGTGCGGATGCTGCCGGTCGATGAGAGATTGGTTCTTGTAAGTCTCGCCCGTCTGCAGCAGCAGGGGATAGCCACCGTTGGCGACGGTCAACGGCTCGGGGCTCAGCATGACCCGCGCGGCGAAGTGACCTGTGCCCAGGCGCCGGTCGGCCATCGCCATCAGCCAGCCCATGCCGACGCCCGACGACGATCCGCGGTTACCGCCCTGCATGTCGTAGCCCGCGAACAACAATCCGTGGAACATCAGGTTCCAGTCGCCCGCCGTCGCGTGGAAACCGGCGTGCGGAACGCTTTCGGGCTGCCAGGCCGTTCCGGCGGCCAGTCGCTGCAGTTCCAGGGCGCCGAATGAAACGTCTGGGGTTGTTGCGGGCGGCGTTGCCCCCTCGGGGGCCGCCTGGTGGACGTGTTGCGCCCGCGCGTCGCGCGGATACAGCGATGTGGCCATCGACATCGACAGCGTGGCTGTCAGAATCAGCCGGACATGAAGTCTTTGCCACAGGTCGGTGCGGATCCCGTGGTCACGGATCCGGTATGTGGCATGAAGGTCGTTCCAGGCCATGCGAACGGCGGCAGTTTCGCGCATGCCGGTCAAACGTACTACTTCTGCGGGCCGGCGTGTCGCGAGAAGTTCTCCGTCGATCCGCAGCGCTATCTGGCGCAACCGGGCTCGCACGCCATGCCGGCGCCCAGGCCCGCCCCGCCGGCCGCTGCGACCTTCACCTGTCCGATGCATCCCGAGATCGTGCGCGCCGGCCCTGGCGATTGCCCGCTGTGCGGGATGGCGCTGGAGCCGCGGATGCCGTCGGTCAGTGACGGGCCCAACGCCGAACAGGTCGACCTGACCCGACGTTTTCGCGCAAGCGTGGTGTTGACCGCGCCGCTGCTGTTCTTGGGGATGTCCGACATGCTGCCGGGTCGATCGCTGATGCACGGCCTGGCGCCGCGCAACCTTCTGTGGCTTCAGTTGTTACTTGCCAGCCCCGTGGTGCTGGGGGGTGGCTGGCCGTTCTTCCAGCGCGGCTGGGCGTCGGTGCGCCATCGCAGTCTGAACATGTTCACGCTGATTTCACTGGGCACCGGGTCGGCGTTTGTCTTCAGTTTGGTCTCGCTGCTGGCGCCGGGCTGGTTGCCGGTCAACGTTCGGGTTCACGGGGCCGGGCCGGTTTACTTCGAGGCCTCGGCCGTCATCGTCACACTGGTGCTGTTCGGACAATTGCTCGAGCTACGCGCGCGCAGTGCCACGTCCGGCGCCATCCGGGCCCTGCTGCGGCTTTCGCCCCGAACCGCCCGCCGGGTGCGCAGCGACGGCAGCGACGAGGACGTGGCGATCGACGAGATTCGCCCGGGTGACAGCCTGCGCGTGCGCCCCGGCGAGCGCGTGCCCACCGACGGTCTCGTGCTCGAAGGCACCAGCGCCATCGACGAGTCGATGTTGACAGGTGAATCGCTTCCGGTGGCGAAGGCCCCTGGTCGTCGCGTTATTGGCGGAACCGTGAACGGAACGGGTGTGTTGTTGATGCGCGCCGAGCGTGTCGGGGCCGACACCGTGCTTTCGCAGATCGTCGCGATGGTCGGGCAGGCGCAGCGCAGCCGCGCGCCCATCCAAAGATTGGCCGACGCAGTGGCCGCCTGGTTCGTCCCCGCCGTGGCCGTCGTGGCCATCGGGACGGCGATTGTGTGGGGCGTGTGGGGCCCCGAGCCGCGCCTGGCCTACGCGGTGGTGAATTCCGTGGCGGTATTAATCATCGCGTGTCCGTGCGCACTCGGTCTTGCGACGCCGATGTCGGTCATGGTTGGCCTGGGTAGGGGCGCGCAAATGGGCGTCCTGTTCAAACAGGCCGAGGCGCTGGAGGTGCTTGAGAAGGTGGACGTCCTCGTGGTTGACAAGACTGGCACGCTGACCGAGGGCAAACCTCGGGTGGTCACGCTGGTACCGGTCGCCGGTGTCAGCGACGAGGCGCAGTTGGTGTTTCTGGCCGCCAGTCTTGAGCGTGGCAGTGAGCACCCGCTGGCCGGTGCCATGGTCGCTGCGGCGGTCGCCCGTGGGATTGGCCCCGGGAACGCGACGGACGTCCAGGCCTTTCCCGGCCGCGGCATCGCGGGCACCGTCGACGGCCGGCACGTCATCGTCGGCAGTTCGGGTTTGTTCGACGAACGCGGCTTGCAACTGGGGGACCTGGCCGCCCACGCCGACGATCTTCGCGGCCAAGGCCAGACGGTGGTGCTGGTCGCCGTCGATGGAAGGTTGGCGGGTCTGGTCGGCATCGCGGATCCCATCAAGGAATCCACGCCCGAGGCCATCCGGTTGCTTCACGAGGCCGGCGTGCGGGTCATCATGCTGACCGGCGATGGCCGGGCCACGGCACGGGCGGTCGCGAATTCCCTTGGTCTCGACGGTCTCGAGGCCGAGGTGTTGCCCGCGCAGAAGGCGGCGGTCATCAAGACCTTGCAGGCGGCCGGGCACGTGGTCGCGATGGCGGGTGATGGGGTCAACGACGCCCCGGCGCTGGCGCAGGCCGATGTGGGCATCGCGATGGGCGCTGGCACCGACGTCGCGATCGAAAGCGCGGGCGTGACGCTACTGGAAGGCGATCTGCGCGGTATCGCCCGCGCCCGTCGTTTGAGCCACGCCACCATGCGGAACATCCGCCAGAATCTGTTCGCCGCATTTGTCTACAACAGTCTGGGTGTGCCCATCGCCGCGGGCGTTTTGTATCCGTTTTTCGGCGCGCTGCTAAGCCCGATGCTGGCCAGCGCGGCGATGAGTGCCAGTTCTGTGTCGGTGATAGCGAACGCCCTGCGCCTGCGCCGCGTGCCGCTGTAGACGGGGCGCTATTTGCCGGGCAGTGGTGTCGCGCGGATTTCCGCGCTGTCGCGAATCAGGCTGATAAGTCCGCCCACGACGGCGGAGACGCTGACGATGACCATGCCCTTGCCAAGGTGCGGGCGGCTTTGGCTGCAGGTCGAGTCGAGCATCCCGCGTACGTTGGTGATCGGCACGCAAAGCTCTTCCACTTCCATCCCCCACAGCAATCCGGCCGCGATACCCGTGACCCCAGTCAGCACCCCCGCGGTTCGCGCCCAACGCCGCGAGACATAAGTGCCTTCCACCTGCATCCGCGGCCCGAGTTCAATCGGGGCCGTCGCGACCACGCCGCTGTGATGCTGCGACAGCCCCAACATGGTTGCTCCTGCCGGCAACGCGACGGCACAGGGCGCCTCGCACAGTCGCGCGTATTCTTTCCCCGACGGGCGCACCGTGATCGGCGGGCCGACCCAGCCCCACACCACAGCCACCGCGCCGGTTTCGGGATGACTCGATCGCCAGTGGAAGATGATCTCCTCTTGGCCTGAACGCAGGTCCAGTCGCGCCCGTGGGCTGGCCGTCACGGGGGGCGCCTCGGCAGGTTCCTGGACCACCGCGGGGGCAGCTTCGGGCGCGGTCACCGTTGGTTCCTCGGGCGCCGCGGGTGGGATCTCGGTTGGCGCCGCCGGCGCCGCGTGGGGTGTCGGGGTCGGAGCCGTCTGGGCGTGCGCCCCCGCGCCGGCAGCAATCTGAAAGGCAAGCACGGTCAAAACGAAGGCGCCGCGGCCGCTGTATGACATGGTGCTGGAAATTAGCAGATTCCCCTAGAATGGGCGCCCTACCATGAGGCGTGCCCTGCTTGTCGTCGCCGCTGTGTTCCTGGCCACGGCCTGCCAGTCGGTCTCATCACAGAAGATCCAGGCCTGGAAGACCAGCCCGGAGGGCGCCGCCCGTTTGGTCGCCGCCGTGAAGGATGTGTCCGTGGCGCTGAACCTGCGTGTCGAGGCCGCGTCGGCCCTGGCGGCGGCGGGCCTGACTGATCGGATGGAAGAGGCGATATCGGGATTGCCCATCGACGAGCGCGCGCGCCTGATTCCCCCCCTCGTTCCCGCGGTCGCGGTGGGTCTGATCGCTGCCGATGCCGCAGCTGCGTCGGCTGCGCGCGATGCCCTGTTCTTGTTGCGCCAGCAAGCCACGACCGAAGAGGCCACGCGCAGCATCGATGGCGTGTTGTTCCCGGCGCTGGAGCGCGATCTGCGCACCGACCGCGTCGGCGGCAGCGGCCATTCGTTGCAGGAGATTCTGATCGCCATCGGCCGTCCCGCGCTGCCGTTGGTGCTCAAGAGCCTCGACGATCCGAAGGTGCCGTTTGCCCTGGGGGTCGAGGTCGTCCAGAAGGTGGGCGACAGGGTTGCGCGCCAGGCCGCTGGTGGTGCCCTTGTGCGACGGGCGCGTGCCCGGCCCCCCGAGGCTGCCCCCCTGTGGACCGCCCTGGCGACGCTGGGGGGACCCGATGTCATCGCTTACCTCGGCGAATGCGTGCAGGCCGGTGGGGCTGCTGCTGATGCGGCCGCCGAGGCGATGGTGAAACTGCATCGTGAACCGTCGTTGTTACCGGTGGCGCTGCGGATGGTGGGCAATCCGGCGACGTCGTCGGCGCTACGCGAGCGCATGCTGGAGGTGGCACAGAACATTGGCGGCGTCGACGCCTGGCAGGGCCTGCTGAAACTGGTGCCCACCGCCCCCGACCAGACGGCGCAGTTTCGTTTGTACCAGGCGGCCCTCAAGGCCGGGGGCGGCGCGGCCCTGCGTCCGGCACTGGAAGCGTTGCCGGCCGGCGCGGTTTACAGGCCCTCTGACGTCCGCGAGCAGCTCGTGAAACCGTTGACCACGATGGGGATGGACATTCGCACGGGCCTGTTCGAGGCGCTGGAATCGCGGGCGCCGCTGGCGCGGTTGGTGGTGCTGTGGACTCTTGAACACAGCGCCTACAAGACCGACGCCCAGTTCGTGGTCAAGCTGGTCAAGGACAACGGCGCAATCAAGGGCCTTCCCGGATCCTCGACCGTGGGCAAGGAAGCCGCGCGAATCACGGAATTCCTGCGCAAGCTGCCGGATTGAAATGACGTCGCGTTCCGTTGTCGTGGTCGGTGTCTTGGTCGTGGCGGTGGCCGCGTTCGTGGTGTTTCGGGCGTCGCCGCCAGCTGCCACAGTGCTGTCGCGGTCGCCTGACGCCGCGCGATCGCCCGCGCCAACCCAGTCCCCACTGGCGCCGCCGCTGCCGCCCGCGGCCGGCGCTTATGACCCCATGGATCGAATTCGCGCAGGCCTTTCCCCCGGACAGGTGTTCCTGCAAGAGCCTCGCGATCCCGACTGGGCACCGGCGGCGGAAGCGGCCCTGGGCGCCCGCATGCTGCGCGATCTTGGCGCCCTCGTACCCGAAGCCAGGGTGGGTGTCACGTGCCGAACGCTCAGTTGCGTCATCCAGGTGGACGCGCCCGCGCCGAAGGTGGCGCTGGCCATGGAGGTGGTCAAGCTGGTCACGCTGGGCCCGATGATGGTCGACGTTCCAGGCGAGCGACAGGATAGGGGCCAGGTGCTGTTTCTGGGCGACCCGCGGATGGCGGATGGCGGCCAGTTCAGCGCCTGGTATGCGGGCGCGCACCGACGGACCCTGGAAGACATCAAGACGGGCAAGCGGCCGAACCCCCTGTCCGTGCCCATCGCTCCCCTGGGCGACTGAGATGACGGTCCGCTCGTCCAGCGCTGTTGGCGTCAGCACCCGTTTCCGCCTGTTTCTGGTCGGCGCCCTGTACTTCGCGCAGGGTGTTCCGTATGGATTCGTGACCGTCGCGCTGCTGTTGCGACTGACGGGCCTGGGGCTGGGAGCCTCCGCCATTGGTCGTGTCATGGCGGTGGCGGCGATTCCCTGGGCGGGGAAGTTGGTTCTCGGTCCCTTGGTCGATCGCTTTGCGCACCTGCGCCCGGGCGCGCGGCGCCTCATCATCCTGACGGCAGAGTTCGGCATGGCGGTCACGTTGGTGATGATGGCGGCGTTGGATGCGGCGCGATCGCTTCCGTGGCTGATGGCACTGGTATTCGCGCACAACGTGTTCGTTGCCGCGCAGGACGTGGCCACGGACGCACTGGCGATGTTGTTGCTGCCGGTCGCGCAACGTGGTCGCGCCAATGGGGTGATGTGGGCCAGCAAGGTTCTGGGCGTGGCCGTCGGTGGCCCGGGCCTTTCGGTCGTACTTGGTCGTGCGGACTGGCCGGTCGCGGTCGGCATCGCCGTGGCGTTGGTACTCGCGCCCGTTCCGCTGGTTTGGCTGGCGCAGGAACCCAGCGCCGCCCCGACACCGCGGCCCCAGATCTTGCGGCGGGCGCTGCGTGCTCTGACCGGCCGCCTATCGCTGGTGGCCGGGTTGGTGGCGCTGATTGCCGGCGCCAGCGACCACCTGTCGGCGCCCCTGCTGATGCCCCTTGTAAAAACGCAGCTTGGTTACAGCGATGCCCGGGTGAACACGATGGTCTCGGTGGCGACGTTCAGTGTCGCCGCCGGTGCGTTGCTGGGGGGGCCGCTCATCGATCGTCTGGGGCACGCACGGGCGTTGATGCTGGGTCTGCTTGCGCAGGCAGGATCCATGATCGCGTTCGCGGCGATCGCGCCGTGGTGGGGGCATCCCGGGTGGATGCTGGCCTATGCTGTCGCCTCCGGCGTCCTGGGGGGCGCCTTTCAGTGCGCGCTGCTGGCATTCTTCATGGACGTCAGCAGCCCGCGCATTGCCGCCACGCAGTTCCAGTTCTACATGGCGCTTGCGAACCTGCGCGGCGTGTGGGGCGGGCTTGTCGGCGGCTGGCTGGCTGGCGTGGTGTCGCCGCGGGTTTTCTACCTCATGGTGGCGCCCGTCGAACTTGTCGCCCTGGGGCTGCTGTCCTTCATGGCATGGACCACCGCGCCGGATACACCGGCGTAACCAGTTTGGGGGTGGCAGTCTGCTTGCTGTCGGCCGCCCAAAGCAGCCCGCGTCGGGTCAGCTCAAGCACTTCCGGCACGTCGAAAACCGACGCCGAATGTCCCAGCGACGAATAGAAGATCCGACCCTTGCCGTAGATCTTTTTCCACACGACGGGCATCACCGCGCCATCGATCCAGGATGCGTGCGCCCCGTTGAACGTCGTGGTGGCCAGAACCTTGTTCGTGGGATCGACGTGCATGTAGTACTGCTCGGTTTTTACGTGAAAATCAGCCAGGCCCGCAGTGATGGGATCCTTCTTGTCGGTGATGTGCACGTCGTATTCGACGATGCCGCCCGGGTGTGCGACCCACTGTCCGCCCACCATGAACTGGTAGTCCGTCTCCTGACGGAACGCATCGCCAAGGCCCCCGTGCCAGCCGCCGAGACCCGCCCCGTTCCTGACGGCGTCCAGAAGACCCTTTAGCTGTTCCTTCGTGATGGTCCCCATCGTCCAGACCTGGACTATCAGGTCGGCCGCCGTCATGACGCTTTGGTCGGTGTAGATAGCCAAGGTATCCGACGCCGCGACGTCGAAGCCCGCCTTGGTCAAAAAGGGCACGAAGATGTCGCGCACTTTGGTCGGCTCATGGCCCTGCCAGCCACCGTAGACGAACACGGCCTTCTTGCGTGGCCGGGGTCCTCCCGCTGGCTGGCCCATGGCCCTGTGCGTACCCAGGGCGCCCGCGGCCAGGGCCGCCTTCATGAAGGTGCGTCGTCTTAGCAGGTGCGCCATGGGTCTCCCTCGAAATGGAAACGTCCGGGCGGATCAGGGACCCACCCGGACGCTGTCATCAAGTTCCGTCGTCAGGTTCCGTCGTCAGGTTATTACTTGGCGTCGTCGGCGATCAACGCGAACTCGGTCCGGCGGTTCTTCGAACGACCGGCCTCCTTCTTGTTGTCGGCGATCGGGCGATCCATGCCGTAGCCAACGCTGGTCAGTCGCGTGGCCGCGATGCCCTTCTTCACGAAGTATTCCTTCACCGCGTCGGCGCGCTTCTGCGACAAGTCGCGGTTGAAATCCGCCTTGCCCTTGGCGTCGGTGTGGCCCGAGATCTCCAGGCGCACATCAGGGAAGCTGGTCAGGACCTTGACGGCCTTGTCGAGGATGACATAGGAACCCTTCAGGATGACCGCGGACTTGGTCTTGAAGTTGATGCCTTCCACGACGCCGGTGAACTTCTTCACCTCACTCGGGATTTCATCCGGGCAGCCGTCGTTGTCCTGGTAGTTGTTGCGGGTCTCGGGCTCATTCGGGCACTTGTCGCGTGAGCCCAGGAAGCCGTCACCGTCGGTGTCGACCTCGGGGCAGCCGTCTTCGTCGTCGATACCGTTCTTGTCTTCGGCCTTGTTGGGGCATTTGTCGAGGGCGTCGGGAATACCGTCGTTGTCGTTGTCGGCCTCGGGGCAGCCGTCGTCGTCCTCGAAGCCGTCCTTGTCCTCCGCGACCTCGGGACACTTGTCGGCCTTGCCGACGATCCCGTCTTGGTCGGGGTCCACGGGCGGAAGGCGCACAATCTGGATTTCTTTTTTGATAATCACCTTGGGCGGCATCCGCGGGCCGTCGCCGAAGTTGAAGTGGAAGCCGGCCAGAAGCTCGAAGTCGGGACCGCCGTAGGATGTCTCGTCGCCGATCTTGCCCAGGGACGACGCGAAAGCCGGCGGGGTCAGGATGCGCGCGTCGATGCGCAGACCCATCCGTTCGGTCAAGGGGACCTTGGCGCCAATACCGGCGTGGAAGGCGCCGTCCGTGTCGCCCGGAACATAGTCCGGGTACTCGGAGAACGACGTCAACGTGCCGTAGCCGGCCAGCACGAACGGGCGAACGGGACCTTCGTCCAGCAGGTTCACCACCAGGCTGCCGCGGAAGCCGAAAACCCACAGCGCGCTGACCTTGTCGCGGGTCAGTGTCGGGGTCGCAGCGGCTTCGGCCTCCAGCGACACCCAACGGTTGGCGTTGATCGCCACGCGGGCACCAAAGACACCGCCGGGGGCGGGGGACAGACCCGTCGGATCTTCCTTGAAACGACCAAGGCCGTGGTTCTTGTTGAAGAAGTGGCCACCGCCGAACACGCCGCCTTCGAACCAGTACTTTGGCCCGCTGAACATCGGGGCATCCTGGGCTGCGGCGTTGCTCGACGTGAATGCCAGCGCGGCGGCGAACGTCGCGCCCACGGTCACGCGTGCCAACAGTCGGGCTGGAAAGGTCATGTCAATCCTCCTGGGTATCATCGTGGTTGGAATCCTGTGAGCTGAGTCTTGTGCGTTATTTCACGGATAGGCCCCCCGGTGAACTCAATTCCGCAGCCCCCTGACCGCCCCCTTGGACGGGGCGCCCGAATTGTCAGGCGGCGGCCGGCAGTGCGACGGATCACCGGCTACGACCGGGTGCCTTCTGCTAGTCTGCCCGCCACCATGACCAACAGGCCCCTGACCACCCGAATCCCGCTGTTCTTGATACTGCCGCTGGCCCTGTCGTGCGCCACCGCCAAACCCTCGTCGCCGGCCGCTTCGGCCGCGCCTGCGCCCGCGCCGATGGCTGCGACCGGCGACGTTGCTGCCAAGCTGCGTGCGGTGCTGGCGATGCCCCACCGCCCGGAAAAGGATCGCGCGCGCGATCAGTTTCGCCACCCCATCGAGACGCTGTCGTTCTTCGGGTTGCGCGAAGATTCCAACGTCATCGAGATCTGGCCAGGCGGCGGCTGGTACACGCAGGTGCTGGCGCCCTTCCTCAAGGAAAAGGGCAAACTGGCCGTCACGAACACCGCCAACGGCAAGAAATTTGCCGACATGCTGGCGGCGGCGCCCGACCTTTATGGCAAGGTGGAAATTCGCCTGATCAACCCGCCGACCGAGATTGCGTTTGGCCCCGACGGCAGTGCCGATCTGGTGCTAACTTTTCGCAACGTCCACGGCTGGATGCCGGCCGGGTACGACGGCAAGGTCTATGAGGCGGCGTTCCGCGTGCTGAAGTCGGGCGGCGTGTTCGGCGTCGTCGAGCACCGGGCCAAGTCCGGCACGGATCCCGCGCAGCTGAAGGACACCGGTTATGTGCCGGAGGACTACTTGATCAAGAAGGTACAGGAAGCGGGTTTCCGCCTGGCCGACAAGTCAGAAATCAACGCGAATCCGAAGGACACCAAGGACTATCCGAAGGGTGTTTGGACCTTGCCCCCAACGCTGCGCATGGGCGAGCAGGACAAGGAGAAATACCTGGCCATCGGGGAGAGCGATCGGATGACGCTGAAATTCGTCAAGCCGTAACAACCGCCGCACCCGGCGCCGTGCCAGCCGAGCGCCAGCGCGGGCCTGACCCTGTGTCCGAATTGGAATCAGGTGTATTCGACGCACCGAACTGAGGGTGGCGGGCCCCACCTGAAGACGCGGAAGCCTTGCCTTTCGGTGCTGCCCGCGCGATAAGACAGTGGGCGGGTTCATCGGAAAAGGAGATTGTCAGGCGTGAAGCACAGTATGGAAACACTGCAACCAAGTCTGGCGGCCGGTGCGAATTCAGAGGGCACCGAGGCCACGGCCCCGGCACCTCGGCCCTGGGTGGGCAATGTCCTTCGGGAGTTCAGTCTGTTTCGGCTACCCGCCGCAAGCGAATTCATGGAGCGGGCGTGGGACGCCCTTGAGCCGTCGCAGCTGCTGTCCGATATGCACCGAGAATACGTCGCCCTGGTCCAGCGCATCGGGCGGGCCGTCATCACGGAGGAGCGCTGGCGCCGTCCTCACCACTGCCCCGCGCGTTACGTGTACACCAAGGGCAAGACGGTGACGGTGATGCAGCTGGAGATGGGGAAGTCGGAGCTGCGCCTGGTCTTCAGAATGGGGTCGGCGGTCACGAAGGGCTTCTGGCGCCATCGCAACGGCCCTTCGGACCCGATTGGACGCGTGGAACAGGAACGCCGCATCGTGCTTTCGCTGGCCGCGCTCGCCTACGTGCCCGTGCGCGACTGCTTCGCCTTCATGCTCGACGGGCTTCCGGCGGCGGGCTGGCTGCGGCTGTGTGGCGTAGGCAGCGCCCCGGCCAAGCCGTAGGCGGCCCGGTCGGTTTTTCGGTTTTGTCGCTTCTTATAGATAGGACAGCCACCAGTCGCGTCGTCGCGCCTTGACTGCGACGAACCAGCGGCACAGCGGGTACAGCAGCAGCACCGCGATGGCCCAGGCGACGTAGGCAACCCACAGGGGCAGTTCCGGACTTCCGGCATGACCGGGCGGCGGCGCCAGCCCGGCCGGGCCCCACTTGGCCAGCGCCAGCGGCAGCGAGGCGTAGCGCAGTAAGAACAGGTGCGCCACGTAGAACAGCAGGGGCACCCGCCCGAAGACCAGCAGTGGTCTTGCGATCCTGCCGGGGTCACGCCCGTCCAGCGCGGCCAGCACGCACAGCGCCGGGCCGAGGGTCATAAGAACGAAAGCCAGCGAGGGGGGGTATTTTTCGCAATTGAGGAACGACATCAGTGTGTACACAGATCCGCGCG
>JANXXE010000032.1 GCA_025350815.1 Myxococcales bacterium | reverse complement strand
GTGCTGCGCGAGATGACGGCGCCCGAAGGGGGATTCTATTCGGCGACCGACGCGGATTCGGAAGGCCACGAGGGCAAGTTCTTCGTGTGGTCGGCGCAGGAGGTGCAGACGGTGCTGGGCGCCGAGGCGGCGCGTTTCATGCGCCATTACGACATCACGCCGGATGGCAACTTCGAGGGGCAGAATATCCCGAACGTGCAGACGCCCAGCGAAAACGAATGGGCGGCCCTGGCGGGTGCGCGCAAGAAGTTGTACGACGTGCGTGCCAAACGCATTCCCCCGCTGCGTGATGACAAGATCCTGGCGGCGTGGAACGGCCTGATGATCTCGGGGCTGGCGGTGGGCGGAAACGTTCTGGGCGAGCCGCGCTATATCCACGCGGCGGCCCGCGCGGCGGATTTTGTGCTGTCACGCATGCGCCATGACGGACGGGTGCTGCGCAGTTTCAAGGATGGCCGTCCGCAGGTCTCCGGATTTCTAGAGGACCACGCCTTTGTGGCCGCGGGCCTGCTGGATCTGTACCAGGCGACCTTTGACCCGCGCTGGCTCGGCGAGGCGATCGCCATCAGCGAGGTGCTGGAAACGCATTTTGCCGATCCCGCGCGCGGCGGCTGGTTCATGACCAGCAACGACGCCGAAAAGCTGATAGCCCGCGAGAAGCCCCAGTACGACGGGGCCGAGCCGTCGGGGACTTCGGTCGCGATCCTGAATGCCCTGCGACTGGCCGCGTTCACCAGCGCCGATCGTTGGCGCGTGATCGCCGAGGGCGGGCTGTCGTCGCTGCACAACGTATTGATCGAACGACCGGTGGCGATGACCGAAGCCTTGCTGGCGCTGGATTTCCTCACCGACGTTCCGCGCGAGGTGGCCGTCGTGTGGCCCGCCGGGCAGGAGGCGTCGGCCGCTGCGTTGCTGGCGTCCTTGCGCGGCACCTTCGTGCCCAACAAGGTCGTGGCCGCCGGACCCGAGGGGCCGGGCTTGCAGGGCGTATCCAAGTTGGCAACGTTCATCGACGGCAAGGTCGCGGCCGCCGGAAAGGCGCTGGCCTACGTCTGCGAGCGCGGGCGCTGCGAATTGCCGACGGCGGATCCGGCGGTGTTCGTGCAGCAACTGGGCAAGATCCATCCGTATTAGCCCCAGACGGAATTTCCGCCGGCTCGCTATGACTGGTGACACAATCAGGCGCGATGGTGAATGGCAGCCTGGTTCCCTGTCGTCTGGTGTGCCTCGTCTATGTGTTCGCGGCCGCCGCGTGCGGGGCGGGAAAGGCCAAGGTGGGCGGGGAAGTGTCGGAGGATGCCGCGCCCGAGGACCCAGCGGCGCCGGACGCCCGTACGCCATCGGATGCTTCGAAGCCATCGGACGTGCCGGCGGCGGTTCCCGATGCAGCGCCCGAGGCTGGCCCTCTCATCGTCGCGGCCTGCGCCAGTCCCGTGGTGGCGGCGCCCGTGTCGATGCCGCCACACGATGTGACGCCCGCGCAGTGGCTGAAGGAACAGCCCCGCCCGTTCGCCTGCCCCGACCACACTCTGCCGCGGCTGACCCGTTACGGTTGGGTGCTGCCGCTCGATGCGCGCATCGAGCTGACTGAGCACTGGGGTTACGGACTGGAGTACGGCGGTTACGTCGACGACGCCGCGGCGGCCCGGCTGGCCCAGCCGGACAGCGACGAAAGCAAGCTGGCGGTGTTGGTCAAGTCGGATCCGAAACGATATCCACTGGCGGTGATCACATCGCGCAAGATGCCGGGGACCGAGGCGCCGCCGGAAACCTGGGTGCGCGACAAAGACGGCAAGGTCCTGAACGGTCAGGCGCAGTCGATGGATGGGACCGTGTGGAGCGAAGAAAAGGGCGCCATCTTCAGCCCCGAGGCGCCCGACGTCGTATGGAACCTGGCCGGTGAATATCGGGCCGCGCCGCTGCGCGAATTGCAGAAGCAGGGCGTGCCGATCTCGATTGTCCTCAACGGGGGCGAATATGGCCTGGGCGTGCTGGGCTTCGGCCAGCCCATCTGGTCGAAGGATCCGCGCATCGTGGCGGCGGTGGGGCAGGGATCATGGCGCGACTACGCGTCGTCGAAAAAGGGCCACGCCGAACGCTTGATAGCCGATGTCGTGCGGCAGGCCGTGCCGGGGCGAAAATTGTACGTCTATTACACTGCCGGCGGCCGGACGTTGCGCAACAAGGACTGGGCGATAGACGACTGGGGCGCGCAGTGGACGCATATGCGCGGTGTCTCGGACGTGCCCAGCAATGAAGTCTATTACCGGCATTTCAACGACGGCTTCACAGGCCGTCTGAACTTGCTGACGCTGGCGCTGAACGCGGCCGGGGCCGAAATCGCCAGTGGCGACACGCTGTCCTACAACTGGGTGTGCGGCGGCTGGACGCGCGGCAACGCCCAGCAGTACATCGCGGATATCGATCGGTGGACGGGTTTTCTGAAGGCGTACTACACCGCCGGGATGATCGGGGAGAACGTCGGCTATTACGAATTCCCGCCGGGCGGATTCGGCGCGACCTTCCGCTCTGATGCGCCGCCGGCGTGGTTGCAGCAACTGGCCGCCTCGGCCCATGTGCACGCGCTGTTCTCGCAGGTCGAGGAGATCGTCCGGAACAGCGATCTGTTGCCGGGGCCGATGCGCCACGAGATTTCGACAGACGATCCGGCGTACGAATTTCCCACCGGGGACGAAACCCTGCGCGTGCTGGCGCGCCGGCACCGCAGCCGGGCGGAATGGCTGCTGACGACGTGGGCCTCCGACGGGGCGGATCGCAGCGCCACGGTGTCGCTGCCGGAATTGGGGCGCCTCACGTTGAAGGCGCGCGTCGTCGGCAGCGTATACCGGGCCGCCCTGAAAGACGGCAGGGTGACCCTGGTCCAGATTGATGAAGAAGGCCGGACAATCACCCACGCGGCGCTGGCCACGGCGGTCGTGGCGCCTGTGGACCTGAAGATCGATTCGCCCACCAGCGACGGGCAGGTGCTGTGGCTGGCCGCTGACGCGGGCGTGACCCGGGACGAGACAGGTAAGGTCTTGTCGTGGAAAAGCCAGGTCCCGGGGTCGCTGACGCTGACACAAACAATGGCAACCCGCCGGCCCGACCTGGTCGACCATGCCATCAATGACAGGCCGGCCCTGCATTTCGACCAGGGTCGTGTGTCATTGATAAACGGCGATCTGAAGGCCGCGGGCGATGCCTTTGTCGGCCCGCTGACGGTATTCACGGTGTGGAGGGGCGCGGTGGTCAACGGGGATAACCGCATCATCTCGGGCGTGTGCGCCAACGGCGTCGACTACATCAACGGGACCGGTTTCAAGGTAACGGACGGTGTCACCGCCGCCGTCGCGCCCAAGGACAGTGCGTTGCTGAAGGTCACGGGGGCCGAGCTGAAGACGCCTCTGGTGGGCCTGGTCGTCGGTGAGATGTGGGGCAGCGGCCCGGGCTTCACCGGCGATCTTGCGGAAATCATCATCTACAAGGGCGTGTTGCCCGGAACGAAATCGGCACTGGTCAGACGGTATCTCGACGAAAAATACGGTCTTCGGGCGCCCTGAACGACGCTGTCACGGCGCCGGTGGCAGTGAGGTGATCCAGCGGGTCACAAGATCCACGCCGGTCATATCGACGATTTCGGTCGCCAGGGGCGGCATGCCTTCCTTGGTGATGCGCGACTGCATGCGCAGGGCGACGGCGCTTTTCGTCGGATCGCCGGGGGCGATGCGCAGGGTCAGCCCGGGCTGGCGCACGTAGTACGTCAGTTTCGCGCCGACGGCGGTCTTGTACGCGGGCGTGTCCTGTACGGCTTTGTTCGCGACCTCCAGTCGCAGGTTCATCTGCGTGTCGGGCCACGAGGTGCCGTTGGGGTTATGACAGTGGCCGCAGTTGGCGTGCATATAGCCGAGCGCCGCCGATGTCGTGGCGTCACCGGGTGGGGCGAGATCAACGTCGCCGGGCGGCACCGACAGATGCCCATCGGCAGCGAGGCTGCTCAGCGTGGGTCCCTCGGGCGTACCGGACAGCTGCATCGCGGAGAAACCCAGCACGCGCCCGGGCTCGCCATAGTGACAGGAAGAACAAACCTTCTGTGCGGGGGCGTCGTGTTGTGTGCCGTTGATGTCCTGCGCGCCGTCGACGGCGAACAGCGCCTCGCTGCCGTCCGTCTTCCACACGAAGGCGCCCATCCAGAAGTCCTCGGGGCCCGGGCCGTAGCGTTCGATGAGGCGCGTCTCCAGCAGCAATTTGCCGTGCGAGAACTGCTTCCAGAACTTGGTGCCGATGGGGAAGACCCAGTGGTCCATGTCCCGCGTGTCGACCTGCGTACCGGGCGGCAGCTGGACCCAGCGCCGCTTGTCGGCCGCGTCCGACCACAAGACGAAGCGCGGGCGAAATTCCACGATTCCCTGGGCAACTTCGACGCGCGCCAAGTCGGCATAAAGACCGGTCTCGGCAAGTGAGGCGTAGCGGGGTCGGGGGTACGCGACCGGCGCCTCGATGGGGGCGTCGGGCAAGGCAACATCAACCGCTGCGACATCGACCGCTGCATCGGTCCCCGCGTCCGGCGCGCGCGACGCAGACGAGCCGCAGCCTCCGACGACCAACAACAAGAAGCCCGGCCACGTTTGATACGCAGCCGGGCTTGCAAGTCGACGGGTCACGCCTAGTCTTTGGCGGCGTCAGAGGCAGTCGAACTGTCGGCCTTGACCGCGTCCGTGCCGCCGTCGCTGGGCGGTGGTGCGGGCGGCCAGACGCACATGCTGGCGACCTTGTTCACCTTGGCCGGCAGCGACTTGATGTAGTTCGCGATGTCCGTCGCGTCCTGCGTTGTCAACCCCGCGTAGGGGCCCATGGGGCCAAACGGCATGGGCGGGCACAGCAGCTTGCCGTCCTTGCTTTTGCCGTCCTTGAGAACGGTCAGGATGTCGTCCACCGTCCACTTGCCGATGCCCGTGTCGTTGTCCGAGGTGATGTTGCGCGAGATCGGATTGTTCGGCTGCCCGATGTTGAAGGTCTCGCCGCCCTGGAAGTACTTGGTGGGGTCGAGGACCAGCGGCTTACCCATCTGGTGTTCGGTGTGGCATTCGATGCACACGCCGACCTGCGAGCTCAGGTAGCGACCGCGATCAGCGCTGGCCTTGTTGGGATCGGTGTCGGCGGCCTTGGGGATGGTCGTTGGATCGATGGGCAGCACGGGCATGGGGATGTCGAACTCGACGTCGCTGCGGGGCACCTCGTGCACGACCGGAGGAACCGTTCGCAGGTAGGCCACGACAGCGTCGGCGTCGTCGGCCAGCATGTTGTGGAAGACGTAGTAGGGCATGGCCGGGTGAAGCGCCTGCATACCCGTCGGGGTCGGCCGCAGGCCGTCCATGAACATCTTCTTGATCTCGTCGTTGGTCCGGTTCTTCAACCCCGTCGCGTCGCTGGTCAGGTTGCGCGTGTGCAGGCAGTGCCCATTCGGCAGCTTGGCGAAGCATTCCCAACCGGACAGGTATTTGCTCAAGTCGGGCGCACCCGTCGGCAGATGCGGCGTGTGGCAGTCGGGGCAGCCGACGACATTGTTCATCAGGTACTGACCGCGCTTCTCCTGCGCCGTCAGCACGGGGCCTGCATCCGTGGTCACCGCATCGGTCCCCGGGGCATCCGCCGCCGGGCGGTCGCTGGAAGCATCGGTGCCGGTCGTGGTCCCATCCTTGGCGGCCGTGCCATCGGCGGTGTTGCCGTCAGAGGCGCCGCCGTCTCCCGTCGCCGCAGAGCCATCGACTGATTTGCTTTTGCTGCTGCTGCAGCCGACCAGAAAGGCCAGGCCCGCCACCACCGTTAAAGTCAGGTTTCGCGTCGTCGTCGTCATCTCATCTCCTCAAAAGGGTTCTGTCCCGAAAAGCCGGCCGCACAATTACCACGCCGCGCGGCCGGGCGGAAGGGTCCAGGCTGCGGCGGATCCTGAACGGCAGCGGTTCTAGCGCTTCGCGGTCGCCGGCCGGCTGGCCAGGAAGGCCACCAGATCCACCAGTTCCTGGGGCTTCATCCCGAGCGCAATGTTGTCGGGCATGATCGACGATCGTTCGCGGCCCCGGTAGGTGATGTCCTTGGCGGGGATCAGGCGGCTTTCGCCCGAAATGTCTTTCAGAAAAACCGTGTCGCCGTCGCCCAGCAGAAAGCCCGTGTACGTCTGCTGGTCCTTGGTGGTGAACACCCATGCCTCGTAACCGAAGGCGATGGCGGCGCTGGGATTCAGGATGGAATCGAACAGTGCGTCCCGCCCCAGCTTGGCGGCTATCTCGGACAGGCTGGGCCCGACGGACCGTCCCTGGCCCCCGTATTCGTGGCATTTCGAGCAGCTTGCCACCTCGCTGAAGAACACCTTGCGGCCGCGCTGGGGATCGCCTGTCATCTTCAACAATTCGGGCACGGGCGGAAACTCGACGCCGTCCAGCGCCGGGCGCTTGAAGTACCGGCTGGCCAGCGCGCGCACGCCGACGTCCGGGTTGCGGAAAATGGATTCGGCGATGGTGTCCTTGATCTCGGGCGACAGCTTCCTTTGCGAGGCCAGGCCCACCAGGAACATGCCGCCGTCCTTGCTTTCGGACAGCGATCCGATCGCCTTGGCCCGTTCATCGGCGGTCGCTGCCTCGCCCAGGACGGATGCCTTCAACGCGTCCATGCGGTCATCCTCGGCGGTGCGCGCGACCTTGACCTGCATGCGCTCGATGCGGTCCGCGACCCCGAAGTCCTTCCATTCGCTGGACGCACGATCGAAGGCCAGGTCGAGGGCGTACGCCTTCAACGGATCATCTTTCTTTTCAGCCACGGCCAAGACGGCGTCCGCAGCGTCCGCTGTGCGTGTGAAGGCCAGCGCCACCAGTGCCTTCTGGCGCGCGTCCGTCGACAGGGATGCGGCTACCGCGCGCTTGCGCAGCGGGGCGGTCGCGGCGGGCGGGTGCAGGCGCCAGGCAAGACCAGCGAAGGCCGGCGTCCATTTCAGCGGGTCCGGATGGCCCAATTTCGGCGCGATCTCCTGGTACAGCGCCTCTTCTTTCCCATCGGCGCCGGTGCCCAGCGCCTCTAACAGGGCGCGATCCTTGCCGTCGTAGGATGCCGCCAGGGCGACCAGCAGTTTGTCGCTGTCGGCCCACGGGACGTCGCGCAGGGACACCGCTATCTCGCGCCGCACCGCCGCCGAAGGATCGTGAACCAGCAGCCGCGCGTAGGGCAGGATGGACTTTGGATCTTGCGCGTCGCCCGCCCGCAACGCGCGGTACGCCGTCATGCGCACGTTGGCGTCGCGATCCTTGAGCGCGCGCACGACTTGCTTTTGTCCCGCCGCGCCCCCGGCGCCGAGGGCCCAGGTCAGGCGTGCGCGCACGGGCGCCTCTTTCGAACCAAGGCGCTTTGTCAGCGTCGGCACCGCCGCATCGCCGAAACCGCGCAGGGCTTGCAGACCCAGGTAACGCACATTGACCGCGGGATTCAGCAGGGCAGCGATCGCGCCGTCGACCGTCGTGACGTCGATTGTCGGTGGGACCAGTTTCGGGGCGCCGGCCTTTCGTCGGGGCGCCACGCGGAAGATACGGCCATAACCTGTCTTGTCGCGCATGCCGTGGCCACCGACGACCGGGTCGTACCAGTCGGCGACGTACACCGCCCCGTCGGTACCGACGGCGACGTCGCTTGGCCGAAAGCGGCGTGCCTCGTCGCCGCCGCTGGCCTTGGTCGCCAGAAAATTGATCCGATCAGTCACGAAGCCGGCGCCCACCGCTCGCGGAACGTGGCCGAACACCGTGCTGCGTCCGGCATCGGCGTTCAGGATCATCCCGCGAAAACGCGGCGGCAGCAGGTTGCCTTCGTACACCACCAGCCCCGTGGGCGCGCCCGCCCCGGTGATCTCCGTCGGGGGCGTGGTTCCCGGATCGTCCTGGTGCCAGTGCGCGGTCTGCGCCGTCTGGCCCTCGCGGCGGTCGACCGTCCAGGCGCGCGTGCCGTTCAGCGAAACGAAGCCGTAGCTGCCGCCCTCGACGACTTGGGTCATTTCGCAGGCGCGGTTGCCGTCGTCGTCGTTGACGTTTTGCCACATGTTCCCGAAGGCATCCAGGGCCGTCTCGTAGCCGTTGCGGAAGTTGTCGGCCAGAACGCGCAGCCCGGTCCCGTCGGGGTTTATGCGCAGGACGACGCCCTGGATCCACTGGTGGCCGTCGTCGCTTTTCTGGGCCAGGCGCCCCGCACCTTCGTTGGTGGTGCGCATCGTCCAGCCCGCGCGATCCTTGACGATGTGGGGGCCGTGGTTGCCGGCGTTGAAGTACCAGCGACCGTCGGGGCCCGCCGTGACGGCGTGTACACCGTGGTCATGATCCTTGCCGTCGAAGCCGGTCAGGAAGACTTCCTTCTTGTCGGCCTTGTCGTCGCCGTCGGTGTCCGTGAAGACCAAAACATTCGGCGAACACGACACCACGACCTGGTTGCCCAGCACCGCGATGCCCAGAGGCGCGACCAGGTCCGGATCTTCGGCGAATACCTTGGAACTGTCGGCGACGCCGTCCCCGTCGGTGTCTTCCAGAATGACAATGCGGTCGCCTTTTTCGTGGCGCAGATACCCGTCGCCCGGCCGCGACCTTCGCTTGTCGTTTCGGTAATTGACCGCCTCGGTGACCCAGATGCGACCGCGGCGGTCGATGTCGATGTTCGTAGGATTGAAGAACTGCGGCGACTCGGCCCAGACCGTGACATCCAGTCCGTCAGCGACGTCGAACAGATCGCTGACAACCTTGCCCAGCGTCGCCGTTTCCCCGGCGGTCAGCCCGGGGGCGTTTTGCAAGGTTGTTAAACCCAGGACACAAACTGCAGGCCATTTCTTCATCAGCATGTCTCCGTTTCGGAAGCTACCACGGAGAACCCAACCCTGTGCGCGGAACCACGCCGGTGCGCCACCGGCGGAGAAATCGGCTACTGCGCGTCGTCGTACGCGCCCAGAGGCCGCAACCAGATGTTGCGGAAATGAACCGGGTTGCCGTGATCTTGCAGCACCAGCGGGCCCCTGGTGACGGCCGGCTTGTAAGGGGCAATGGCCTTGTGCTGGGTCGGGCCCAGATACGCGGTGGCATTGTGGACCACGACGCCGTTGTGCAGCACGGTGATCGTGGCCGCCTTTTCCAGCTTGCCGTCCTTGAATCGTGGCGCGGTGAACAGGATGTCGTAGACCTGCCACTGTCCCGGCTTCAGCGACGCGTTGACCAGTGGCGGATACTGGCCGTACATCGCCGCAGCCTGACCGTCGGGGTAGGTGGCGCTCTGGTAGCTGTCCAGGACCTGCACTTCATAAAGGCCCTGTAAAAACACGCCACTGTTGCCGCGTCCCTGGCCGTCACCTTTGACCTGCGCGGGGCTGGCCCATTCGACATGAAGCTGGATGTCGCCGAATTCGTCCTTGGTGCGGACCATGCCCTTGCCCGATTCCAGCACGCCGTCCTTCACAGTCCAGGTCATCGGCTGACCGTCCTGCACCATTCGCCAGGGCGAAACGTCCCGTCCCGCCCCCAGCAGCACAATGGCGTCCGAAGGGGCCTCCCCTGGATGCGCGCCCGGCGTGATGATCCGGGGCGCCGGCCGTCGGCCGTCATGAATGTGCCACTTGCCGTTCGGCTGCAGGGGCGTGTCGTCGTAGCCGATTTTCTTGTCGTCGGCCTGTACGCCGGCAACTTCAAGGCCTCCGACCTCAAGGCCTCCAACCTCAAGGATTGTCACGCAGCCGACGAGGAAGACGAGGAAGACAATGAAGCGGGCTGTCATGGTTTTCACCGCACAGATACTACACGGCGAATGGTCTTGCAGTGGCCGACCGTGGGGAAAAGGGAGATACACGAAAGTGCGATATTTCCCCGAAGAAAAGCGTAAAATCTAGACGCTTTCATGTGTCGCTCACTGCTTGTCTCTGTGCTGTTGCTGCTGGCCGCCTGCGGGCCTTCGGCGTCGCGGCGGGTGACGGTGCATCAGGGGGCCGGCGGCTCGGGTGATGAGGTCGATGCGGGGGCCGCCGCGCCTGCCATCAAGCGGGATGCGGCCAACGCGGCACCGGGGATGATGCCGGACGCCGCGCCGCCATCCGCGGATCGAAACGCGACGCCGGCGCCGGATCTGGGTACGACCGACACAGCGCCTGCGGCAAGCTCGACTAGCGACGCGCGCGGCGATCTCGCGTCGCCCGATCTTACAGAGCCAACCATCAGCGACCCTGTTGATGCCGCGCCCGACCGGGCGGTGTTTGCCAGCAAGAAGATCCTCTTGCTGGTGGGCAATTTGACGCTGGGTCCCGGTGACACCGCGCTCAAGGCGCGCTTGATGGCGCGTGGCCACACGGTCACGACGGTGCTGGATTCGGCGCTGACAGACTCCGGCGCGCGGGCCGCCGACCTAGTCATCGTCTCGATCAGCATCGAATCGGCGTCACTGGCGGTCAGCCTGACCGACGTACCGGTGCCCGTCCTGTGCATGGAGCCCAATCTGCTGGATGATTTGAAGGTGACAGGCGCGGTGCGGGACACGGACTATGGCGTTGTGGCGATGTCGAATCAGATCAACATCGTCAGCCCCGGGCACCTGCTGGCCGCCGGCCTCAGCGGCACCGTCAAGGTGGCGGCGACGACCGCATACTCGTTGATCTGGGGTGTACCGGGCGCGGCGGCTACGAAGGTTGCGACGGTGGTCGGCATGGCGAATCAGGCAACGGTGTTTAGCTATGCGAAGGGCGCGGCCATGGTCGGAATGAATGCGCCGGCCAAGCGCACCGGCTGGTTCGCATCGGAAGGAATCACGTCCGAGTTCACGGCGGAGGGGCTGCGCCTGTTCGATGCCGCCGTCGACTGGACCGCGAATTAGGCTCGCTCAGCGGGGCAGCAAGACCTCGTAACCCAGCGCGCCCGCAGCCCGCGCCTGAGGTTCGTCCCACGCGTCGACCCGATGTCTTTGCGAAAGAATGCCAGCCATCGACGCAACAAACGGCCCATACTCACTGGCCATGCGCACAGCCACGTACGCCCCGAAGACGGAGTTCTCCACAGAGCTTCATCAGCGGGTGGACGCCTACTTCGAGTCGTCGCGGCAGTCGCGGCGGGACGTGCCCCGGATGTACGTCAAGACCGTCATCATGCTGGGCTGGTTGTTCACGTCGTACGTTTTTCTGGTGTTTTTCGTGCGCACGTCGCCGGGGGCCGTGCTGGGCGCCCTGTCGCTGGGCCTGGCCATGGCGGGTGTCGGTTTCAACGTGCAACACGACGGCGGGCACGGTGCGTATTCGAAGCACGGCTGGATCAACAAAATGATGGCACTGTCGCTGGATCTGTTGGGGGGAACCGCCTACTTCTGGCATTTCAAGCACAACATCGCGCACCACACGCATACCAATATCGAGGGGCACGACAACGATATTGATCTGGGCCCCCTGGGGCGTGTGTCGCCGCATCAAGCCTGGCATTCGCCGCACCGATTTCAGTTTGTCTATTTGTGGGGGATATACGCGCTGTTGGCCCTCGAGTGGCAGCTCACTGGTGAATTCCGCCATCTGATCAGCAAACGCTGGGTCGCCAGCACGCATGTGCCTGTGCCGAGGGGCCGTGAAATGCTGATCTTCTGGGTGGGGAAACTGACGTTCTTCTCGCTGGCCTTCGGGTTGCCGCTGTGTTTTCACAGCTTCCGGCACGTGGCGGCGGTGTATCTTTTGGCGGCCGTGACCCTGGGCATTTTGGTGGCGACGGTCTTTCAGTTGGCCCACTGTTCCGGCGCTGCGGCCTTCCGCAGGGTGACAGCCGAGCATCCGTCGATAGACAGCGCCTGGGCCGAACATCAGGTCGCGACGACGGTCGATTTCGCGCGTGGAAACCGCCTGTTCAGCTGGTACGTGGGCGGCTTGAATTTTCAGATCGAGCACCATCTGTTTCCGAAGATTTGTCACGTGCATTATGCGGCGCTGGCGCCGATCGTCGAGGCGGTCTGCCGCGCGCACGGCGTGCCGTATTACGCCCATCCAACAGTTCGCCACGCCGTCCTGTCGCACATTCGCTGGCTGCGCCTGATGGGGCAGCGCCCCGCGGTCGCGGTCTGACGAAAAAAATCTGAAAAGAATGGCAGACGCGACGGTCCTACCCGCCCATACTCCATCCATCGATGCGGCGCGCACCAACGGTGGCGTGCGTGCATCGACGTCGAGGCGACGGACCGCAGCGGCTTCCCCCTGGAAGGACTGCTTTTGTCTCGCAAGACCATCATTGTTCTAGTCGTGTTTGCCGCCGCCGCCCTGATCCTCTGGAAGGGGATGGGCCCGCCGCCCGTGAAGGCCAGGCTTGCTTTCTCGTCGTTCCTCGACACCCTCGATAAGTCGCCGCGCACCATCAAGACGGGCAGCGTGCGGATCGAACTGGGCGCTGGCAGTCAGGCCGAGTTCAGCGGCCGATGGGAGAAGGACGACCAAGCCTT
Source organism: Myxococcales bacterium (assembly GCA_025350815.1). GTDB lineage: Bacteria > Myxococcota_A > Polyangia > Fen-1088 > Fen-1088 > JANXXE01. The sequence continues at coordinate 13,801 of JANXXE010000032.1, read as the reverse complement.
CGTGACGACCGGCTTCGTCGGCGATCAGGTGATGGCCCGGTTGGCACGCGCGGAGGTCGGATTCGAAATGGTGTCCCCGCCCGAGCCCGGGGGCGGATTGCAAATCCTTGCCGCCGTGCTGCCCATCGTCTTGTTTGGTGGTCTATTCGTCTTCATCGCCCGGCAGTCCCAGGCAGGGGGCGGCAAGATCATGGGTTTCGGCAAGTCGCGGGCGCGGGTCGTGGCCCCGACCCAACGCAAGATCACCTTCGCGGACGTCGCGGGCATCGACGAGGCACGGGACGAGGTCGAGGAGATCATTTCATTCCTGCGCGATCCCACCCGCTTCACGCGCCTGGGCGGTCGCGTTCCGCGTGGCGTCCTGATCATGGGGCCACCGGGCACGGGCAAGACGCTGCTGGCACGGGCGATCGCGGGCGAGGCCGGTGTTCCGTTCTTTTCGATCTCGGGCTCTGATTTTGTCGAGATGTTCGTCGGCGTGGGGGCAAGCCGCGTTCGCGATCTCTTCGACCAGGGCAAGAAGAACGCCCCCTGCATCATCTTCATCGATGAAATCGACGCTGTCGGGCGGCAGCGTGGCACCGGGTACGGCGGTGGCCACGACGAGCGCGAGCAGACCCTGAACCAATTGCTGGTCGAGATGGACGGTTTTGCACCCAACGACGGTGTCATTTTGGTCGCCGCAACCAACCGACCCGACGTCCTGGATCCGGCCTTGCTGCGGCCCGGGCGCTTTGATCGTCGTCTGGTGGTTCCGCGGCCGGACGTGCGGGGGCGCGAGGGGATCTTGCGCGTGCACACGAAGAAGACGCCACTGGGCGCCGACGTGGATCTAGCCGTGATCGCGCGGGGCACATCGGGGATGGCGGGCGCAGATCTGGAAAACCTGGTCAACGAGGCGGCCCTGATGGCGGCCGGCGCCAACAAGGACAAGCTGGGCATGCGCGAATTCGAACGCGCCAAAGACAAGGTCCTGATGGGTCCCGAGCGGCGCTCGCTGGTCATTAGCCCAACCGACAAGCGCATTACGGCCTTTCACGAGGCCGGGCACGCGCTGGTAGCGCGCATGATGCGGTCGTCGGAGCCGGTCTACAAGGTGACCATCATCCCGCGTGGCCGCGCGCTGGGGTTGACGCAGCAACTTCCCCTCGAAGACCGACTCAGCGTTTCGAAGGATATGGCGAACGATCAGATCGCGTTGACCATGGGCGGGCGCGTCGCGGAGGAAATCGTCTTCTCGCAGATCACCACCGGCGCCGCCAACGACATCGACGTCGCAACCGAACTGGCGCGCAAGATGGTTTGCCAGTGGGGCATGTCCGACCGCATTGGTCCGGTACACCTCGGCCGTGGCGAGGGGGCGGTGTTTCTGGGTCGCGACTTTGCCGAGACGCATCCTTACAGTCAGCAGACGGCGACGTTGGTTGATCAAGAGATCCGCCGGATCGTCGACGAAAATCACGCCCGGGCCCGCCGCGTGGTGCTGGACCACATGGATAAGCTAAACGCGATCGCCGAGGCGCTGCTGGAGTTCGAGACCGTGGATGTGGCCGATCTGGACCTGCTGTTCGCGGGTCACAAGCCGGTGCGGCCCCTGGCCGCGGCGGTGTAGCGCGGGTCGCTTCAGGCTGTGCCTTGGCCGCAGGCCCTGTTAGGCTGCGCAGCCGGAACATGAAGGTCACCGGGAAGCGGTCCGTGGGTCGTCGGTTGTTTTTGCGCCAGGGCTCGGGTCTGGCATTCGGGTTGTTGATGGCGGACGGGTTGCCCGCGGGCGCGCAAGAGCTAAAACCCAGGCCGAAGGCGGCGACGAAGTCCGACAAGGCGCCGGTCCCCGTGACCTGCGCGGTGATTGGCCTCGGCGACCAAGGGCGCGAGATTCTGAAGGCGCTGTCGCTGCTGCCGGGCGCGGACGTCAAGACGGTCTGCGATAGCTACGCGGGCGTTCACAAGCGCGCGCTTGAGCGCACTGCCAAGGCCGCGGCCGTCGAGGATTACCGCAGGCTGCTGGACGACAAGACCATTGCGGCGGTCTGGGTGGCCACGCCGTCGCATCAGCACAAGGACATCGTCATCGCGGCCTTGCAAGCGGGGAAGGGTGTCTATTGCGAGGCACCGCTTGCCAGCAGCGTCGAGGATGCCCGCGCGATCGCTCAGGCGGCTGTACGCTTGCCCGGGCAGGTCTTTCAATCTGGATTGCAGCGGCGCCTCAACCCGCTTGAGCAGCATGTGCATGGATTTTTTCGAACGGGCGTTCTGTCCAAGATCGCGCAGGGGCGTTCGACCTGGAACAAGAAGACGTCTTGGCGCCGGGCAGCGGCCACTGCCGAGCGTCAGACCGCGCTGGACTGGCGACTGTCGAAGTCGTCGGGCGGATTGTTGGGCGAGCTCGGCATTCACCAGATCGACGTGGCAACGTGGTTGCTGCGCGGCAAGCCCCTGTCGGTGTCCGGTCTCGGCGGCGTGATGGCGTGGCAGGACGGACGGCAGGTGCCCGACACCGTGCAGTGCGTGTTCGAATACCCAGGGGGCGTTCGTTACGCATACAACGCGACGCTGGCCAGTTCCTTTGATGGCGTCGCGGACGTTTTTCAGGGCAGCGACGCGGCGGTGATGCTGCGGCCCGACCGGGCGTGGATGTTCAAGGAATCGGACGCGCCGAATCTGGGCTGGGAGGTCTATGCCACGAAGGAGACCATCGGCGATGAGACCGGCATAGCGCTGGTGGCGAACGCGACCAAGTTGCTCGATGAAGGCAAGGATCCGGCCGCAAACCGCGGCGCCTATAGCAAAGGGGCGCTTTACTACTCATGCGAAACCTTTCTGAACGCCGTGCGTGGCGCGGCGAAGACGCCCTGTGGCGCCGTCGAGGGTTTCGAGGCGACCGTCGTGGCCCTGAAGGCGAACGAGGCTGTCGTTACGGGAAACAAGATCACGTTCCGCAAAGAATGGTTCTCGCTGACATGACGGAGGATCTATGACGACGAAGAAGACAATGGCTGGGTCGGGCGCCAATCGGCGCGATTTTTTCAAGTTTGCCGGCGTGGTGGGCGTGCTGGCGAAGGGATTGGGCCAGGCCGACGACGCGCAGGCCGCGCCCGCCGGGTTGCCGGCACCGAAGGCCAACGTCAAGAAGTTCGTGGGTGGCAAGTTCCCCAAGGGGACCGTCATGGCCAAGGGCCGTGTCCTCGGCGCCAACGACCGGATCCTGATTGGTCACATCGGACTTGGCGGAATGGGCGCCGGGCACGTCATGAACTCGAAGAAGACAGCGAAGGATCGCAACAGCCAGTCCATCGCCCTGTGCGACGTGTACAGCACGCGGCTGGACAAGTGGAAGGCCGCCCTGCTGGAGGGCGCGCCCGAGGGCACGGCGGTACAGGCGGAGAAGGACTACCGCAAGATTCTGGAGAACAAGGACGTGGACGCGGTCTTCGTTGCAACGCCCGAGCACTGGCATTGCGAAATTGCGGTGCACGCCCTCGACGCTGGCAAGCACGCCTACGTGCAAAAGCCGATGGCGCGTTATCTGGACGAAGCCTTTCAGTTGTTCGACGCGCAGAAGCGCACGAACAAGATCGTGCAGATTGGCTCGCAGGGCACGTCCGATCCGAAGTACCACGCCGCACGCGACGTGATTGCGTCCGGCAAGCTTGGCCCGCTGGTCTCGGCGCAGTCGTCGTATACCCGCAACGCCGGGCCGGCCGGCGAATGGAACTACGCGATCGACGCCGATGCGGGGCCCGACAATCTGGACTGGGCGATGTGGCTGGGCTCGGCGGCCAAACGACCGTGGGACGACGACTCGAAAGCGCGCTTTTTCCGCTACCGCAAATACCGTGACTATTCGGCCGGAATTTTGGGCGATCTCATGCCCCATCGCATTCACCCGCTGCTGTTCGCGATGGGTGGCAAGGACTGGCCCCTGAAAGTCCATTGCGTGGGGACGAAGAATATCTCGACCGACCGTGAGGTGTCGGATTCGATAGCGGTCATTGCGGAGATGGAAGGCGGCTGGACGTTTAACTTTGTCGGCGCCACCGTGAACGAGCAGGGCCTGCAGGAGATGGTGCGCGGCTACAAGGCCACGATGTACCTGGGCGGCAAGGAGCCTGAGGTCAAGCCCGAGAGGCCCTTCGCCGAGGAGATCGAGGGCGGAGTGGTGGCGGTGAAGGACTCGGGCGAAAACCACATCAAGCACGAGGCCAACTGGCTGGATGCGATTCGTGGGCTCAAGCCGGCCAACTGCCCGATGGATCTCGGCATTCGCGCCCAGGCGCTGATTTCCCTGGCCGAGATCTCCGAGGGCAGCGGCCGGGGAGTCCTTTTCGATCCGGCGAAACGCAGCTGGAAATACGCCTGAGCCCGCCGTGGCGGCCCGCGGCGCCGTACCCTTGGTCGCGCTGGCGCGCACGGCGATGCGCACGCGCTTCGAGATCGTGATCGCGGACGATCGCGATCCGGTGCAATCGCGCGCGGCGGCCGAGGCGGCGCTGGATGAGATCGAACGCGTCGAGGGCGAGCTCAGTGTCTTCCGTCCCGATTCGCAGCTGGCCCGGCTGAATGCCGAGGCCGCCGCGGGTCCGGTGCGCGTGGATCAGTCGCTGTTCGCGTTCTTGCGGAGGGCCGGGACGCTGTCCGCCAAGCTAGAGGGGGCCTTCGATCCGACCGTCGGTGCGATCTTGTCGGTCCTGCGACGCCGTGGTGGCGTGGCCGAACTGGCGCGCGCTGTGACGCTGGTGGGTTTTCGCAAGCAGGTGCGGCTGGATGCGCGGGCGATGACGGTCTCGTTCAGGCGCGCCGGCGTCGCATTGGATCCCGGCGCGATAGGGAAAGGCTACGCGATCGAGCGCGCTGTCGAGCGCCTGCGTGACGGCGGGGTGTGCAACGCGATCTTGCACGGCGGGACGTCGTCGGTGCACGCGCTGGGCGCGCCACCGGGCGCGGCAGGGTGGGGCGTGGCCGTCCAGGATCCCGACGACGGTCAGAAGCACGTCGCCCGCGTTTTGTTACGGAACCAGTCGCTGAGCGTGTCGACGATAGCGGGGCGGACGTTCAAGCGGCGGGGGGCGGCGCGGGGGCACGTCGTGGATCCGCGGACGGGGGCTTCGGTTTCGCACACGGCTTTGGCCGCGGTCGTCATGGACGCGGCAACTGACGCCGACGCTGTGTCGACAGGGCTGCTCGTCCTTGGCAGCGGCGCCCTGCGTACCATTGGCAAGCGGTTTCCGGGCGCCAGCTTCCTGTGCGTGTCCGCAGCAGTTGCGCACGACGACAAGACGCGCATTTTTGCGTCTGGCGCGGCGTTTGCGGCGTAACTCGTTGCATACAGACGCAAAGGTGCGCCGTATACCCCGGTCCGGTTGCCCGCGCACCGCAGCCGTCAGTCGGCTTGCCGCGGTCCGTGGGGCCGCAGGCTTTTGAAGATCAAGCCCAGGCCGCCCGCGATCAGCACCAGCATCAGCAGCGTGTTCCACAGCGATGTCTGCTGAAAATAGATGTCCATGTTGGCCAAAATGCCTACAAGGACGAACAGCAATCCGCCGCCCGCCAGCAGCCATCCGACCACGGACTTGCCGTTGAAGAACAGGGCGCCCACGCCGAACAGCAAGGGCAAGCAACTGATGCCCGCGCTGTTGGCCATGCCGCCGAAGCGCCAGAACGACGTATGCACCTGGACCTGGTTCAGCAGCAGATAAAGTCCGATGGCAGCCATGCCGACGCCGACCAGGAACTCGCCCGCGCCGCCCGGTGTGCCGCCTGCGCCCTCGAATTTGTTCTTGCCGCCGAAGCTGGCTCCTGTGGTGCTCATACGCCCGTCATCTTAGCGCAAGGCGGCCGATCGCGAACTTCAGGTAGTCGCCTTCGGGGAAGGATTCGCGCACAGGGTGGTCGAAGCCGGCGCCACGAAGGCTGTCCATGGTCCAACGAAGGCCGGCGGCGCGCGCGCCTTCCTCGACGCTGGCCAGGAATTCGCGCCTGTCGAAGTGACTTGAACACGAAGCCGGACACAGCAGGCCACCGGGCTTCGTGACTGCGGCCGCCAGTTCATGCAACTGCCGGTAGGCGCGTCGGGCCGCGGGCAGCGCCCGCTTGCTGGGCGCGAAGCTGGGTGGATCCGAGATGACAATGTCCCATGTTTCGCCCCGCCGGGCCGCGTCGGTCAAAAAGGCGAAGGCGTCGCCCGCGTGGAAATGGGCGTTGGCGGACGATAGGGCGTTTGCCTCGAAGTTGCGCCGGGCAGCCTCGATGGCGGGCTTGGCCAGGTCGACCGTATGCGTGCTGCGGGCGCCCGCCTTGGCCGCGTAGACCGAAAAGCCCCCGGTGTAGCCGAACAGGTTGAGGACGCTTTTCCCTGCCGCGCGCTTGGCGATCTCTTGTCGGTTCTCGCGCTGATCCAGAAATAGGCCGCCCTTTTGGCCGTGCGCGAGATCCACGTCGAAGAGGTGGCCGTTTTCACGAACCGTCAGCGCTCCCGCTGCGCCGCGCGTCTCGCGATCGACGACCAGTCGCGCGCGCGCGGGCAGGGCACCGTCCGTCAGCAGCATTCCAAGCTTCCGATAAAAGGCGCGGGCGCCGTCGCCGTCGTAACGGACCACCGCGACGTCGTCGTAAAGATCGACGTGGATGCCGGGCAGTTCGTCGCCTTCGCCGTGAACCCAGCGAAAGGCATTGGTCTGTGCGCGGTCGAGACGAGCCAGTCGGCGCTCGAGTGCCGCGCGTAGGCGTTCTGCGACCAGGGCCTGTGGGTCGCTATGCCAGGTCGCCGCGGGGCCGGCCTGCAGCACACGCACGGCGATGGGCGATTTTGCGTCCCAGAAACCGCGCGCCAGGGGCCGGCCGTCGCGGGTCCGAACTTCGACCGAGGTCCCGTCGGGCAGGGGGCGATCGGGGGTCAAGGCGTCCCGGTAGATCCACGGGTGGCCGCCCCGGATGGAACGCGCCAGATCCTTGGCCAGCGTGACGGCGACGGCCGTGGGGCGGGGCGCGTTCACAGGTACCGCCGGGGGCTTTGCGCCCCTCGTCCGGGGTGATAAACGTAGCGTCCTCGTTTCATGGCCGTCATCTTTAACCCTGGCACCGCACTTCCATGACGCCCCCCGCCACCGATCAGGCGCCGGGCCGCGCCAGTTTTTTCGACCGCCTGACCGACCGCCAGATGACGATGCTGGTCATCGTGACCGGCCTGTTGTTGTACATCCCGTTCGCGGGCAGCTACGGCCTGTGGGATCCGTGGGAGACGCACTATTCCGAGGTCGCGCGCCAGATGACCAAGCGCGGCGATTTCATCAGCCTGTGGTGGCCGGGCTCGCCCCGCGACGTCGAGGTTTTCTGGTCGAAACCGGCCCTGACCTTCTGGCTGATGAGCATCGGCATGCACATCGCTGGCATCGGCTTGCCCGGCGGCAGTCCCAGTGAGATGGCGATTGGCAATCGCGCCGAGTGGGCCGTGCGCGTTCCCTTTTGTCTGATGGGCGTGTTGGCGATGTGGGCCGTCTACCTTGTAGTGGCCCGCTTTGTCAGCCGTCGCGCGGGTTTCCTGTCGGCGATCGTGATGGCCACCTGTCCGATGTTCAGCCTGGTCGTTCGGCAGGCGATGACCGACATGGCCTTCGTGGGTCCCATGGCGATGGCGCTGGCTCTGGGCATGCTGGCGCTGCTGGACGACAGGGACGAACTGCTGCCCCGTCGGGGACAAGGATGGAAAAGCTGGCCGCACCATCCGATCTTCTACACGACCTTGGTGGTGTTCGTCGTGCTGACGGTGCCGCAGCTGATCATTAACTCGATCCAGCTCAAGGTGAAGATCCCGTGGGGCGGACGCGAACAGCTGATGTTCGGCGCCGTGTTCATGATTCCCTACTACCTGGGATTCTTGGCCTTCATTTGGCTGGCAGCGCGCGCGCGCTACCGGGCGCCGCTGTATCTGTACCTGGCGGCGATGATGTGCGGCCTCGCCGTTTTGGCCAAGGGGCTGGCGGGCCTGGGTCTGCCGGTCATCATCTTCGTCGCGTATTTGGCGTTCACCTGGAGCTGGGCCCGCCTCAAACGCGCGCAGTTGCTGCCGGCGATCCTGGTCGCCCTGGTCGCCCTCGGTGTCGTTGCCGCGCCCTGGCACCACGCGATGATCGCGCGCCACGGCTGGGCCTTCTGGAACGAGCTGTTCGGCGACAACCACTGGCGCCGCATGGTGCTGGGCCGCCACGGCGACAGGGGCAGCTTCGAATACTTCCTGCGTGAACTGGGCTACGCGATTTTGCCCTGGGTGGCCATCGCGCCGGCGGCGCTGGCGACCATGGTCATGCGCAAGGCGCCGGATGCGCGTCGGCAGGCCATCTACTGGCTGGGCGCGATCTGGTTTGTGGCGGGCTACGCGGTCGTTTCGATGTCGATGACCAAGTTCCATCACTATGTGCTGCCGGCGATTCCGGGCCTCGCCATCGTGATCGGCTGTTTCCTCGACGATCTCGTTGAACGGCGCGACGCCCGCAAGGGTTTGGTTGTCGCGCTGGTGGGGCTGCCGCTTCTGGGGGTGGTGCTGCAGGATCTGGTGACGGCGAAGAACGCCTCGCAGCACTTCCTGTGGCTGTTTTCGTACGACTATGTGCACAGCCCGCAGGGGCGGCCGTGGCCCCCGCAATTGGATTTCACGACGCCGCTGCTGGCATTTGGCGCCGCCTTCGCGGTCCTGACCCTGGCGCTGGGAAGCAAGAAGCTGTTACGATCAGCGTCCCTTGGGCTGTGTGGCGCGGCTGTCCTGTTCACCTGGTTCCTGCTGGACGTGTTCATGCGGCAGGTGGCTCCGTACTGGTCGCAGAAGGACGCCATTGCGACGTTCTACAAGCACCGCCGATCACGCGACGAGAAGCTGGTTGCTTACCAGATGTATTGGCGCGGCGAGACCTTCTACAGCAAGAACGAGATCTACGAGGGACCCATGGAAGACCGCACGGTCTTCGACATGGAAACGGCCGACGAGAAGATGGTGGAATGGTTCGGCAACCACCGCGGCAACCGCGTCTTCTTCATCTACGAACGCGGCCGCCAGGGTCACCTGCAAGGCCTGCTGCCAGCCGAGACGCGCGCCAGTTTCCAGATTCTTTACGACACCAACAACAAGTTTTCGGTGGCCCAGGCCGATCTCTAGATTAGGAGGACTGCGATGCGTCCAGGCGTGACGGTTGTTGTGGCCCTGTTCGTCAATGCGGTCGCGCTGACCTCCGGCTGCGGTTTCATTCCCAACCCGCCGCCCATGACCACCGGTGCGGGCGGGGTCGGCGGTACGGTGGGCGCGCCCATCGATGCCGCGTGCACCAAGGACGGCGACTGCCGCGACGGCCTGGCCTGCCCCGTGGCGACCAAGACCTGTCAGCCTGCAAGCAACAAGGCGGCGGACGTGCCGTGCGTGCTGTCGGCGGAATGCGTGACGGGTTTGTATTGCGGGCCGGCCGGCAAATGCGCGCCCAGCGGCAAGATGCCGGAAGGGGGCGTGTGTTCGGCCGAGGGGGACTGCACGTCGGGTCTGGTGTGTCTGACGAACGGGCAGGTCGGCGCGTGCGTGAAGCCGGGCACGGGCGATGTCGGCAAGGCATGCATGGCCCTGACCGACTGTCGTGCCGGGCTGTTGTGTGCGGCGGGCAGCTGTCAGGCCCTGGTGACGGGGCAGTTCTGGACGGGCGCGAAGTGCGACGTCGAATCCGAGGGTGCCGCCAAACTGTATTTCAAGGTGCCGCGTGCAGGCGAGCCCCCCAGCGATGATTTCTACCGCCTGCCTTTCCCCAACGACATCCGCAAGAAGAACGGCAGGATTAGTCTTGCAGGCCATCCAACGCCGGGCGCGTCACTGCTGCCCTTCGACCCCGTCGACCGCTACATCAAGGCGATCGAGGAGGATTCCACGGGATTCGGGCTGAACCAGGCGGTGTACTTCCGCTTTTCAGGCAAGCTGGATCTGGCGTCGCTGCACAAGGACGGTGCTGTCGCGATCTGGAACATCACGCCTGGCTCGCCCGAGTACGCGCGCAAGCTCGGGCAGTCCTGGTCGGCCACCACCGCCGGCGGCAGGTATATTTGCCCGCGCTACGTGGTGGTTCGCCACCCACTGGGCTCGCCGTTGCGACCGGCGACCACCTATGCGGTTGTTCTGAAAAATCTGGTAGTCGACGACATGGGCAAGCCGGTGGCTGCCGACGATGACTTCAAGGCGATGTTGGCTGCGGCGTCCCCGGCGGATCCGGACATGGCGGCTGCCTGGAAAGCGTATGCCCCCCTGCGCGCGTACATCACCGCGAACAAGCTGAACGCAGAGGAGTTGACCGGGGCGGCCGTGTTCACAACAGAAGATGTCGAAGCGCCGCTGGTCAAGCTGCGCGCGGCCGTGCGTGCGGCGCCGACCCCTGAGATCAAGGGCTTCATGAGGTGTGGGGACGCCGGCAAGACGTCGCCTTGCGAGGACGGCAAGACCGGGAAAGACCACGTGCGCGGCTGCATGGTGGCCGATTCGCGATTCGACGAGTACCAGGGCACCATTGGCATTCCCATTTTCCAGAAGGGCACGCCGCCCTACGAGCAGCCGGCTGACGGCGGCGGCATCGATTTCGTCGGCGACGCGCCCCCGAAGATTCAGCGCACCGACGACGTGTGTTTTGCCGTGACGGTTCCGAAGGGCGCGGCGCCGGCGGCTGGCTGGCCGACGCTGGTGTACGCGCACGGCACGGGCGGCGGCTTCCGGTCGCATATGGAGGCGGGCCTGGCGGGCGAGTTCGCCACCGGGGAAACGCCGGGCGGGGCGGCTGTGCCGACGGTGACCCTGGGTTACGACGGCGTTTTGCACGGCACGCGCCGGGGCGCATCGACCAAGGCCCCGTCGGAACTGGTCTTCAATGTCCTGAACCCGCGCGCCGCGCGCGACAACGCCTTGCAGTCAGCGGTGGATCTGTTCGCGATTGCGCGTGCGATCGAGACCTTCAGTGCGGGCGGGCTGAAGCTCGACAAGACGAAGGTGGCGCTCTACGGCCACTCGCAGGGCGCTAATGCCGCCTCGATTGCCATCGGCCGCGAGCCCGCCTTCGGCGAGGTTGTCCTGTCCGGTAGCGGCGGGACACTGTTCCTCAGTTTCTTGTATCGCAAGAATCCGGTGGACATCGCCGCGGGCCTACCCTTGCTGCTGGCCGATCCCGTGGTCGATGGAAATCACCCGGTGCTGAGCCTGGTGCAGATGTTCTTCGAACGATCGGATCCGGTGAACTACGCCAGGCGCATCTTTGCCGAGCCCGCCATGGGAGTTCCCGCGCATCATTTTCTACACATCTATGGCACCGGCGACACCTACGCGCCCATCGAAACCCAGCGGACCCTGGCCCTGGCGGCAAGCCTGCCCGTGGCGATGCCCGTCGTCGACAACTACCAGCCGCAGACGCCACCGGTGTCGAGCCCCGTGAAGACCAATTTCACCACCACCAGCCCCCCGGTTACAGCCGTCCAGGCGCAATACAACCCGGGCATGTACGACGGTCACTTCGTTTCGACCGAGAATCCGGCCGCGCGCAAGGCGCTGCGCCAGATGATCGGAACGTTCTTCCGGGATGGGACGCCGACGGTTCAACCGTAGTCGTCGGCCCCGATTCGACCATCAGAACAGCACGGCGGCGGTGAAGCCGAGGACCTTGAGGGCGTCCCCGTCCATGACCTTTTCGCAGGTCTCCTTGCCCGCCACCGACACGCAGACTTCGTCCGGAGGACTTCTGATGTCGAGATTCAATAAAGCCCCAACCGCCACATCGCCCATGGGAATGAAGACACCGGCATTGATTCCAAATAGAAATCCGCTGGCAGACATCGAAACCGTTTCGGCGTTCTCGCTTAGGTCCGCGCCCAGTCCCCAGACGCCGATCTTGGGACCAAAGACGAATTCAGTGTCTCCGTTTCTCAGGTGTACGAGGGGGCTAAAGGCCAGATCCACGAAGGCCTCGGTGACGGTTACACCTGACGGGACATTTCTTGGGTCAGCCACGTCCACCGTCATTTCACCGTTGAGAGACACAGTGGAATTTACATGCCCACCCAGAAGGGCCCCGATGCGGGCGCCGGGAGAGAAGTTGCTACCGGCCTGACCCTGTACGGCGTGCAGCCCCAGATAGGGCATTGCCAGAAAGCCCCGCCGGAATGGCGGCCCCGGTGGTCCAGGGTCAGGCTGGGGGGCGTAGCTTTGGGGGTATCCCGGCGGTGGATAGGCGGGCGACGGCGGATAGGCGGGCGACGGTGGATAGGCGGGCGGCGGTGGCGTCGGCACCGGCGGGACGGGCGCCGCAGGCGGTGCGGGGATCGCGGGTGCCTCGGGGTCCGCGGGTGGTGCGGGGACCGCCGGCTCCGGAAGCGCAGCGGTCGCTGCTGTGGGTTGGGCGACGGTGGGAGGCTGCCCCCCCTGGGCCAGACCGGCGCGTTCGCCCAGAAATAGGGACCAAAGAAGCAATCCCGCAGTGCAGCCAGGTCGTGAGGGCCGGATCAGAATCTTCATGGGTGTGTCTCCCGGAATTGTAAGTACCACGGCGATATCACGTCGCCATCAGTGAAAATCATGCGAAACGTCGGCCAATGACCCTTCGCCCGGCACCGGCGCGAATCGTTTGGCCTTCAGCAAGGACACGCCGTCGCGGTTTTGCACCACACCTTCGATGACCAGCGCCGCGTGCCGCAGGATCACCGCGCGCCATTTCTGAAACAAATCCGGCGTGACGATCGCGTTCGAAAATCCCGTTTCGTCTTCCAGGGTGATGAAGACGAATCCGCGCGCTGTGCTGGGGCGTTGCCGCACGATCACGACGCCGGCGACGCTGGCGTTGTCGCCGTCGCGCTTTTTGGCCAGCGCCGCGGCGGTCAAAATGCCTTGCCCATCCAGCGCCGGGCGCAACTGCGACAATGGGTGGGCGCCGGTCGTGACGCCCGTGCCGCGAAAATCGGCCAGCATTTGTTCGCTGTCCGTCATTTCAGGCAACGGCGATTCCAGGGACGAATCATCAACGGGCTCCGCGCGAGCAAAAAGTTCCCCCGATTGTCCCAACGCCTCGGCCTGCCACAGGGCCGCGCGCCGGGTTCCCCCGAAAGCGGCAAAGGCGCCGATGTCGGCCAGGGTGCCCATTTCAGCCTGATTGGGCCGCACGCGTGCGTGAAAATCCGCAATCGAGGTGAAAGGCCGTTGCTGGCGCTCGTTGCGGAGCTTTTGTCCCGTCAGTTCGCGCAACCCGGCCACGTATTTCAGACCCAGGCGCACATGCAATGCCGAATCAGGATCACCGCGCCCCAGCGTGCACAGCCAGTCGGAAACCTGCACGTCCACCGGCATGGTGGTGATGCCGTGGCGGGCGCCATCCGAAAGCAAGGCCGCCGGGTGATAGAAACCCATCGGCCAGTTGTTCAGCAGCGCGCACAGGAACGCCGCCCCGTGATGTGCCTTCAGGTAGGCCGACGCGTAGGCAATCAACGCGAACGAGGCCGCGTGCGATTCCGGGAAGCCGTACAACGCGAAGGATTTTATGCCCTGAAGAATTTCCTCCTGCGCGGCCGTCGCGATGTCGTTACGGGTCATTCCCGTGCGCAGCGCCCCTTCGATCTCTTGCATGCGTTCCATCGACCGCTTGAACCCCATCGCCCGGCGCAATTCGTCCGCCTGTCCCCCGGTGAATCCTGCTGCCACCATGGCCATGCGAATTAACTGTTCTTGAAACAGCGGCACCCCCAGCGTGCGCTTCAGGATCGGCTCCAGTGACGGGTGCGCGTAGACAACGGGGGCGCGCCCGGTGCGACG